>NZ_JAGGQM010000016.1:0-114535 GCF_018613295.1 Bacillus sp. ISL-39
CTGCTGCATAAGGGTACGATTTGCCCTTAATTGTATCCTTATAGGAAGTGATGCTGCTGCATAAGGGTACGATTTGCCCTTAATTGTATCCTTATAGGAAGCGATGCTGCTGCATAAGGGTACGATTATCTCGCAAACATTTAATGTAATTAAAAACTCCCGACCAGAATGTTGAATTCCAGCCGGGAGTTTTTATTTTTCTGATCCGGTGTGCCCTTTTAATAGGTTAGGATCTTTGAATTAATATAGGTGATGACGTCTTGTGTATTTGAAGAACCGCCGATATCTCGTGTTTTTACACCTTCAGTAATTGTTTCTTCGATTGCACGGAGCAATAAAGTGCCGAGTTCATTCAGCCCAAGGTGGTCGAGCATCATTTTTGCGGTCCAAAGCTGCCCGATTGGATTTGCGATACCCCTGCCTACAATATCCGGCGCTGAGCCGTGGACAGGCTCAAACATAGACGGATATTTTCCAGTCAGATTGATATTCGCTGCAGGTGCGATGCCAATACTTCCCATGATCGCCGCTCCAAGATCGGTCAGGATATCGCCAAACAGGTTGCTGGCAACGATGACATCAAAATGGTGTGCCTTCGAAACTAAGAAGGCACATAAAGCATCAATATGATTGCTTTCCGTTTCAATCCCCGGGAACTCAGCACTGATTTCGTTGAATACCCCATCCCAGAAAGGCATGCTGTGGACTATTCCATTTGATTTGGTCGCACTCGTGACTCTGCCCTTTCTGGTCTGCGCCAGCTCAAAGGCATAGCGGATTGTCCTTTCCGACGCTTTACGGGTGAAAATCGCATTTTGGATCGCGATTTCATCTTCGCCGCTATGGATTCTCCCTCCGGATTCACTATACTCTCCTTCACTATTTTCACGGACGACAATAAAGTCAAAATGATTAGGTTCAGCAAGCGGGGATTTGATTCCCTCAATAAATTTTGCAGGCCTGATATTGATCACTTGCTCGCATTCACGGCGAATTTTAATCAGCAGGCCCCATAAAGAAATATGGTCAGGAACAAGCTGGGGATTACCGACCGCTCCGAGATAAATGGCATTTGTTTGCTTAAGCTGCTCAATTCCGTCTTCGGACATCATCCGGCCATGTTCAAGATAATACTCACAGCTCCACGGATGGGTTTGGTAATGGAACTTCACCCCGCCATGAAGGTCGGCGAGAGTGTCTAAGACTTGCAGTGTCGCAGGAACGATTTCCTTGCCGATTCCATCACCTGGTATTACGGATATATCTAGTTGGTTCATTTTATATCTCTCCCTACTATTCTTTATTTATGTAAAGTTATCTTCAGACTCGCTGCTGCAAGAGCAGGCTATCAGTTTATTTTCGCCATAACTCTAGCTTTCCACTAAAAATGTAAAAAAAAAATCAGGGAATTCCCACTAACCTGGACTCCCTGATTCCTCCATTCCCAATTTGCTATCCTAGACTGCCAGTGTGTTATCTGCCTCTTTTTTCACGATGATCAGCTGGACAGCAACAGCCGACGCAATGATCACAAGCGCGATTAAATCTGTCTTTAAGCCAGAATCAATTGATAGAAGGGAAGCAATGACTAGCAAAACCCTCGTAACCCAAATGGCGCGCCGTCCCGCGAACCATCCCTGGACGCTGGCTGAAAGCAGGTAAATTCCGATGGCTGCTGTAGTTACAGCAAGGGAGATTTCCATAAAGCTTCCTACCATCAATAATTGCGGACTGTAGATAAACATAAAAGGAACGATGAAGGCTGCAATTCCAAGCCTGAATGCTTCCACTCCCGTTTTCATCGGATCAGTGCCTGCAATTCCAGCTGCCGCATAGGCTGCAAGAGCGACTGGCGGTGTGATGGCTGACATGACAGCATAGTAGAAGACGAACATATGCGCAAACAGTGGTTCAATTCCCAGGTTAACCAATCCAGGTGCAACAACGGAAGCACCCACGGCATAGGCTGCTGTTGTCGGCATACCCATCCCGAGGAAAATCGCAATGAACATAGCGAACAAGAGAGCAAGGAATTCACTGTTTCCGGCCACTGAAAAGAGCATGGAGCTGAATCTTAGGCCAACCCCTGTCAAGGCGATTACCCCAACGATAATGCCGGCGGTGGCACAAACTGCTAATAGTTGAATTGTGTTTTTCATTCCAAGTTCTAACGCTTCCAGGACCTTCTTTAATCCCATTCTCGTTTCCTTGCGAACCCAGCTGATAGCAAGACAAGCCAGAATGCTGTATGTTCCCGACATGATAACAGAATATCCTTGCAGCAGCATCCCGATTAACAGGATGATTGGCACAAACAAATACGCCTTCTTTAAAATGCTTTTCAGACTCGGCAGATCTTTCCTTGAAATTCCCTTCATGCCCTTTTTGATTGCTTCGAAATCGACCATGAAATATACAGAAAGGAAGTATAATATTGCCGGAATTGTTGCTGCAATAACAATTTCGCTATAGCGGATCCCGGTAATTTCGGCCATCAGGAAAGCCCCCGCTCCCATGATTGGGATCATGATCTGTCCCCCAGCCGAAGCAGTTGCCTCTGTTGCTGCAGCAAATCGGCCATTATAACCTACTCGCTTCATCAAAGGAATCGTCAACGAACCGGTTGCAACCGCATTTCCTGCTGATGTACCATTCATCATTCCCATCAAACCACTGGAAATGACGGCTACTTTTGCCGGGCCTCCACGCATTCCTCCTGCAAGGGTAAAAGAAAAATCAATAAAGTAGCGCCCTACACCCGACATCTGCAAAAACGCTCCGAAAATAATAAAAAGCAAAATATATTTGGACGAAACGTCGAGCGTAACTCCGAATACACCGTCAAGACCATAAATATAGGTAGTAAAGCGTTCAATACTGTAGCCGCTATGGTTAAGGATGCTTGGAAGGTACGGACCGACGAAGGCATAGAGAATGAATATGCCTGCCAGAATCGGGAGCGTCCAGCCACTTGTCCTCCTTGTAAGTTCAAGGACCAGCAATATTCCTGCCAATGCTATGATAAAGTCCATTGTTGTCGGCAGGACGCCGAATCGGAAAAGTAATTGTTTTAAATTCATATATATATAGATAAAGATGCCGATGCTTGCCAGGATAAGGACCCAATCGACAATATGAATCTTTTCATTCGCTTTCTTCCACCCTGGGAAGAGCATGAAGCCAAGAACTGCTCCGAAAAGTAAATGGGCGCTTCTGAATAGCCATGGATCAATCGGGTTAAAGTTTAAAATATATAAATGGAACAGCGCACCAATTACAGCAATCGAGGTGAAAAGGGTCTTAGTCCAGCCAGTGAACCTTCGTGCCTCGGTGGCACTTTCGACCTGTTCCTCCTCTTCAGCTTCTTCGAGCATTTCAAGGACGGGCTTATTGATCAATTCGGTTTGTTCTGTTTTTTCCTTGCTCATTTTTACACCAACCTTCTTAAATACACCTATCCCCATAAGAGGGGATAGGTTAGTATTCTACTTTTTATTCATTTCTGGCGGATAGACTGATTTCGGCAGTTCAATTCCTTTTTCCTCGTAATACTTAATTGCCCCTGGGTGAAGCGGAACATCTTTATTAATCTTTATCGCTTCTTCTACAGCTTCTTCCATTGATACATGGGTTTTTACAAGCATGTCATGATTTTCATGATAAGCCTTTACCAGGTCATAAACAAAGTCCTGATTGGCATCCTTACGCACAATTCCAAAGTTGAACATGGCAATTGTCTCGATGTCTTTATCCAGTGTTGTATATGTGTCGGCAGGAATCGTGAACGGGAAGAAGTATGGGAACTTTTCTGTGACCTTATCCCTCATTTCCCCATCGATCCCAAAGAAATTGATTTTCCTTTGAACTTCGATTTCAGATACAGCAGAAATAGGAATACCTGCTGCATATCCGATGATGTCAAGCTGGCCATCCATCTGTTGGGAAGCCATGTCACTTGCGCCAGCCTGCACGTTATCAGTATCCAATCCCAAAACATCATGGATTAATGGAACGTAGGTTCCGGAAGTCCCCCCAGCCGGTCCAACACCAACACGTTGACCTTTAATATCTTCAAGTTTCTTAACCCCTGACTCTTCCAACGCCCACCAATGAATCGGTGTGGTATACATTGGGAAAACAATCCGGACATCCTCCATCTTGTTTCCGCCAGTCCATTCCCCGGTTCCTGTATACCCTTCATAAGCCGGACCAAGTGTTACCATTCCGATATCCTGTTCACCCGCCTGGGTTAATTGCATATTATGGACAGGTCCCCCTGTTACTTCAACATTAGCTGTAATATCCAGCTTTTGTTCTAATAATGAGGCTAAGCCTCCACCAACAATGAAATAAGTGCCTCCCTGTGAAGCAGTTCCAATTTTAACGGTCTTTGGATAATCCTGATATTTGATTTCAGCTGCTTCACCGCTCGTCTCGCTGCTTCCTCCATTTCCGCAGGCTGATGTCAAAACTATTGACAATCCAGCAACTGCAGCGATCGCTTTCTTTTTCCAATTAAAATTCATTGTATTTCCCCCTTAAAATTGTTTACTATTTGGCTCTGAAGACATTTTGCTGGCGAATTAGCATTAACCTATCCTATAACAGAGCCTGAGGTTAGTGTTCTGCCCCTTTGTTCCTCGGAAGCTGTTTTATAAAATCTGCTCCAAACCGATTGATGAATCTCTGGTAAATCGGTTTGAAAGCTTCTTCCCATAATTCTTTTTCTTCTTCTGATAAATAGTGGATTTCAACACATCCACAATCCTTCAACTCTTGTAAACTCTCATCATTCAACTTCCTGGCCATCTTCTTTTCCCAGGCAGTAACCTCCTTAATGGATTCCTGGAGGATTTGCTGCACATCTTCAGGCAACTGGTCCCAGAATTCTTTTTTCAACAATACGACATACCCGAGATAACCATGATTGCTGACTGTCATATGCTTCTGTTGGGAATGGATTCCTTTGCTGACAATGTTGGAGTATGTATTTTCCTGGCCATCGATCTCGTTTTTCTCCAGTAATTGATAGACCTCATTGAAAGAATTGGATTGTATTTCTGCTTTCAGTTCTAGAAATTGCTGCCTGATTATCTCACTTGGCATGATTCGGAACCTTAATCCTCGGAAATCTTCAGGCTGGATGAGCGGCTTTGATATATTGGTCATTTGCTTGAATCCATTTTCCCACATGCCCAATGGATAAAAACCTTCCCTCTCAAGCCCTTTCAATAATTTGTCCCCGACATTCCCGTCAAGATACTCTTGGACCTCATCGGTGTCCTGAAATGCAAAAGGTAAGTCAAGAGCTTGCCATTCAGGCACAGAGGAACTGATTTTGGCTGTTGCAGGAGCAATCATCTGGATATCACCTCTTAGCAGCGCATCGATTTCCTCTCCATCCTTATAAAGATAACCATTGGGGAATACCTGGACCTCGACATACCCTTTTGATTTCTCTTTGACTAGGCTGGCAAACTTCCTGGCAGCCATTCCTTTTGGAGTTTTTTCCCCGACGATATGAGAAAACCGGATGACGATTCTCTCTTCCTTGCTAAGCTGCTCGTGATCAACAGCCACTTTCTGTGTTTGACAAGATGACAAAGTTAGTAAAAGCAGTGGGAATACCATAATTAAAATCATTCTTGGCTTTGTCCGGAAAAGGTAATGGATCACTGGTTCAACTTGCCCCTTCCTCCATCCATGGCAAAACATTGACATTTTGATGAAATTTTTTTGTCCATATTTTGATAATTCAAATTATAAAGCGCTTCCATTACGTCAACAAGAAAAAGACCATAATGGTCTTTTTGGTCTTTTTGGTCTTAAAATATAAGAGGTTTAAATTAAATAAAATAATAATGGCTTGGCCGTCCAACACTTCCATATTGGACATGCACCCTGATCTTCTTAGATTGTACGAGATACTCCAAATATCTTCTTACCGTTACCCGTGCCATCCCCATGACGGATGCAAGGCTTTCGGACGTAACGGGTTCGTTCTGTTCCATCAATGCTAATAAAATCTGCTTCAGTGTTTTTTCACTTAGGCCTTTTGGCAAGTATTCTGCCTGTCCATGCATTTGTTTGAATTCGTCGATGTCTTCCTGCTTCAAGCTGGGTGAAGCATTTAATTTATTCCACATTTTCTCGTATGCCTCGAGCGCCGATTTGAATCGGTCAAAACGGAAGGGTTTCACCAGATAATCAACCGCACCTAACCGAAAAAAATCATGGATGGTCGGGGCATCCCTTGCTGCAGTGATCATGATGACATCCGTTGGAATATTCTGTTCTCGTATAGATTTCATTACTTCCATTCCGGATAAGTCCGGTAAAAACATATCGAGAAGCACCAAATCAGGCTTTAGCTCTTGAATCTCTTTGACTGCTTCTGCTCCCAAGGCGGCTGAACCGCATAATTGGAATAAGGGTAGCCTTTTCAGGAATCCAATATTCACATCAAGAACCATTGGATCGTCTTCAACTATAAAAACTTTTATCATTCTCTCCCCTTCTTTCCACTTCAATGGTTATTTCTGCCCCTTTGTTGATTTCGGATACTATTTCGACCTTTCCTCCCTGAGTCTCGACAATCTGCTTGACAAGCGCGAGACCAATCCCTCTGCCTTCCTTGGCCTTAGTGCTAAAACCATATGTGAAAAGATTTTTCCGGTCTTCAGCCCTGATGCCCTTCCCTTTGTCCCGTACCATAATCATCAAATGATTTTCATCACCCTGGAGAAAGCATTCGACGATTTTATTCTTTTCTTGAGGCGAATAAGCCTCAAAGGCATTTTCAATCAAATTTCCCACGATTGTGATTATATCGCCTGGACTGAAACCATCCAAAAGCTGATGAAGATAACTTCGTCTGTCAAAATGAAACTGGATTCCAAGCTCCCGAGCCCTTGCCCTTTTGCCTAAAAGCAAGCCCGAAATAGAATAGTCCGATATTGAATCCTTCAGAAATTGGATCATATCCTCTTCATCAGTTGTTTCATCAATTATAATATTGAGGGCTTCTTCGGTCCTTTCCAATTGAATTAACCCTGCAATGCTATGCAGCTTATTCATATATTCGTGATTCTGAGCCCTTAAGGCATCCACCAGCGTCTTCACCCCTGTAAGCTCTTCAGCCAGACGGTTGGCTTCAGTCTTGTCCACCATTGTAATGAATGAGCCAGCCGGCCGACCATTAACATAAATCGGATAGAGAGATACAAGGTAAATTTTATTAAATATATTCATGCTCCGATTTACGATTTGCATGGACTGAGTGTTATGGAGGGCTTTTGATATACTATCATTTAAATTAGGAAGAAGCTCTGTCAGGCCATTGTCCCTGGTTATTTCTTTTTCTGAGTCATTAAACATGTATTCTTTAGCCAGCCGATTCATAAAAGTTATTTTCCCGTTTTCATCAGCAGCGATGATTCCCATATCCATTGCCTGCATAACTGCAGAACGTTCCTCGGCCAGCCTGGCAATTTCATAGGGTTCCAGATTAAAAGTTTGCTTCTTAATATTATTTGCCAGGAACAAAGAACCGACCAGACCAATCATCAATCCCCATATGAGCGAAAGGAAGATATCATTTTGATACTGGCCTACAAGAGAATGGAAAGTTGGAGTAAGAATCCCGACAACGGCTACCCCGACCTGGACAACTCCTTCCTCATCCATAATCGGGACAAAAGCCCTTACCGAATTACCCAATGTCCCTTTCGCTTTTGAAACATATTCATGTTCTGACAATGATGCCTTCTCATCCCCACCGACAAACTCCTTGCCAATAAGGCTTTCAGATGGATGTGAGTACCGGATACGGTGCATATCTATGATCACAATGTAGTCTACATTGGTAGCCAGCCTTGTCCGTTCCGCAAACGGCTGGATAATAGTTTCCCCACCTGGCTTTCCGACATTATTTCGGATACTGGGCATTTGTGCAACTGTTCTAGCTATGGCTGTCGCCCGCTCACCCAGCTCTTTCTGAAAAGCATCCGAAATACTGTAAACCATGATTAATCCGCTAGTAAAAATAGAGCCTGAAACCACAAGAAAAGACATAATTAACATTTTAGTCCTTAAACTCATTCTCATAAAAAGCCATCCTTTAGATGAACAAAATTCCTAGGTATCCTGGACGATGGCGGTTCTGAAATGCCCCTTGTCCATTACTTTAGCTGAAAACTCTAACGGCATCTGCAAATCAAAATGATGCCTTTGTTTCCTCAGCCTGAGAAACGATATCTCTGATCAGCTCTTTAACGGTTTGGTCCTTTGCCAGCCCTGGGCTTTGCCCTGACCAAAGCGACATGAACCGGCTGTCATTCCCTGAGGCTGCCGCCTTCCTTATTTGGGTGGTCAATATATTTTGAACTGGATAATCAGGAATGTGAACCTGACTTTCTTCGATATCTTTAATGAACTGATTCTTGATTCCTCTGGCCCATTTACCGGAAAAAGCTCGGGTCAGTACGGTATCTGTATCAGTTGCCTGGAGAACTGCTTCTTTGTAAACTTTGTGGGCACCGCTCTCTCTGCAGGTGAGGAAAGCTGTTCCCATCTGCACTCCCTTTGCCCCCAAACAGAGTGAGGCTATAACCCCTTTCGCATTCATGATCCCTCCGGCAGCAATTACTGGTATTGATACCTTTTCTGTTAGCTGGGGAATCAGCGACATTGTTCCTATTAGATGGTCACCGCCATCTTCCGAAAAAGTTCCTCGATGTCCGCCCGCTTCACTTCCCTGCCCGACGACGATGTCCATGCCTGCATTTTCATTTATCACTGCTTCATTTAAGCTTGTGGCCGTTCCAACGAGGATGATTCCCTCCCTTTTCAACTTGGAGATGACCTCTTCAGAAGGTATGCCAAAGGTAAAGGAGCAGACAGGGACTTTTTCTCCGATTATGACGTCGAGCAGCTGAGCGAATTTAACATGATCCACCTTCGACTCTGGAAGGACCGGGACTTCTTCCTTTATATTCAACTCATCACGAAAAGGCTGGAGTCTGTTATAGGCCAAGTCGAAATCAAACTTTGAAATTCGAAAATCGCCCGGAATAAACAAATTCACTCCATATGGCTTGTCCGTCAACTTCTTGATTTCCTTTATTTGACTCGTCAACTGGCCTGGTTCCATATATCCTGCACCGACCATCCCAAGGCCGCCAGCGTTTGATACCGATGCCACCAGTTCCGGGGTTGTCACCCCTCCTGCCATTGGTGCTTGTATGATTGGGTATTCAATATTCAATAACTTCGTCACCCTGTTATCCCACAAGTTATAGAACCCTCCTTTTTTCGCTGTTCTTCCCATCTAGGCTCAATCTATGCATTCCTACTCCGTAATCGCTTTCTCATCATTCCATAAACAAATCCCATGGGCTCATCCGGCTCATTTCCCCTGCAGCTATCTCTCAAGTATTCCTTACTGTTTATTTTACAGAATTTTTCGATACATAAAAGCTAATTTTGTCATTTTATAAAATTGATCATCAATTCATCTGGAAAAGCCACACTTCCGAAAAGAGGACGTGGCATTAGCCAGATGTCTATAATTATTAAAAATTGAAGCAAGCCCATTTTTTCGGGCTTGCTTTTTTAGTCTGCTATATTAATATTATAATCCCTGAACCAGATATGAATTTGTGCTAACTGAGCCAACAGCTGCGGACCGGTCATCAGTTGGCCGAACCATGGCACTTTGAAGGACGCGCCCTCGGTCTCAATCATTTTTTGCAGTGTGGCCCTGTCAAAGAATTCATGCAGCGCGCTGTTCGAATCGGCCATGAAATCTGAAAGCATTCCCTGAACAGCATGGGTATAAGCCGGATGGTGAGTCTTCGGATATGGACTCTTTTTCCGGTACAAAACTTCATCAGGCAACGTGCCCTCCAATGCTTTGCGCAGGATTCCTTTTTCCCTGTTGCCGTGCATCTTCATTTCCCATGGGATGTTCCAGACATATTCGACAAGGCGGTGGTCGGCGAAAGGCACCCTCACTTCGAGGCTCGCCCCCATGCTCATCCGGTCCTTGCGGTCTAAAAGTGTCGTCATGAACCAGATGATATTCAAATAGAATAATTGTCTCCGCTTGGCATCGCTATGGTTCTCCCCATCAAGCACTGGAACCTCTGCAATTGTATCGTTGTATTTTGCCATCATATACTCTTCAAGACTCAACTTCTTCCGCCAGTGGTCCCTCAGCATGTTTTGACGCTCATTAATCGACCTCATCCAAGGGAACCCTGGTCTATTCAAATCTTCCTCTCTGTGGAACCATGGATAGCCTCCAAAGATCTCATCTGCACATTCACCTGAAAGTCCTACCGTAAAATCCTGTTTGATTTCACGGCAGAACCAGAGGAGCGAGGAATCGATGTCTGCCATTCCCGGCAGGTCCCGGACATGAACAGCTTCTGTCAGAAAGTCTGCCAGATCATGCTGTGAAATAATACTGTTATGATGGACAGTGCCGTATGTTTCCGTCATTTTATTGATCCAAAAGGTATCTGCGTTTGGCTGGAATTCATTTTCCTTGAAATATCTGTCATTGCCTTCGTAATCGATAGAATACGTATGAAGGCTTCCTTTTCCCTCCGACTTGTAATGGTTAGCAGCAATGGCGGTAATTGCGCTTGAATCCAAGCCCCCTGAGAGGAAGGTGCACAGTGGCACATCTGAAACAAGCTGTCTGGTGACGGCATCCGTAAATAAATCACGTACCTTTTCAGCTGTTTCTTCAAGGCTATCAGTGTGTTCCTCACTCTTCACGTTCCAATATCTCCAGATTTTCAGTCCATTTTTTGAAAAAATCAATCCATGGCCCGGCCGAAGCTCCTTCATGTTTTTAAAGATGCCTGCCCCGGGAGAACGGGATGGCCCAAGCCCAAACACCTCACAAAGTCCTTCCCTGCCTACCTCAGTCTTCACATCTGGATGCGCAAGCAGCGCCTTTTGTTCAGAAGCAAACATAAGACCAGATGCTGTTTCCAGGAAAAATAACGGCTTCACGCCAAGCCTGTCGCGGCCGATGAACAGCTGTTCCTGCTGGTGATCCCATACAGCAAAGGCAAAAATCCCATTTAAATGTTCCAGGCAGTTTTCTTTCCATTCCATGAAAGAAGTCAGCAAAACCTCTGTATCAGAATGACCGCTAAAAGAATATCCTTTTAATAGCAGTGCTTTTCTGAGGTCTTCCGTATTATAAAGTTCTCCGTTATAACAAATGGTATAACGGTTATCTCCTTGTGTTCTGGTCATTGGCTGTTTGCCGCCCTCAGGATCGACAACTACCAGCCTTTTATGACCCAGCCCAGCATGCCCCGAAGTCCATATATTTGTATCGTCGGGACCTCTTTTACTTAAAGTTTCCGCCATCTTTGCCATGGTCTCACGTTCATGATCCAAATTTTTACGATAATCTACCCAGCCAGTTATTCCACACATTTTTTCATCATTCCTTTCAGCGGAACTTTTTGATTGCATAAAGCACTTGACCATTGCTTAAGCATTACTCATCTTATGCAAATACATCTCAACTGGTTAATTGCCTATCTTTTAGAACATGTTATAAATTCGCCAAAATCTGTCTACAAAGAAGGTGAGCGATAATTAACGGAGGATCCAAATGAATCGACAACAACGAAGCAATCTAATTGAATTCCAGCCGCGCGCATTTAATGCCGGGACAGTAGAATATATTAATTCACAATGGGTTTTCTTTGATGAAGAAACAGAAGAGGCTGCACTCATCGATGAATTCATCCATCAAGAGGTTGAAGTGCAGAGAAACCATAAATGGTGCAAAGGTTTTTTGCTGGATAACGGCAGCATTCAAACCGGCAACGAAAAAATCACTTTGCAGGATCAGGAAATGATCAGAATCAGGAAACAGCTGATCTATTCGTTCGAGCGTTTGCTTGATGAGCTTAATGATGAAGCGTTTGTCCAATTTATCATTACATTGAATTCGCTCAATTTTTCAATCTATGATTGCATCTATTGTTACAACCATCTGACCTTCCTTGATCACGAACAAGGGGTTTCAGGAGTCAATTTTTTGATTCTTGATAATGAAGAATACATCTGCAGTGTCCAGCACCATTTTGATTACTTCGAAACACAAAATGACAGATTCGAATTGACTTTGAACAACGGGAAACGGACCGTCATCGAGAGAATTTCGTAAAGAAAAGAGCCAGCACAATTGTGCAGGCTCTGATTTTTATCTTATCGTATATTCCACTTTTTCCATTGTCCTGAATCCTTTTTCAAAGGCAGCAATGTCCAGGGGTTTCTCAATGTAATAGCCTTGTGCATAATGGCAGTCCATATCTCGCAAAAGATTCAGCTGTTCATGCGTTTCGACACCCTCGGCAACAATCTTCACGGAAAGTCCCTGTCCCATTGTAATAATTGCCTTGACGATTGCAATATCAGATGGGTCGTCATGGAGATTATTGATAAAAGATTGATCGATTTTCAGCGTATCGATCGGTAAATTTCGCAAATAACTTAACGAGGAATATCCGGTGCCGAAATCATCAATCGAAACCTTTACCCCGAGCTCCTGCAACGATTTCATAACCGAAATGCTGTAGACTATATCTTTCAGCATGGCGCTCTCTGTGAGTTCCAGGGAAAGGTATCCTGGGGCAAGCTGCGAAACCTTCAGCGCATCGATCACCTGACCTATAAAACCGTGCTGCTGGAACTGGTAAGCTGATACATTCACCGAGATTCCGAGATTGGGGAAGCCATTCTGCTGCCAGGCTTTTGTCTGGACACAGGCGGTTGTCAGCACCCACGCACCAATCTCCTCAATTAACCCTGTTTCCTCTGCGAGAGGAATGAACTGTGCCGGCGATACAAGGCCAAGATGAGGATGCTGCCAGCGGATGAGGGCTTCTGTGCAGGTAATCTCCCCAGACTTCAAGTCCATTAGCGGCTGGTAGCAGAGATAGAATTCATCTTTTTGAAGCGCTTTTCTTAAATAGCTTTCAAGCTCAAGCCGAACCATGGCCTGATCGTTCATTCCAGTTGAGAAGTAAGTAATCCTATTTCCGCCCTGGTTTTTTGAACGGTTCATCGCAATATCAGCATTCTTCAGCAGTACATGTTCATCTAGACCATCTCCTGGAAAGGAGCTGATGCCGATGCTCGCTGTGACGATGAACTCTTGATTTTGATAAGACATAGGCATTGAAATCAGATTTTGCAGTTCCCTGGCTATTCTTGTCGTCTGATCGATACTGACATTCTCTGTCAGCATCAGGGTGAACTTATCACCGCTGAACCTGCCAAGATAAGCTCCTGCCGGGAGTCGGTCCAGGATCCTTTCCGCCAGCTCCTTTAAGACAATATCACCAGCGTAATGTCCCAGACTGTCATTAATGATCTTGAAACGGTCAATATCAATGACAAGTACGGCAAGCAGTTCTTTCTTATGCTTGGCGCGGTGGAGCATCTCTTCAAGCTGTTCGGTAAATCTCATTCTGTTCGGCAGCCCAGTATCCTGGTCGTAATAGGCGAGCTGAATGATCTTTTCCTCTGTTTTCTTCTGTTCCGTTATATTCCGCCCTATTCCATATGTTCCTACACAAGCCCCATTAACCGTAATGGGAATATTTTTGATTTGAAAGATCTGCGCTTCGCCGCTCTTGATTGGGATTTCTATTGTATAGGTTTGATCTTTCCCTTTGAGAGCCTGAATGAAATGCATTTTGGCACGGTGTACATCTTCCTTGTTGATAAAGTCGAGTGCGGACCTGCCGATAAGTTCATCTTCTGTATAGCCGAAGGTTTTCATGAATGCCTGATTGATACTTGTGAAATTTCCTGCCAGATCTGTTGAATAGACAAAATCTCCATTGTTGTCAAACAATGAACGATAGTATTGCTCGGACACTTTGAGGCTTTCGTTAAGGTGAAGGATATCTTGCTGGGAGATTTCTACTAGATTGTTCAAGGTATTGATCGTGTACTGATCTTGAAGAATAGGATTGAGTTCATGTTTATCAAAAACAGTAATTGTGATGAAATACTTTTTTTCTTCCATGAAGCTGTTCCCGGCTTCACAGCTCAACACTGTTGAGGCGGGAAGCTGCTTTTTAAGCGTCCGTTCCAATTGCTGAAGCTTTTCTTTTTCACTTTGGCTGAAAAAGATCTGTACCAGCAGATTGCGGTGTTCTTTGAATGAATTGCCCTCTATAAAGCTATTAAGTTGTCGTTCATTTTCGTAAAAGCAGCTTTTTGTCGTAGCCATTGCATTCTCCAATTTTTATATTTCTCCAATAACCCTTATAACTTAAATTATCATATTTCTTTGGGTTAAGATATGACAAAAAAAGAAAAAACTGCCTATGAAGACAGCTTTCTTTCGACAAATATTAGAACATATCTGTTCCAAGCGGAAGTGAAAAACCTAAATACAGTACAAGCAGAACTGCGACAACAAATTGAACCCACAATACAGACGCTTTTTCGTTCTTTCTCGTACGGATTAATATCATTTCCAGCATGGCGATGACCCACAGGCCTACTGCCGCTTTCAGCACATACATCAGGTTGATATTGATGCTGAACAGAAGCCAGAAACCAGTCAATAGAATCAGCACGTAAAATAATCTAAGGACCATCTGGACAATTTTCGCGCCCTTTTCCTTACCGCTTTTATGTAGACCAAGTGCTACAAAGAATAAAACCAAAGCCAAAAACCAGGCTGTCATATGGGCATGGATCATGTACCCGTCCTCCTAATAGTAAATTCTAAAATATCATATCATAACGGCGCCAAAAAAACTAAAATTAACCGACCAGGCTTAAGTTAGCCCTCCACCTTGTTGCGTAATGTCCCAATTCCTTCAACAGTAATTTCAACGGTATCTCCTGCCTTCAGGAACCTTGGCGGCTTGAAGCCTTTGCCTACGCCTGCTGGTGTTCCGGTTGCAATGATATCCCCTGGCTCAAGTGTCATTCCCTGGGAGAGCACTGCAATGATTTCTTCTACCGGAAAAATGAAGTTTTCCGTATTGGAATCCTGTCTTGCTTCTCCATTTACGGTTGTCTTTATATCCAGATTATTTGGATTTGCGAGTGCTGATTTATGGACAATCCATGGTCCCATCGGGCAGGTTGTATCAAGGCTTTTCCCGATGAAAAACTGCTTGTGCTTCGCCTGCAGGTCACGGGCTGTCACATCATTCACGATTGTATAGCCAAACACATAATCCAATGCCTCTTCCCTTTTAATCGCCTTGCCTTTCCTGCCAATGATGACTGCCAGCTCGCCTTCATAGTCCAATTGCTCTGTCAATTCGCTGTGCGCAAGGATATTCTGATCGTGGGCAATAACGGTGGTAGGTGCCTTTGTGAAGACCATGACATGTTCAGGAATATCATCCTTGCTGCCCATTTCGATCGCATGCTCGGCGTAATTTTTACCGACACAGAAAATATTCTTGGCCGGGCGTGGAATCGGCGCAAGCAGTTCCACCGATTCTAACGGGATGTATAGCTCGCTGTCGAGATTGTTCGCTCTTACCCATTGAATTGTTTTTTCCGCTTCCTGATAAAAAACTTCACCATGTGTAATGGCTTCAATCATGTTAGACGGGAGATTATTTTCACCACCCATTTTTTCATAGGCATCCAAAAGCGGCAGAACGCGACTGCCATCTGAATGAACGATTCCAATAAACTGACCAGATTCATTTTTATATGTAGCGAATTTCATGTTAACGTCCTCCTTTAATAGACTGCTCTTCTATGAATTTGTTTGTTTCACGAGGATTTGTAAAATGGTATATTTCTTTTCCTTGAAGCTTGAATTCTTCTAACTTGGCAATAATTCCAGGAGCTTTTTCACGCTTGTATTTTGCGACCCACTTGATAAAATCCCAATCAAGTCTCTCCGGGCAGCCTTCATTCATATCCGGCCTTGTCCTGCCATGGTACATGATTCTCCTTTTGAAAACTCCATACAGGCACCTTGGAGCAGAATAATCAAGGAAGATGATGGTGTCAGCTGCTTGTGCCCGCATATCAATCGTGCTGCCGTAGTTGCCATCCATGATCCATGAATCTTTTTCAATCACTTGCTTGATGAGTGTTTCCCACTCATTCTTTGCAGTCATTTCCCAGCCCGGTTTCCAGTACAATGCATCAAGATGATACACCTTTATGTTGCGTATTTCTCCCAGCTTCCGGGAAAGTGTCGATTTCCCTGCGCCTCCGCAGCCGATAATGATGACCTTCTCCATCAGGTTTCTCCTTTTTTAAAACGCTGCTTTTTCAAATAGGTGCCACTCCGCCACAGCCATTCTACCGGCCCATAGTAAAACCTTTTGACCCACCAGCTGCTAAATGCCAATTGCATTATGTAAATGATCAGCGCCAGCATTGATCCAGAGAAAATGGACAAATCCCCGTAGTACCCTAGTCCATAACTATAAAAAATCAGTGTCGAAACGATGGACTGGATCAGGTAATTGCTGATGGAGAGCCTGCCGGCAGCCTCCATCGGGTAGAAGAACCTGTCAAATTGTTTTAGCTCAGAAGCGAGCGCAATAATTAATGCATAAGCCATCGCGATCAATACACCGCCAAAAACATCCTGCAAATAATCCGTCATCATCGTTTTGCCAAACAGGTACGGAATTGCTTTTATCAACAGGCCAAGGGCTGCGAATGCAGCCGCAGCGACTGCAATCTTACCTCTTTTATTACGTACATTTTCAAACAATTTCAGCTTTGCCGCTCCAGCTCCTATCATGAACAAAGGAAGAATTGTGATCAAATATAAGAACAACCCCACAAGGTTATTATTTTTATACCATTCAGTTATTCTATAATGTGTCACTTCTGTATAGCTGCCCGTTTGATAGATGGTTATCGACTGCTCTGCAGCTTGTGCGTCATACATTGAAAATCCCTCTCCGCCATCAACAACTGATGCTGCACCGAGCATCAACAACAGGAGGATGTTTGGAACTATGTATAAACCCAATCCGGCAATAAAAAGCCTCTTCGCACTCCACCCAATAAACAGAAGGAAAACAAAACCGCAGATTGCATAAGTTATGAGAATATCACCTGGCCAGATCAAGAATGCATGGATGATACCAATCAACAAAAGGATTGAAAGTCTTCTTAAAGCAAGAGGGTTAAAGCTTAACCCTTTTTCAAGCGTGCGTTCTCTTAAAATAACCAGACCATATCCGAACAGCATCGAAAACAGCGGGTAAAAGCTGGCCTGGATAATTATATCAATGAACCGGTATGTAAATAAATTTTCGCTTCCACCCCACCATGTCTCTGGATCAATATAAAAATACGGCGAATGGAATGAAATCATATTTACGAGAAAAATACCCAATAATGAAAAGCCCCGCATCCGGTCAATTGAAATAACCCTATTTCCGGATACCTGTCCGTTAATCTCCATTTTCTCCCTCTTTCCATCCTAATAGTTAACATCTAATCTATGTATATCACACAATAAAACAACATGCCAAAGGTAACTGAACAAAAAGCGCAAGCGCCTTGGTCAGCCCCGACAAGCGCTGGAGGGCTGACCGGTGTAGTCGTTCTTTGACTTCATTGGGCGGACCGAAGCGACTCGAGGGGCTAGGCGCTGGAGCTGGATTAAGAAAAAACATGTAATATTTACAACTAAATTATTATATAAATTCCTACCAAACTAAATGTGCAGAAGCACCCCCGCTGCAGCTGTACCAATCTCAAAGTGTATATAAATTCTTGTACTACAATAAAAAAAAGGATGCCAATAGCAAGGCATCCCCCCAGGCCTATTAGTTTACAAATCTGCCAGTCTTTCCATTGCTTTCCCAATATTCGTTACGCAAATGAACTTTCTGGATTTTCCCGGAAGCCGTTTTCGGCAGTTCTTTTACAAAAGTCACTCCTGTAATTGCTTTGAAATGGGCAAGCTTTTCTCTGGAAAAAGCAATGAGTTCCTGTTCTGTGACTTGCTCATTTTCTCGCAGCACAATATAGGCATGCGGAGTCTCACCCCATTTTTCATGAGGAACGGCAATGACTGCCGCTTCAAGGACCGACGGATGATCATACAAGACACCCTCGACTTCGATGGAGGAAATATTTTCGCCGCCACTGATGATAACATCTTTCTTGCGGTCGACGATATCAATGTTACCGTATCCATCGACGGTTGCCATGTCCCCGGTATGAAGCCAGCCATTACGGATCGTTTCCATCGTCGCCTCTTCATTTTTCCAGTAGCCTTTCATGACTCCATTGCTTCGGGTTATAACTTCTCCAATTTCCCTGCCATCATGGGCAACTTCTTCCCCATGCTCATTCACGACTTTTACCTGGCTGCCAATCATGGATACGCCTGCTTTTGCTTTCATTCGGTATTGTTCATTCAAAGGCAGCTTCTTCAAATGCGACCTGATCGTTGAAATCGTGCTTAACGGTGAGGATTCCGTCATCCCGTACACCTGGATGAACTCCCAGCCCAGTTCTTTTTCCACCCGGGTGACGAAAGCCGGCGGCGGTGCAGAACCAGCGATGACTACCCGTACCTGCTGTTCGATGGTCGGGACATTCTTTTCAAAATACTGCAGCAGCGCATTCAACACAGTTGGAGCCATATGCATGACGCTGACTTTATGTTTTTCCAGCGCGTTGAAAATTGTCTCGGGCGTCGTTTTTCGCAGACATACTTGTGAAGCGCCGTTCGCTGTGTAATAAAATGGCGATCCCCAGCCATTGACATGGAACATTGGCAGGACATGCAGGAGGACATCCTCATCGCTGACTCGTAAATGGTGCATCGTGCTCAGCGCGTGGAGATAATTATTCCGGTGAGTGAGCATGACTCCTTTTGGATTTCCGGTCGTACCGCTTGTATACAGGAGACTGCAGACATCATTTTCTTCGATTTCTTCACGTTTAAAAGTTTCAGCAGATTGCTGTGAAAGCCATTCGTCATAATTGATTTCATCCAGGCTATTTTCCTTGTAATGGACAATAATATGCTGAACGCTTTCGAGCTGATCCTTGATTGGCTGGATCAAATGATATAAATCCTGGTCCACGAACAAAACCTTTGATTCACTGTGGTTAAGGATGAACAAATAATCATCAGGCTTCAGGCGGATGTTCAATGGGACCATGACTCCGCCCAGCTGGAATACACCATAAAAACCTTCAAGCATCTCAATCGAATTTGGTGCAAGATAGGCAATCCGGTCGCCTTTGCACACCCCCAGCTTTCTTAAACCATCGGAAAGTCTGTTCACCCTATCATTCAACTCAGAATATGTAAGTGCCCGATCTTCGGAAAAAATGGCTTTCGTATCGCCGTATAGTGACACCGCACGATCTAGAAACTGGTTCAAAAGCAATGGAACGTTCATAATCTGCCTCCTGTAGAATAATTTTATAATTCTAAATATATAAATATATTAACATATTACTCCACCTGTTATATAACTTTTTAACTGTTATATAACATGTATTTTCTCTAAGGCTTTGCTGCAAAACTCTTGTATCAATCCCTGATGACCATTGATTGTGAAAAGAACCTGTTAAACCGAATAGGCATTTTAATCACATTCTGCTTCTGGGCACATAGGATAATAGAGAAATCTTATTAAAGGGTGTTGCTTATGCCAGCAATTGTTGGAGTCGCACAGGTCATTTCCATTGGGAACAGCTCCGTTTTCCATATAGGCGATGTTTACAGGATAAGCCCGGTTTCCAATGCAAAAACATTTTCCGGAGCTGGCTCATTCAATACCGGAGATGGATTGACCGTGTACAATAACCAGAGCTCAACGAATACCTATGATCAGGATGCCGTCGATCAAGGAAACTATCTGAATGTATAATGCGGGTGAGTCGAATGAATTTTTATATACAACAATCCATCAAAATCAACCTTCTGAGGATTGATGGAATCACAAACTCTTCTGTACTGCAAATTGGCAGTGCAGGAATGATCAAGCCAGTTTCCTATCTTTATAACACCGGTGGATTTACAGCTCCTGCGCCAGAGGCGGTCCACCCCACAGAAATCAGCACTGGCATGGGAGATATGCCAGGCGGTACACTTGAAGCCCCTGCAGTCCCTTTGCAGGCCCCTGTTCCACGTAGTTAGGGATGTTTTAAAAATCGGCCGATTCGAGGTGATTCATTTTGAATGCGGAATTTTATCATTATATAAAGAAGCTGCATTTATATGTGGAGCACCAGAGCAGAAAGACTGCAAGATTGGAGGAAATGATTTCCGAACTGCAGCAGGAAATTGCTGCACTGAAGGAGCGGCCTCCGGTTCAAATCGGAAATATCGAGTATAAGTTCGACCAGTTAAAAGTGGAAACCCTTGAGGGAACTTTAAATATTGGTTTAAACCCAACGGACATGGATGGAATTGACGATTTTACCGTAGATCAAAAGGCTGTGAATGTACCGATTCCGCCAAAGCAGTTATTTAAAAGGACAATCGAGATTGAAACAGCAATAGACCAATATCTAGAATCGGAACTGGAGAACATTTACCGAGGTGCCCAGGCGGAGCTGGGAATCAGTGTAGATGATTCCTATTTCGAGTTTATAAAAAATGATATCAAAAAACAGTTGTCTGGCAGAGTGGCTCAGCATTTAAAAGAACAATCCTCGAATGAAAGAGGTACGGAACTTAGCCCTCAGCTGAATGAACGGGTGATTGATTTGATTAAGCAGGAAATCCAGAATGGTGTATTCCTGTTCCTGAAAAACCTGCCGGATAATGTAAAGGAAGGACGTTCTTAATGAATTTCCAAGTTTATAACCGTGATATTTGTGTCGGCGACATCAGGATCATAGGTGTTTCAAGTTCCTCGCTGCTGATGGTTGGGGATGCTGATACAATCCAGCTGGCAGCAACCTTTGATACACCTGCAGAGTCGTTGATTGTCGGTCCATTTGTCCCTCTGTCGCCGGATATATCGTGATCGCTATGCTTCGGAGAATAACATGTGTTGATCACATAAAAATTGACTCGGTATCCTTCTCCTCGATTTTCCAAATAGGTGATTCGCAACAAATACAGGCGGTTTCCAGGGCTTTGGCCGTACAAAGAGAGGCTGAGATATTTTTTGATAATGAAGGGAATTACAACGTCTATCCAATTTTTTCAGAAACAATCCCATTTCAACCAGCAGAAGAAGAAAGTGTTATTTTCTCTTCCCAGAACCTCAACCCTGTATTGAAGGTTCGGAACATTGATATCCTGGGAACCTCTTCCTCGTCTTTAGTGCATCTTGGAAACAGCCACAATATTTCCATGGAAGCCCGGGTTAAGCATATACGTCAGCTTTTGCCCCGTAATAACAACTCAAGTGGGGAAGGCATATAGATTTAGTATGGAGTTTCTAGTCTATATCCGGTTTTACGACGGCAATGAGCATAAATAACTAAACAAAAGCAGAAAAGGATGTTTTCAATGCCAGCAATAATAGGTCCTGTGCAAATATTGAATGTAGGCGGCGGGACGGTGCAGTTTGGCGACACGCTGTTCATCTCGCCAAAAAGCAATTCAAAAACAGTCGCTGGGCAGGGTGGATTCAATACTGGAGGATTTATCGTCACATATAATGGATTAAGCGCCAGCAATGTCCTTGATGCCAACTTGATTGACCAGCCGACTGTGGGAAATAACTAGTGTTTATTTCTTTTTCGCGCATTAGATTTTGAAATTTTCGGCAGCCTTGTAGAAGGCTGCTTTTTTATCCATTTCAAAAATTTCCCCAATTCAGGATGGGAGCGAAGACGCTCAATTGTGTTCAAATCCGCTGCAAGCTCATCATTCGTGAACAGAGCATGAATCTGTTTATGGCAAGGGATGCACAGATCGGCAGTTGGCATGAAAGTGCCTCCCAGTTCTTTAGGAACCAGATGGTGAATGGTCACCTCAACATCCTGCCTGCCGCATAATTCGCATGTGCCGGACTTCTTTTTCTTTGCCACTCGGGTGATCCCACCTATCAGAATGAATTTTGGCATAAAGTGCTTTCTTTGAAAAAAAAGTTTCTTTACTCTTAAAATCTTTTTACCTTGGTAGGTGCACCATTACACACGGGTTTTTACGGTTTTGGATCCAATATATATTGGTTCATCTTTTCTGAGTAACCTATAGGCTCTTTTCTATCGGACACTTTTCTCTTTCTTCGCCTTACGTTTGTCCAATACAGCCCTCTATCGGACACTTTTCAAAGCCAAACCCAAAAAAACCGGCAGGGTTATTATTCACAACCCGCCGGTTTTTAACAATCCTTTATAGTTGATCCAGTTCCAGCAGATGACCGCCGTCGAAGAAATATAAGTACTTCTCCTCAACCGGCTGCTTCCACACCTGTTCGATTGCTTTGCCATACAAGCTGATTTGGATTCGATAACGTTCCTCGAGAATCGGCTTTGCCTGCTCAAAACCGCCTTTGTAGCGGTCGTGAATGCCATCCGTTTTAAAATCAAGCAGGACTGTCCCTTTTTCATCCTGGAATATGCAGTCGACTACCCCTTGGATAAAGATCGGCTCGTTTTCTCCCTGCCAATCTGGATATACTTCTTTTGACGGCAATGACAGATAAAATGGAACTTCACGGCTGACTTTTTCAGCAGTAACCAGTCGCTTGCCGATATCAGTTTCAAAAAAGGCAAGTATCCATTTTTTATCCACAGCATCCCGTTGCTCAGGGAAAAGCAGCTCCTTCTCTACCATCCTGTCCAGCTGCAGTTCCAGAGAGGCTTCCGTTACAGGGTAGTTCAGATCGATATGCTGCATGACCATATGCATCGCGGTTCCGCGTTCTGCAGGTGTAAGTTTCTTCTCCTGCATGAATCTCGGCCTATTGAGGATTGGTTTTGAAAACCTCCGGACAATCTGTGTTCCGCTCTCTTCATCCCTGGTTTCGTGATTGCGCTTCAGCTCAGTAACTGACTGCTTGGAACGGTGGTTTGCTGCTTCCTTGAAATGATAGTTCCAAGAAAGCTGACTTTTCACTGTCTCTGCCAGTCCTGATTCCTTGTTTACAGGTTTTCCTGCTGCTACAAGGTCCATAAAGCTTTCTTGCTCTTCGGTTTTTTCCTCACCATATGAAGCGATTGCCTCTGCTTTAATGCTTTCGATTTTCCAGCGGGAAGGATGGAATGTAATCTCCTCACCCAATTCTGGATGAAGGGTTTCCTCACCTTCCCTGATATCAACACAATCTCGATGGCGGATCACTGCAGGTCCAATCCAATCGATATAGCCTGAAGCTGACGCTCTTAAATATTCATCCAGCAGCCACTCCGGATGGCTTGCCTCGTCCTGCCATTTGCTGATCGTTTTTTCGGCATCCTTGACCGAGCCGATCAAGTAGAGCTTTTCCTTTGCCCGTGTCAAGGCAACATATAATACCCGCATTTCCTCTGCCAGCATCTCCATCTTTTTCTTGCGCTTGAAGGCTAACTGCGGCAGAGATGGGAGGGATATCCGCTTTTCAGGATTGATATATTTTGCTGCGAAGCCAAACTCTTTGTCGAGCATGTAGAATTTCTTCAGGTCCATCGTATTGAAATTCCGAGCAAGCCCGGCAACGAAGACGACCGGGAACTCTAGACCCTTGCTGCTGTGGATCGTCATGATCCGGACGACATCTTCCTGCTCTCCAAGTGCTCTAGCAGCCCCAAGGTCATCGCCGCGTTCCCTCATCCGCTCAATAAAGCGCAAAAAGCGGAACAGGCCGCGGAAACTTGTGGCTTCATATTGTCTTGCGCGATCATATAGTGCACGCAGGTTTGCCTGGCGCTGCTTGCCTCCTGGCATCCCGCCGGCAAAATCGAAGAAACGGGTTTCCCTGTACAATTGCCAGATCAAATCCGAAACAGAACCCTGCCTTGCCGAAGTTCTCCATCTCTTTAAGCTTTCGAAAAATCGACTTGTCTTCTCGTGCAAACCTTCATTTTCCGGTACTGGCTTTTGCAGGCAGAATGCTGTCAATGCCTCATAGAAGGAACCTCGTTTCTGGCTGACCCTGATGATGGCAAGCTCTTCTTCATCCAGCCCGACAATCGGGGACCTCAGGACAGCCGCCAGCGGAATATCCTGGTAAGGATTGTCGATCACTTTCAACAAAGAAAGCATGATTGCGACCTCAGTTGCCTGGAAATACCCAGTAGACAAATTCGCATAAATCGGGATTCCCTGCTGTTTGAACTCCTCCATGATTTGCGGCGCCCAGGTCATCGAGCGGAGGAGAATGACGATATCACGGTAGTTGACCGGCTTTGATGTCTTTGTCTTTGGATTGTATACGCCCCGGCGCTCTTCTACCATTTCCTTAATATGCTTGGCCATCAGCCTTGCTTCGAGCTGGGATTGTTCCATGTCGTCTGCGTCGAATTCACCTGCTGCCGTTTCATTATCTTCGCCAGACTCTGTTTCTGCAGATTCACCCTCACTTTTATCAATCAAGAGCAGCTCCACTGGGAACTCGTCATCCTCAGGATATGGCGCACCTTTTTTCAGCTCGGCATTTTCATCATAATGAATCTCGCCAACCTTGATCCCCATGATTTGCTTGAATAAATAATTCGTTCCGTCAAGCACCTCTCTGCGGCTCCGGAAGTTTTTGGCCAAATCTATTTTCAACCCTGTTCCTTCTCCGCTGGATGTGAATCTGTTGTACTTTCCAAGGAACAGATTAGGCTCAGCAAGACGGAATTTGTAGATGGATTGCTTAACATCGCCAACCATGAACAGATTGCCTGATTCTTCCCCTTCAGCTGTCACAAGCTGGAGAATCGCTTCCTGCACCATGTTTGTATCCTGGTATTCGTCCACAAGGACTTCTTTGAATTTAACTCTATATGCGAGAGCTGCTTCAGAAGGTTTAGCTCCTACTACCTCCGCTTCCGATTCAGCTGACAGGATATCCAGTGTATAATGCTCAAGATCCGAGAAATCGACGAGGCCGCGCTCCTGCTTCACTTCTCCAAACCTGCTCGAGAATTCTTTTACAAGATCAATCAGGACAGCGACCAGCGGCTTCATTTCCTGCATATCCTTCAGGAAGCTTTCGGGCTTGCGCGAAAAGAGTTCCCCTCGCAAATCCTGGACGATTTTCTTTGCCCGGTCCCTAAGCTTGGCTGCCTTGTCTACAAGATCCTTGTCGAAATCATCACCGCGGCATGTTTTTGCCCTGCCAAAATTGGCTAGCTGGATCGCCTCATAAAGCTCTGCCCATGATCTGTCCTTTGCAGCAAGCAAGGTATCAATCACATGCAGGTCTTCTGTAAAATTAACAGCCCTTGGCGCAGGCCCTCCAGGCATTCTGGCGATCTCCATCCCTTTTTCCAGAAGCTGTTTCGCTCCCTGGAGCTGAAGCTCAATATCCGCAACGAGCACCTTCATGAAAGGAAGATCCTCCATCGCTGCACTGCCTGCTGCGTCGTACATGGAAACGATTGAATCAAGATATGCATCAGGCGAAGGATTGGATCTGGCGAAATCAAACAGGTCGGCAATGATATCCTTCAATCCTTCATCGCTGCGGTCATTCGTGAACGCATCTACCAGGTTGAAAAAAGGCTGGTTGTCTGACTTTCCGTATTCTTCCTCGAACAGATCCTCCATCACTTCGTCCCTAAGCAGCTGACCTTCTGTTTCATCTGCAATCCTGAAACCAGGGTCGACATCAATCATGTAATAATATTTTCTGATCACTTCAAGACAGAAGGAGTGAAGTGTTGAAATCGACGCTCTGTTCAGCAGGCTAAGCTGCTTTTTCAAATGAGTCGATGCCGGATTGCTGTCGATCGCTTTTTCCAGTGCTTCTCCTATCCTGTGGCGCATTTCAGCCGCGGATGCATTCGTGAATGTCACGACGAGCAGTTCATCGACATTAATCGAATCGGTTTCCGAAGTTATTTTCTTGATGATCCGCTCAACAAGCACAGCAGTTTTGCCCGAACCTGCTGCCGCTGCGACTAGGATGTCCTGCCCCGAGGCCATGATTGCCTTCCACTGATCTTCCGTCCAGGTTGCCCCTTCCGGTATAGGCGGTATATTCATTTTAGCCAAGATCCTCTTCCTCCTCCCCGATTGATGCAAGAATATCCAGTTTCCTGATTTCTTCTAATCGATCATTTACTCCTGGCAATCCATCGTTTGCCTTCATATTTTGATCCTGCCGGAGCGACTCCAACAAGTCTTCCTTTTTAATGACTGGAAGTTTCCTGAAATCATTCGATTCCACTCCCAGGTCAAACTGGCAGACTGGCTTGAAAGAACAGAATGTACATGGTGCCCTGTCCTTTAGCTTATACGGGGCCACATCGACGATTCCGCTGACAATCCTGTTTCCGGTCTCTACATACTTATGGCGGACGAATTGCCGCAAATGGTCAAAGTCTTCCTTGCTGGCCACTTTCGAGCTTTTCAACAGGCTTCCATCCTTTTTAAAACCTGCGGAAATAATCTGGGAACTCCCTGTCTCCAGTCCCTTGTCCATCAGTCTGATGACATTCTCATCACTGAGCAGCAATCCATTCATTTTGAAGCGTTTAAGGATTTCCTCTTCAATTTCATCAAGAGTCAGCATTTTGGGTGCGTTGACAATAGGGTTATGGACATGGAAATACAGGACTCCAGCCGGGTCAGCAGTCTTGCCGACCAACAATGGCGAATGAGTGATGATGATGTCCAGATAGGTAAGCATTTGAAGGGCCACACCATAATATACCTCTGTCAAATTGACATCCTTCACGCTGGATTTATAGTCGACGACCCTCAGGTACACTCCCTGGTCATCCTCTGCTTTATCGACGCGGTCAATCCGGCCCATCAGTTCCATCCTGGTGCCATTTTTAAGCGAAAAAGCAAGCGGAGGCAGTTTTCCCTGTCGGCCGAAGCCTAGCTCCAGGCCTACTGGTGAAAATCCGCTCACCTTTGCATGCTCACTTAATACGAGCGACGCGCGGCTAATGATATTCTGAAGCTTCTGTCTGATATAATGATGCCTGTTCGAGCTCAGCAGGATCTCATTCTGCAATTTAGGAGCCAGCTTTTGGACAGCATCCCTTGCAAGCTCTTCAGCCTGGGCTCTTGTAAGCTGGGCCCAGCTGAGGTTTTGCTGCATGACGGTCTCGGCAATCTCCTTAAGCGCAGCGTGGAAAAGATCCCCAATATCAGGCGCTTCAAGGCGGAAAATCTGGCGGTCACGCAGCTTCAGGCCATGCTGGACAAAATGCGAGAATGGACAGCTGTTGAACAGTTCCATCCTTGAAACACTCGCCTGGATTTCGTCACCATAAAGCTCCTTCGTGAGTGATTCGGACAACTGTTTTGTCCTGTTTTCGTAAAATAAGCTTGAAAGAACCTTGCGTGCTGTATCTGACCATTGATGATTCTTTATATAGTAATCATACACATCCCACCAAAAATCATAGACAGGATAATTACGCTTATTCAATTGAAGCTGGGAAGTCAGATAAGACAAGGCTACATTTTCACCAGCAGCGTATTCTAATTGCTCCTCTTCCGGCAATTCCGAGGGATCCGGCAGATAGAAATGCGTTTGATGTTCAGGGAATAGGTCAGAGATCCTCTTGATGAATGAGGATGGCATCAAAGCCTTCCCTTCTTCATTGGCGATTGGATAACTGATATACAGTTGTTCTGACGGCGTAACGAATGCTTTATAAGCGATGAAGTTTTCGTCCAGAAGCTTCGTACGGCTGCCCGGAGCTAGCTTTAATCCTTTTGACTGCAAAAGCTCCCGGTCATCATCTGCAAAAATTCCTTCCTCCGTCATCTTCGCCGGCAGGACCCCTTCGTTGACGCCGATGACGAATGCGACTTTAACATCGGCAAGCCGCGTCTTTTCAATGTCGGCAATCAGTATCTGGTCAATTGCCGGTGGAATCAGCGAGAATCTGAGTGATTCAAAACCAGCGTCAAGAATCGAAACGAACTGTTTTGGCGCAACCGTCGTGTCACCTAGCATCTCGACGAACTGGTCAAGAAGGTTGACCACTGCGTTCCAGGCTTGCTCATGCTCCCTCGCATCTACCAGCCTTCCTTCTCCCTCTGCCGACATTCTCCAGGCTTCAAGCTTCGCCGGGATATCAAGCTCTTCCATAAATAGATAGACTGCTTCCGAAAGCTTCCTTCCAGTGTCAGCACGCTTCAGGCGGCGAGCCATCCTCAGCAGCGGAGAAGTAATAAGCAGCCTCAGGTCATTCAGTTCTTGCTCTGTCTGTTTTTCTAAATCTGTCTGGGCCAAACCGTCATACTCCAGGCCGCGGATCCTCCGGTATTTCCAGCGTTCTTTTTTTGTCCATTTATCTCCCTGGATGCCATATGCAAGAACATAATTCTCCAGTACATCCATCTGTTCGCGCATCTTGTTCAGATTCACGCCATCAGGGAACAGCAGGTCCGTTTTTACAGCCCGGAAAATCGGCTCATAGCGCCAGCTCCCCAAAACTGTTTCAAGGCTGGAACGGACTAGCTCAATCAATGGGTGATGGAGCATATTCCGCTTCTGGTCGATAAAGTAAGGCAGTCCATAATCGTCAAATATCGTTTCAAGCACTTCACGGTATTCGCTGCCTCTCATCAGTACGGCAATATCGCGGTAACGGTAACCATTATCCCTTGCCAGACCTAGGATCTTTCGGGCTACCCCTTCAAGTTCCGCCCTTCTGTTGGCTGCCTGGGCAATATGGATTGCGGCCCCCCCGTTGTATCTGACGGCAGGCCTGGAATCGAACTCTCTTTCTAGATGCTTTAAGGATTCATCATGCCAGCGCCTCTGTTCCGTCAGCACAATCTCTTCTTCAAGCTCGTAGCCTTTTGCTTTTATCATGTCATACAGAGTTGAACAGGTTTCTCCTGTTATCCTGAATAAATGCAGTTCGTCAGGCTGACCATCTTTGAATCCCTTGTCGACTGGCAGCGCGATGGTCACTCTTTTACAAGTGTTCATCAGCTGGTCAATGATCATCAATTCAAGGGGCGTGAAACTGTAAAAACCATCAATGTATACTTCTGCATTTTTCAAATATTGCGAGGCCGGGATTTTCTCGGCCAGCAGTTTAAAGTAATCCTCTGAATCTATATATTTGCCGAATAATTCGTCTTCAAATTGTCGGTATACCAGCTCAAGATCATGGATTTTATCCTTCAGCGCTTTATTGCCTGCTGAGCTTTCCTCCATTTTTCCGGCGAGCTCATCCGGATTGATTGCATAGCGTTTGAACTCGATCAGCATTTGTTCCATCTGCTGGACAAACCCATTCTTATCCGCTGCCTTTTGGAAGATTTTCAGCTCGTCCTTTTTGTCCTCAATAATTTTGCGGATCATCATGCTGATCCCGACGCTGTCCAAATGCTGGCGAGTGTATCCCCCTGTTTCCTGCAGGATTCTCCATGCCAGGCGCGGAAAGCTGAAAACCTGCGTCCTGATCATGCCGCCAAGTTCAGGGTCAGTGGACAATCTGTATTCGGAAAGGAATGACATTTGTTCAGGGACAAGATAAACAATCGGTTCCCCCTGCGGGTCCGAGATGAGCCTGTCCTTGATTTCCTTAATGATCATCTCGGTCTTCCCGCTCCCCGACCGCCCCAGTACTAAACGTACAGACATCTTACTACCCCTTTCTCTCTTAAAATATCTATCTCTTTTATTGATGATAAAAACTGAAAAAGGCGCTTTATTTCCATGCGCCTTTCCATACCAAACGACTGTTCTATATATCATTCATTATACCTTTTTTGCATGCCAATTTGAAAGCAAGAAGCCCGTTAATTTTTCCCAAAACAACCTGCAAAACATTCGGTGTCTGCATATGTTGTTGATGGCAGGTGATATACATGAAATCCATGTCCTTTTTTCAGAAGGCTTCCATCCTTCTGACACTCTGCGCCATTATGGTCGCAAGCAATATCTATACATTGATTCCTATTTATTCGGTTCTTGCGGATGACCTTTTAATTGCCGAATCCCACGTAGTCCTCGCAGGTGGTCTGTTTACTTTCTTTTATGCGTGCGGGCTGCTGTCATTCGGACCGGTTTCCGATTTCACAGGGAGAAGGAAAATCCTTGTATTCGGGCTACTGGCCTCTGCATTGACGACACTGGCAGTGGGATTCTCAGTCGGATCCCTCAGTTTGTGGATCGCCCGTTCTCTGCAGGGAGTCACCCTTGCTACTTTCGCTTCAGTTGCTTTCGCCTACTCCTATGATGTATTCAATTTTCGGCAGAGGACGATCCTGGTTGTGCTGATCAATACAGGATTTTTAATCGCAGGGATCTTTGGGCAGGTTGCCAGCGCCTTTCTGGCGGATGTTTTTTCCTGGAATAGCGTCTTCTTTTTCTTCTCAGCACTTTATTTCATTCTATTTGCCGCTGCTTTTTTCCTGCTGAAAGAATCACCACCTCCTGCGACAGAAAGCAAGCCTTTATGGAAAATCTTTTTGCAATTGCTAAAAGAGCCTCGCCTGATGAAATGCTATATGATTACGTTCTCGCTGCTGTTCGCAATTATCGCCTTCTATGATGCTATTGGACGTTTTTTTGACGGCCCTGCCTCAGACCTGCTGATGATCCGGCTGGTTGGATTGATCGGTGCTTCCCTCTCCCTTTTTACAGGCAGATTGATGGAGCGCTGGGGAGAGCTGCAGACTCTGATGTTTGGTTTGGCCATCGGGTCATCAAGCGCATTCCTGCTGCTTTTCTTTCATACCACCGGTGCTCTGGTTATCTTTTCTATATTTTTTGTTTCATCGATTTCACTCGTCATTCCCACCGTCATTACTTTAATCGGCTTTTATGGCAGCAGCCAGCGCGCCAAAGCATTATCGCTCTATTCTTTTATCCTGCTGACCGGAGCCAGTCTCGCCCCGCCGGTCGCAGCACTGCTGCCATTCAGCGGGGTCATGATTCTCTTATCTTCCCTCTTCTCTGTTAATATTGTGTTTTGCATATTGATTTTGAAAAGCGCAAGCGCCTTGATCAGCCCCAACAAGCGCTGGAGGGCCTGACAGTGAAGTCGTTCTTTGACTTCATTGGCAGGACCGAAGCGTCTCGAGGGGCTAGGCGCTGGAGCTGGACAATTCTCAAAGAGAAAAATATATATTTCTATTTCTATTAAAAAAGGCATTCCAGTCAGCAAACGCTGGCTGAAATGCCTTTTTTCATGTTTTAGATTGCATTTTGGAAATCCGGGGGGTAAACTTTGTCCTGACCTTCGGCTTTATTCCTTAAAATCTTGATATATTCCTGAATCATGACCACTTATTCCTTAAAATCTTGATATATTCCTGAATCATCGCTGCATATTCCTTAAATCCCGATATATTCCTAAATCAAATTTTCAGCTGATTGTTTTCTGATTTTTACCTGCCATTTCCTTCAACCGTTTTTTATCTATTTTGCCTACATGCGTCTTCGGCATCTGGCCTATGATACGAATTACTTTCGGTATTTTATAGCCGCCGAGCTTCTGCCTGCAATGCATTTTGGCTTCCTGCTCACTCAAAACGGCCCCCTCTTCCAGAACAATGAATGCAGTCACGACCTCTCCCCATTTTTCATCCGGCATTCCGACCACGGCAGCCTCGCGAATCGAAGGATGGGAACAGAGCCAGTGCTCAATCTCAAGAGGATACACATTTTCACCACCCGTGATGATCATCTCTTTTTTCCTGCCGACAATATAGTAATATCCATCCCTATCTCTCTTCGCCAGGTCGCCAGTGTAGAGCCAGCCGTCCTTTAAGGTGTCATTCGTCGCTTTTTCTTTTTTCCAGTAGTAAGAAAATGCATGGTTCCCCTTGATGGCAAGTTCACCGACCTCACCTGCTCCAACCTCTTGTCCGTCTTCATCCAGAATCCTGATACTATGAAATAGCATTGGCTTACCTACCGAGCCCCTTTTTACATCTGCCTCTGAAGGATCTATGTAAAAATTATTTGGGCCAGCCTCTGTCAGTCCATAGCCCTCCTTGAAGCTGAGGCCCTTTTGTTTGTAAGCTTCATAGATTTCGAGCGGGCACGGTGCACCCCCAGATAAAAATAACTTAATATCCGGTAATTCCGTTTCAAGGAATTGTTGCGATTTTACGAGCATATGGTGCATTGTCGGCACCAAAAGCACAATACTCGATTTATACCTGATTAAATTTTCGATTGCCTTCTCGGGGGTAAATTCGTTTGCCAGTACGACTTTACCTCCTGCCATCAGGATAGGGATTGAAAGAGCGTTCAAACCGCCTGTATGGAATAAAGGCAAATACGTTACCGTCGTATCTTCGTTCGTCAGATTCCAGCTGGCGATTGTGGAAAGGCTGTTCCAGACGATGGCCCGATGTGACAAAACCGCTCCTTTGGGCTTCCCAGTGGTTCCGCCTGTATAAATCATCGCCAGAGGATCTTCTTCCTCCACTGTGGCCTTTTCAGCATCTTGGCTAACTTTTACGTCAAACAGCTGAGCGTATCGTGAACCATTGATTTGGATGCAACGATCCTCCTGCCCCCAAATCATTGTCACTACCTTTGTAAAATTGGAATGAAACCCCAGCAGCCTGGGCTCACAGTCTTTTATGATATATGCCAGCTCATCGAGGGATAGCCTCCAGTTCAGCGGCACAAAAATGGCACCGATCTTTCCGCAGGCAAACAGCAAATCAAAGTAACTGATTCCGTTTGGCGCAAGCAGCGCAACCCTGTCGCCTTTTTGGACACCCTTTTCACCCAGCCACACCGCGATTGCTTTAGCCCGATCATTGACTTCCCTGAAAGACCATTCCTGATCTGTCCCTGCATCGGCAATCGCAGCTGCATCCGGTGTCAATCCCGCTCTAGATTCAAGCCAGTCGAGCTCCCACCTCACCGCAATCTCTCCTTCTCTCGTCTTGATGGATTCATTTTAGGCGATGGGAGTTACAGGATAGTTACATATGAAAAAAGACACCACAGCATCAGCCATGGTGTCAAACGTTTATATTCCCCTCAACTCATCTTCTGTAAATATCCCCATGCTTTTTACATGGTTCCTTGCTTCGGCATCACCCAGTTTGTAGACCATCGCATAAATTTCCTTCATCGCAAAGTCATATTCCGCATGTTCACGATCCGGGTCCTTGAAAGGATGCAGATGGGAATTTCCGTATGTTGCCCAGTCTGCTTTATAGTTTATCTCCAGGTATTCCCGCAGATCGCTGATTTCTTCACCTGTCGCAATCAATGTAAATAAATGGCCCTCCGGCTCAGCCGGCGTGTCCAGCACCTCGCCGCTTTCTATATTAAAGTAGTATTTTTGCTTTGTTTCTTCCATGTTCAGCACCTCATCCTTTTTTAATACCATTTACCACTTTTGGTGGGGAGTTAACCTTAAAGTGGTTATCGGCGGACTGAAGGGTGGATTAAGCAATGCATTTTTGGGTACCTTTTGGCCGATCGCAGTGGCAACAGTTAGTTTTAATACTGTTAGAGGAGATTTAAACTCCAGTTGGATCGGTTTTAATACCAGTGGGGAGGATTTTTCTCGGTTTGAGGATTTATTTTAACGGTTGGATGAATTTTTTCAACGGTTAGCGAAGTTTTTTAAACGGTTGGGTCGTATTTATAGACGGTTGGAATGGTTTTTTTAACGGTTGTAACATCTATTCCCGGTTGGAGCGGTTTTATTTACGGTTGGAAGAGATTTATTTACGGTTGGAGCAGTTTTATTTACGGTTGAAAGAGATTTATTTACGGTTGGAGCAGTTTTATTTACGGTTGAAAGAGATTTATTTACGGTTGGAGCAGTTTTATTTACGGTTGAAATATTTACTCTCCTTTTACCACGCCATCCCAAAATAAAAAAGCGCAGCAAGTGCGCTTTTCATCATCGTAATCCAGCTACAGCGCCTAGCCCCTCGAGTCGCTTCGGTCCGCCCAATGAAGTCAAAGAACGACTTCACCGGTCAGCCCTCCAGCGCTTGTCGGGGCTGAACGAGGCGCTTACGCTTTTCATCTTACATCATGATCCCGCCATCGACATGGAGGGTGGTGCCGTTTACATATTTGGACTCGTCTGAGGCGAGGAACAAGTAGGCGTGGGCGATATCCTCTGGCAAACCGAGCCTGCCAAGCGGGACGAGCATCTTCATTTGTTCAATCACTTTGTCCGGCACTGCTGCGGTCATACCCGTTTCAATGAATCCGGGAGCGACTGCATTGACATTGATTCCTTTGCGGCCGAGTTCTTTTGCCCATGTTTTCGTCATCCCGACGACTCCGGCTTTTGTAGCTGCGTAGTTTGTCTGTCCCACATTGCCGTATATGCCGGAAACGGAAGATGTATTGATGATTCTGCCCGATCCTTGCTGCACCATTGCCGGGACAACCGCCTGGGCACAATTGAACACGCCGGTCAGGTTGACATCAACGACTTTCTGGAAGTCCTCTGCAGCGAGCTTGTGCAGCATCCCATCCCTGGTGATTCCTGCATTATTTATTAAAATATCAATTTTGCCAAAATGGCCTAGAACATTTTGGACCAGCGAGTCGACACTGGACCTGTCAGCGACGTTCACCTGAAAAAAAGCGACGTCATAGCCCTCAGCAGACAGCTCAGCTTCACGCTTCTTTCCTGTTGCTTCATCAAAGTCCGCCATGGCAACCCTTGAGCCTTCACGGGCAAAAGTCCTTGCTGCAGCAAGACCGATCCCGTTCGCTGCCCCAGTAATAATCGCTACTTTATCTTTCAATCTCATAATAACACCTTCCTACTCTGCTAAAAATCCTTCAATATGCTTCAGCAGCTGATCCAGGTCATCCACTAATGGCGAGTGGCCGCAATCCTGCAGTTCCGCAATCCTTGCACGGCCTGCAAAATCCTCGATAATTTCATCTGCCATCCCTTTAGTGACAACTAGATCCCGGTCACCTCGGAGCACAAGCACAGGAATCTGGATATCCTTTACCTGGTCTGTTCCATCCTTCAGCCCATTATTTAAAGCACTGATATTAAAAGTATTAAGAGAATGGTAGACTTCAGCGAGATTGCGCTGTGTCAGCATATCATCAACATATTCGTCATAATGCCGTTCTTCTGGCTGACGATCAGTATAAATCAACATATTCCACATTGCTTTTAAAAATCCTTTATTTTGCTGGTCATAGGCTGTCTGGACGGGAATTGTTTTACCAGCATCCGCCTTAACATCATCATAAGTAACCAGCCGGTTGTTAACATCCGGCAGGCCTTCTTCACTCGTCCCGAAGAACGGATATCCTCTCGTCGATGCTGAGGCGAGCAGTACAAGCTTTTTACAATAACCCGGGTAATCGGCTGCGAACTGCATTCCTACCGCCCCTCCCGTCGACCATCCGACAAGAGCAAAATCCTTCAACCCAATTTCATCGACAAACATTTTTACATCATCAGAAAAGTCTTTGATCGACATGATGGGCTTGTAATAGCTGGACCCACCGAATCCGCGAAGGTCAAGCGCGAAAATTTTATATTCAGGGTCCATTGCGTCAATCAACAAGTCCCAGTGTTTGGATGATGTCATGTTCCCATGGATTAACAAAACATTTTTCATTCCTCCATCCCTTTCCCTATACGCGATTGTTTCCCCATTGCGCAAATTAACCTTCTTCAACTCTACTGCCGTTTTTTCCATTACAGCACACCCTTTCCCCAAACAATAGTTGTTGCCCCCCAGGCATAGCCGATTCCGGCACTGACGAGAACGACAACATCCCCATCCTTCAATTTCCCTGCCTTATCTGCCAGTTCGAGCGACAGGATTTGATCAATCTGTCCGATGTGCCCATAGTCTTCGAGGTAGATGGAGTTTTCTTCCGTTAGGCCCAGCTCCCTCAATACAAAATCATGCGCCGACCGCTTCATGTGAAGCATCCCGATGTAGGCGATGTCCTTTTCGAAAAAACCGCTTTTCCCCACGGACCGCCGGATGACTTTTAAAAAGTTGGCCATCGATTTTTGCTCGAGCCGCTCCTTCATTCCCTTCGGATCAAGAACATCGAGCTGGTACAGTCCTTGCTCAAGAGCCTCCGCAGAAATCGGATTTTTTGTTCCGCCGGCAACGACGACGACATCTTCGGAAAAAGACCCATCCGTGATCATTTCTGTTTCCAGCAGTACGTTCTTCCCATGCCCCTTTTGTAATATAATCGCACCGCCGCCGGCCCCGAGATTATACATGAACCGCGTCCTTGGATTCTGGTAATCTATGAAATCACCATTGCGATAGCCTCCCGCGAGGAGAACGGTATTGATTCCCGGATCAGAGAGCATCATCCCTTTCGCCAGTTTCAGGGCCATCACAGTCGTTCCGCATCTTAACGCGGTATCGAAGGCCCAGGCATTCCTTGCACCGACTTCCTCCTGCAGCTTGATCCCTGCTGTCCATAATGGATATTCTTTGTATTCCTCGCCAATATAGATAACAAGGTCGATGTCCAGCGGATCCAGGTCGGCTTTTTCCAATGCCCTTTTCGCAGCCTTGATTCCCATCTCACACGTATGATCTTCCGGGCCTGGCACCGGCTTTTTCCTGATTCCCATTTTTTCTTCAACAACTTGTACAGGAATTCCTGCCAACCGGGCAATTTCCGCCCCTGTCACATAATTTTCAGGAAGGTAAATTCCCGTACTGACAATGCCGATTTGCATCTTCATCCCCCTTTAAAAACCGGTCTATGATTCACCAACAATTTCCTTAATAAATGTCATTGCCGACTCCAGGGAATCAAACATGGCTTCTTTTTCTTCTTGGACATGGGTTACCTTGACCCTCCAGTATTTTCTGCCGCTGTCCATTTCGATGTCCGTGAGCTGAAAGCGGAGTACGAATGAAGTGACTTGCTTTGTTTCCATCAAGAATCTCCCTGGCTTATAGTCTCTGATTCTACTGGAACCGCAGTTTTCTTTTTCTTTCTGAATTTCAGTTTCTGCAAGGAACCGACAATCCCCTGAGGGAAAAACATGACAGCAAGGATATAAATAATGCCGAAAAAGATGATCCATCTTTCGAATATCCAGTGAACCTTCGCAAGCTCTGTAAGCCAGTGATGGGAAAACTCGATGATTCCCGCGCCGATGATTGCCCCGACCAGCGTCCCGACTCCGCCAATGATCGTCATCAGCAAGGCATCGAGTGTAATGTCCATCGTAAAAACACTGGTGTTTACGAACCTTAAGGAAACAGCGTATAAAATCCCGGCAATACCAGCGATGACTCCTGATACGACACTGGCAATGATTTTATATTGCAGAACACTGTATCCTAGCGATTCTGTCCGCTGCTCATTTTCCCTGATCGCCTGAAGGACTCTTCCAAGCGGTGAGTTGGTGAATCTTTTTAATAAAATGAAGACAATGACCATTGAACCAAGGCAAATCAGGTAAAAGTCCGTTCGGTCCTTAAGGAAATCTGGTACCCTGAACGTGAAGCCATCATTCCCATATGTTACAGTCCGCCATTTTTCAGCGAGCACTAAAAATAATCCGGCGAACGCCATCGTCAGCATCGCGTAAAAATGGCTTTTCAGCCGCAGTGTCAGCAGCCCGACGAAATAACTGACCACAGCAGTCAGCAAAATCGTGACCAGGACAGCGAGCATAAAGTAGCTTGTTTCAGGTTCAAACCTTTTCATGAAGACACCAACTGTATAGGCCCCGATTCCGAAGAACATCGCATGACCGAACGAGACGATGCCGGTGTATCCGAGCAGGATGTCATAGCTCATCGCCAGCACGGCAAAAATGAACACCTGGGAGAGAAGGATCAGCATGCTTCTAGAATCGTAGACAAACGGAAGTACTGCCAGGAACCCGGCGACAAGCAAATATAAGATGTTCATGCGATTTGACAACATTCTTGTCATCTTTTTCTCACCCCTTTGCCCCGAATAAGCCCTGCGGCCTGAAGATTAATACGACTGCCATCAGAAGCATGTTAGCTGCCAGCGCCAGATCTGGCACATAATAGGCCATGAATGAACCTGACAATCCAACCAGAATTGCGGCCATTACCGAGCCTGTAAAGCTGCCCATTCCGCCAATGACCACAACGATGAATGCCAGGATCGCAAACTCCATGCCCATATCCGCATAAATCACCCCAGAATATGGCCCTAGAAGCATCCCGCCAAGAGCAGCCATTCCGGCACCGATCATGAATACGAACATGAATACTCTCTGGATGTTTACTCCGAGTGATTGGACCATTTCCTTATTCATAACCCCCGCGCGGACAACCAGACCGATCTTTGTCTTTTTAAGCAAGTATTGTACAGCAAGAAATACCGCAAATCCTACAGCAATGATGAATACACGGTATTTGATGATGATAATCCCGCCAAACTCCCAGCTGCCTGAAAGGTAATCAGGGGTTGCTGCTGAAATCTGATTAGGTCCCCACACCACTTTTAACATCTCTGATAAGACAAGCATCAAACCAAGCGTAATCAATATTTGCTGCACATGGTTGCCATAAACAGGCTTGATGATCCAGCGCTCGGTTACAATTCCGAGAATCATGCCTGTAAGGATGGCCCCGATGATCCCGGCAAAAAAGCTTCCAGTCGAGCTATAAATCCAAATGCCGCTGTATGCTCCCCAGGCAAACAAGCCGCCATGGGCGAAATTAAGTACATCCATCAGGCCGAAAATCAAAGTAAGGCCGGCTGCCAGAAGGAAAATCAGCATTCCCGTGGCTAGACCGTTAAGGCTTAAGTTAATCAAAACATCCACTCTTGCTTCCTCCTTTCCTATGCAATGCCCAGGTACTTCCGTCTCATTTCTTCGTCCTCACGGAGGAGGTTCATCGAGCCGTTTGAAACCGTCCTGCCATCATCGATAATGTAAAATCTATCGCCAATCGTGCTGGCCATCATGAAGTTTTGTTCAACAAGTATGATCGTTGTTTTATCCTTCATTTGCTGGATGGATTCCATTACCTTTTCGACGACGATCGGTGCAAGGCCTTTGCTCGGTTCATCGATCAAGAGCAGTTCATTGTCATTGACATATGCCCTTGCGATAGAAAGCATTTGCTTTTGGCCGCCGCTCAATAGGCCGCCTGGTTTCTTCCAGAATTTTTTCAAATCAGGAAATAGCTCAAGAATCCAATCCAGCCGCTGCCGGGTTTCATCATTTTCTTTTTTTACCGCCACTTTGATATTCTCTTCGACGGTAAGGCCGGCAAAAATCCCCTGGTCTTCAGGCACATATCCAATTCCCTTATTTGCAATCGTAAAAGTTGGCAGGCTCTTGATTTCTTCTCCTTTAAATTGAACCGATCCTTTAGCTGCCGGGTTCAATCCCATGATTGTTCGCAGTGTCGTGGTTTTTCCGGCGCCATTCCTTCCCAGCAGTACGGTAACCTCCCCTTTCGGCACTACAAATGAGATACCTTGAAGGATGTGATACTGGCCGATGAATGTCTCGACCTGGTCAAGCTTCAGCAGCGTGTTCACTATGCAAACCTCCCAAATATGCAGACTGTACTGTTTCATTTTTCATAATTTCCTCCGGTGTCCCATCGGCAAGCAAAGCACCGTTGAACAATACCATGATAGAATCCGAAAGATCCATGATCATATCCATTTTGTGTTCAATCAAAACGATCGTCCGGTCGCCGCGTTGTTTGATTTTCCTGATTACCTCCAGGATTGCCGGGACCTCTTCCAGCGACATGCCTGCTGTCGGTTCATCGAGCAGCAGCACCTCGGTATTCAGAGCAAGCAGCATCGCGATTTCCAGCTTCCTTTTCTCTCCGTGTGCAAGATTCCTCGCAAGCGCATCCTTCTTGCCATCAAGCAAGACAAGCTGCAGCCACTCTTCTGCCTGCTCTTCGAACTTTTTAAAAGAACGGAAATGCCTCAGCATCTGATAACGGACTCCCTCATGTGACTGCACGGCAAGACGGACATTTTCCATCACCGTCAGGTTCGGGAATACATTGGTGATCTGGAAGGACCGTCCGATTCCCGCCCTCGTCCTTTTTGTCGGAGACAGCTTTGTGATGTCACTGCCTTTATAGATGACCTTTCCCTCTGTTGGCATGAGCTGCCCGCTCAACAGGTTAAAGAAGGTCGTTTTTCCGGCACCGTTCGGACCGATGATCGATTTAAAATGATTGTGCGGAACTGAAATACTGACAGAATCTACAGCTGTATGGCCGCCAAATGTAATGCTAAGGTCTTTCGTCTCAATAATTGCCGTCATTTCCTTTTCACCACCCTTGATAAAATTACGTCTGCGCACCGATTCTGTAAAAGCATAATGAACTTCGGCTGGGTTACCGAAGTTCATTATGGATCTGTTAGTTAATTGCGGATCGGTGGAGCTGTTTCTTCTGGAGAGAGCTCGCGGATCAGGACAGGGACTGGATAGTCCACTCCATCTTTTTTCTCCAATTTGATAGCGTATAATGCCTGGAGTGCCTGATGGTCTTCTTCCCGGAAGGTCATTTGGCCCTTAGGAGTATCAAAGCTCATTCCTTCCATCGTCTCGATCAATTTTTGGGAATCGGTGTCCCCTTCTGTTTTCTTCAAGGCTTCGACAATCGCCATCGCAGCTGTCATGCCTCCTGGCGTAAATAAATCTGGAAGCTCGCCGTTAAAGCGCTTTTTATGTTCATCAACAAGCCATTTATTGATGTCATTCTGCGGAAGGTCATGATAATAGACAGTGAAGCCTTCCATGCCGACAAGCGGCTCCATTGTTGCAAGTGCGGCGATATCTGGAGCACCAGTGGAGATTTTAATGCCTTTTTCCTGGACCTTCATGTCTGCAATCTGGTTCCATGGTGAATTTGCGCCAGCCCAGACAACGAACAAGTAATCCGGCTTCTGGTCGATGATTTTCTGGATGTTGGAAGTGAAATCTGTAGCAGCAGGATCTGCATATTCCTCATGAATAACTTCTGCGCCAAGTTTTTCTGCTGCTTCTCTGAACGCAGCGACGCCATCGCGGCCAAAGGAATAGTCCGGAGCAAGAGTCGCGATTTTTACGCCATCCTTCGCAATGGCAGCGGCACCCGCAACAGCATCCTGCGAAGAGTTGCGCGCCGTTCGGAAAATATATTCATTGAATTCAGAGCCTGTGATGCTGTCTGCTACTGCCGGCTCGACAATCATGATTTTTTCGTATTCCTCAGCCAATGGCAGGACTGCCAGCGTGTCACCTGAGCTTGATGAACCGACCAGGAAGTCTACTTCATCTTCCTCAAGCAGCTTCGTCGCTTTCTGGACTGCTACTTCAGGTTTGGTTTCGGTATCTTCAACAATGAATTCGATTTTACGCCCCGCTACTTCATTCGTTCCGTCTGTTGCATATTCAAGCCCCAACTCGAACCCGCGAAGTGTCTGCTTCCCATAAGCTTCAAGTCCGCCTGTTTGCGAAGCCAGCACACCAATCTTGATCGGTTCCGTGTTCTTCGGTTCACCTTTTCCTTCCGTACTTTCTGTACCGCCTGACTTCTCTGTTCCCGATCCACTGCAGGCACTTGTAAACAACAGGACCAAAATGAGCATAAAAGATAAAACAAAATTCCGCTGACCAGCTTTCATTTCCTTTCCCCCTTTAAAATGGTGATTCCAAAGCCCACAAGCTTTGACATCATCTTAAAAAATGGAAGTTACAAATGAGTTACAGCAAATTGGGTATGTCATGGAAGGCATTGTTGGTGGCAAAAAGCAGAAGAAGTAGTTATGAAATTAATAGTGAAATAAATAAAAGGGGGACAAGTTCATGAATGCCGTATTTTGTTGTTCATTCCGGCAAATATCATTGCAGGATTGATTTATAAGTACCGGCACCGTTAAAAAATGAACTTCTATTTCTAGACTTCCAAATTAAATAGTATCCCCTCCTATTTTTATGGCAATAACTTTACTAAATTGCCTAAAACATGGAGGGGATTTCTATGAAGGGAATCTATTTGATCAATGAAAAGATTCATATAAATGGGCACGTCCAGGATGAAAGCGTTGAAATTCAGCAAGCTGCCCTGCTTGACTTAATGGATAAAGAAAGTGTAGTGCCTGTAAAATTAAACCCTTATCAATTAAACCAGCATTATACAATCCCGCACGCCCTGCTCTATGATCTAAAGCAGCATAAAAAACAGATTGATTGTCTGCTGATTTATTCAAATGAGGCATTAGCCGATTTTGCTGCAACCTATCCGGCAAGGTGGCTGATCCTGAAAAGTTATTTTGATCGCATCCTTACAGTCGCTTAAACGTGACTAACAGCATGCATCACCCTCAGTCAAATGCCGTCTGTTCCGCCGAATGCGATGCAGTATCCATCAAGGTCTTTGACGGCAAACTCCTTCCAGGGTCCATTATTTTCATCAACCCAAGGCTCGATGGCAATTTGCGCTCCTTTTCCCTTGAATTCATGGTATAACTCATCAAGCGAATTCCAGTCTTCTACATAGCAGTAAAGGTCGAATCCATGCTTTTCACCTGCTGCCGGCGGATTAGGCCTCACATCTTTCGGAACGCTTGCTTGCAGCATTTTTATTGCCAGTCCTGAAAATCCATCACGGATGGCCCACCAGCCCGTTACCTCACAGCCTAATACATCAGAGTAGAACTTCCGCGCTTTTTCCAGATCCGATACCAATAAAACTTTTAATGAACTGTGAATCTGTCTTTTGTGCTCCATTCCATATCCTCCTGTAAGTCTATTGATTATGTCCTGCAATGATCATCTCATACATATGCTTTGTTGGTTCCAGCGGAGTGACTCCCAGTTCCTCCTCCAGTACTTCGCTGCATTTTTTATACCATCGCATTGCCTGCGGGCGATTGTTCTTCCGATAATAGCAAAACATCAGCAACCGGTATGCTTCCTCCCATGTTCTATCCCTATGGAGGATTTTTTGGCACCAATGAATGGCAGAATCATAGTTTTCCCGCCTTACGTTCAACTGGGCGAGCTTTTCCGCACTGCGCAAAAAGTATACAAGAAGCCGTTCCCGCTCATTGAGGCACCAATCCTCATACCTTCTTTCAGGAAGATAATCCCCGTTATATAAATTCAGGGCGCGTTCAAGTTCCTCCATAGATTTTTCGGTATTCTTCTCTTCAAGGCCGGCCTCTGCCCATTCTTCAAAAATTCGCGAATCCAGTTCAATCGCTGCCTGAGGGTTAATTCCGTACCCTGTTCCCTCCCTGATAATGAAAAAAGGGGTGGATCTCGCTTTGCGGGCAGGCTCCAGTACATTATTCAAGGCATTCAGAGCGACCTTAAAATCCCTGTCTGCACTTTTTTCCTCATGGACTGGCCATAGAATCTGGAAAATGTCCTCCTTCATCAGGAACTGGCTCCTCTTCGTCAAGAATAGCTGGAAAAGCTCTTTCGCTTTTCCCCTCTGCCAATCCCTGTCCTCCACTTCCCTGTCTCCAAGCCAGAGCCTGAATTGACCAAGCGTTTGGACTCTTAATGTGTAGCCAGGATGGGCACTCAAGCGCGGAATTTTCAAATCCTCCAGCAGCTTCTCTGCATATCCAGGCATTATGGAATGCTTTACCGCTTGAATTAGCATCGGTGCGAAAACTTGCAAGTCCCGCGGCCCAAATGTCGTCCGCTTTTTCAGGAAGAATTCATATCCTCCTGTCTTCATCAATTTTAAGAAGCTTGAAAATGCTGATTTGAATTCCTCATCTTCATTCAACAAAAAATAATAATAGGAATTCCAAAACGCAAGCAGCATCCTGCCATATTCATCGCCGCACTGACTGATCAGTCCCTCTGCTTTGCGAAGGTTCTCGAATGCCTCTTTGTGCCTGTCGTTGTAGATGGACGCAATGGCCATGCATAAGGTAATGAGGGCTGATAACCAAACATCCTTCACCTGTTCTGTTTCGAGCAGCGCCTTTCTTCCAGCCTCAGCTGCCCTTTCATATTCACGCCTTGATCCATAGAGGATACACAGGCCCATCAGCGGTTCGGCCTTCCCTCTTTCGATGCTCAGACGTCCCATGATATCAAGTGCCGTTTCATAGCATTTTTCTGCCAAAGCCAGATCATATTGTTCAATCAGCTGGACTGCATGCCCCATCCTGATCCATCCACAAGCCTCCACAAATGGAGCCTGGATATCAATCCCATATTGTATCCCTGATTGAGACAAGGTTTTTGCCTGCATGCCATTGCCTGTAAAAGCTTCAATCAACGCCAGCAGCAAATCTGTTTCCCTATGTGATTGAGGCAAATGCTGCTTTTCATCCAGATGGCCAATTGCTTTAGCATCACTTAAAATCCTTCTCGTTTCTTCAAATCGGCCGGTCCTTAAAGTTAGCCGGGCTTCAAGGTTTCCATCCTCAATATGCACTCCCATCGACCTTGCCCGTTCTATCCATTTTTCTGCCTTCAAAGCCTGTCCGGAATTGATCAGGTTTTCAGCAAGAAGGCGATAGAGCCTTCCCGTTTCCTCTGCAGCAGCATCAAGCATCGCCGCTTCCCGAAGCTCAATAGCCTGTGCTAAAATGCGTTCAGCCTTAAGCGGCTGGATTGTATCAAGATAAATTTTCGCTTTGCCTTCAAGCGCTTTGCTTTTCCATTCCGCATTTCCCATTCTGTCAGCTGTCTGGATCGCCTGTTCATAACATGCTTCCGCTTGCTTGTACAATGAGCGGTAACGGTACACTTCGCCTTCAAGAAATAAAAGTGACCAATAGCGGCTTTTATCTTCCAGCGGGATTCTTGCCAGCCGCTCCTGCAGATTCTCGAGCTTGCCCATTTCGAGAAGCTCCATCCCCTGTTCATCCATAATCGCCGCAGCTGCCTGATATTGGCCAACTTTCTCATAGCAGTATAATGCCTCTTCCCACTGTCCTTTTTTTTCAAAATAATAGGCACTGTTCATCATTAAAACTCTGTATTGTTCAGGCTGGCTTGTGATCAGCCTGTTCTCGAGGAATTCCCGGAAAAGGGCGTGATACCTGAACTGGCTGCCGCCAATCTCTTGAATAAACAGGTTTTTCGCAGTCAGCTGCTGCAGCATCTGGATGGAACCGTTCATACCGAGGATGTGGTCACATACATCGCCGCTTATTTCTTCGAAGATGCTTGTCTGTTCAAGAAACTGCTGGATCATTGGGGGCTGTTTCGAAAACACTTCATATACCAGGTATTGAAAAAGATCTTCAAGCGACTTTGCAGGCTCTGCCAGCAGCTCTTCAAGGCTATGAAGATGCGGCAGCTGCTGAGCAATCATTCCAATCGCGATGACCCAGCCTTCTGTAATGTGATACAGCTGGTCAATCTGTTCGTCACTAATAGCCATCTGATAATAATCAGAAAGGAGCAGCTCAATTTCTTCTTTGCCGAAAATCAAATCCGCCTTCGAAATCTCATTCAATTCATTTTTAGCCCTAAACTTAGCAAGTACTTTCCAGCCAGGCTTTGTCCTGGTCGAAATCACAAGATGGAGATGGCCCGGCATATGCTCCAGCAGTTTTTCCATCCAGACATTGATATGGTAAGAATGTTCAATCGCGTGGTAGTCATCAAGGATGACAATGATCTGTTCGGGTATCTGAAGGATCTCATTGATGAAAAGCGAAGAGAGCATGCCTAGTTCCTCTTCCCTTATATAACGGTCCATTTTTTTCATATATGGTATTAACTCATGGCCAAACTCCGGGAACAAGGTTTGAATCGAGGCTGTCAAATAGGAAAGAAACGGAAGAATATCATCATCTGAAGAAGTGATTGTATACCAGCAGCATGACTGTTGTTGATCTTTGACATGCAATGCCAAAGCCGTGCTCTTGCCATAACCGGCGCCAGCCTGGATGATGGTCAGCGGTTTCTCGGAAATCGCTTTCATTTTTCTCGATAATTTTGCCCGTCTTATCCATTGTTCCTGTAAGCCAGGAACAATCAATTTTGTTTTGATCAATGGCAATGTTCCCTGCATATAATCTCCGCCCTGTTTTCATGATAATGTTTTCAGTCTAACATGGACGAAATAAAAAAAGACTCGAAAATTGACGAGTCTTTCCACTTCTCTATATGTATTGTCAGAACGATACATCCATTTCCTCAAGCGGCCAATATCTAAGATTAACCTTGCCAACGACCTGATCCTCCGAAATGAAGCCAAACTGCCTGCTGTCCCAGCTTCCAAGTCGGTTATCGCCGAGGACAAACAACTTTCCTTCAGGCACTCTTTCAACCCCGGTCAAGTCCTCAATGGTAAAATCGCCCGTCAAGTAGCCTCCTGGGGATTGTTCGCGGTACTGCTTCAAAAAAGGTTCATTCACTTTTTTGCCATTGATGAACAACATGTCCTCGCGGTATTCTACTTTTTCTCCCGGCAGGCCGATGACCCGCTTTACAAAATCCTCTTCCTCATTCGCATGGAATACGATCACGTCAAACCTTTCAAGATCTTCCGTCTCATATCCCAGCTTATTAACAACGACTTTATTCCCATCCTCCAGAGTCGGAAGCATGGATTCCCCTTCAACTACATAATTGGAAAAAAAGAAAATCCTGATAAAGACAAATATGATCATGCCGAGAGCAAAAGCCTTGATCCACTCAAGCCCTTCCCTTTTCATGATTTGTATCATCGACTACCTTCACCACCTGTTATCCTGTTCCTGCTATCAGTCATTATCGTCTTTTCCAACACTCATATTCATCTTTACTTCAATTCTTTTGCCAATATACCAGAGAATGGCGATGACAGCCAGAACGATGGCAGTCCGCGCAGGATTGGTGATCAATGAACGAATATCATATCCTACGAAACTGATCGTAAATATCATCACCATTTTCCCAGTTATTACTGCAAGCATATACTGAGCCATGCTGATTTTCGAAAGCCCTGCCACAATATTGACGAGGGCAGATGGAGTAAAAGGGAAGCACAGCATCAGGAAAATCGGACCAAAACCGTGGCGTTCTATCCAATTCATCCCCTTTTGGACTTTAGGATGGCGCTGCAAGAACCTAAGTATTCGTCCCTGGCCGTATCTACGAAAAATCAAGAATACGAGCAAAGCTCCGAGAACTGCTCCAGTCCAGGAAAAAAGAAACCCAAGCCACAGCCCAAACGCGTTCGCATTCGCCATGACAAATAAGAACAATGGCAGGAAAGGTAAAAACGCCTCAAGCATTGGCAGAAGGATTCCCGGAATCGGCCCAAATGAGCGATATTGATTGAGCAAATCCATAATGTTTTCATTTGTAAACCATTCTTTCATCAATTCAACATCCATTGAAATCTCCTTGTCCTAACAACTCGGTAATCAGAATCCTGAAGTTTCAACAGAGTCCTGATTACCTTATCCTATTTACCTCTTATAAATAATTGTACACCTCTAATTCTTGCTCGGGGAATTTTAGTAAGGCAACTATTTAGTTAAAAACTCCTGAAGCGCAGTTCTGTTCTCTTCAAAATTGATCACCAGTACTGCGCCTGCACCGCTCACCCTCTGGTTCTCGAACGATCCTTCAACCGGTATCCTCATTGTTTCGATATTCCGATTATCCTTGGAGATCAATCCTTTTCCCATAAATATGATATCGCCTGTATCCATATTGGTATTGACAAACGGAGTCAGGACTCCCACCAATTTAGGGAGTTTCGGCAATGTCTGGATGCTGGCGAACTGCTTGCCTACTTCCTTTATGACATTTTGCTGGCGTTCAACACGGCCAAAATCACCGACTGCATCCTGGCGGAACCGGACATATCCAAGCAGATGCTTACCATCCAGTCTTTGTACACCTGGTTCGAGTGTGACACCAATTCCCTCAGACATTCTCTTTTCAACATTGACTTCAACACCTTCGGGGAATGCTTCATCAACCAGACGGACAAAGCCCTCAAAATCGACGATTGAATAATATTGAAGGCTCACATCAAAGTTCTCCTTTATTGTCTTCCGTAATAATTCCGGCCCGCCAAGCGCAAAAGCTGAGTTGATTTTATTTTTTCCGTGCCCTGGGATTTCCACATACGTATCCCTCATGATTGAGGTCAATTTGTAAGATTCTGTATCTGGATTATAGCTGGCGATCATTATTGTATCTGCACGCGAAGTTTCATTCCCTCTTGCGTCACTCCCAATCAGCAGGATATTCGTCAGGCCATTGCGGTCGCTCTCACCATTGAAATGATACTCCTGTTTGTTTTCTTCCGCTGCCTTTTCTGAATCATTCACACCGGATCGGTACTGCATATAAGAATATAGCGCCGTGGCTCCGACCAGGATGAATAAAAGCAGAAAAATGCCCGACCATCTGACTCTCTTTTTTCTTTTCTTGTGTTGGTGCCTATCAGATCTCATTTAAAAAACCCTTCCGATTTATAGATATTCTTCTTTATTAAGTCCCTTTTGTTAACTTGTTGCTTACTCAGTGTTTTGATTCATGACCGTTTTGGTTTGATTAGAAACACTGATTAGGCAGCAACAGCCGGACGAAATATATTTTATTACTATTTTCCTTCTTTACCTATAACATTAAACTTCTCTGGAGAATTTTTCAAAAATTAACCCGCGGCAGGAATAGTTGCCGCGGGTAAATGTTCGATTCTATTGATTTTACAGATAGCTGTTAAACCAATCAACAATAGCTGCTAGCCTGCTCAGGCGCAGATTAGGCTTTCCGCTTCTGGAAAGCTCATGGTTAGATTCAGGGAAGCGGATGAACTTCGTTGCCTTCCCTTGTCTTTTCAAGGCGATGAAAAGCTGCTCTGCCTGTTCAATTGGACAGCGATAGTCCTTTTCACTGTGAAGAATCAATAATGGTGTATTGATTTTATCCACATAGGCGATAGGTGAATGCTTCCACAATGTTTCCAAATCGCTGAGATCAGCTTGAATCTGCCACTCTGTAAAATAGTATCCGATGTCACTGACGCCATAAAAGCTGATCCAGTTTGAAATCGAACGCTGAGTGACGGCTGCCTTGAATCTGTCCGTATGTCCGACAATCCAGTTTGTCATGAACCCGCCATAACTCCCGCCTGTCACTCCCAATCGATCTTTGTCAATGAAATCGTAATTTTTCAGCGCATAATCAACAGCATCCATCACATCCTGGTAGTCTCCGCCGCCATAATCCCCGCGCACAGCATTGACGAATTGCTGCCCGTAGCCATGGCTGCCGCGTGGATTGATATAGAGGATTCCGTAGCCTTCAGCCGCCAGGACCTGGAATTCATTGAAGTATGAGTTCGCATACATAGCGTGCGGTCCCCCGTGGACTTCAAGAATCAGCGGATATTTCTTTCCTTCTTCATACCCAGCCGGCCTCATGATCCAGCCGTGCAGCGTGGTGCCATCACTGGCTTCGAAAGTAATTTGCTCTGGTTTCGATAAAGTGACCTCCTGCAGGACCTTTTCATTTACGGACGTAAGCTTTGTCATCTCACCAGTGGTTACTTCAAGCTGGAACAATTCTCCCGGCAGCACCGGATTGCTGATGGCTGCAATGATTCTCTGGTTTCTGCGGTCAAGAGTGTACCCATAAACATGCTGCTGGTCAAGAAGTGCCGGATACACTTCGCCATCAAGGTTCGCAAAATACAAAACAGTGTTTCCCTGGTCGCTAGCAAGGAAATAAAAGCTCTTGCCATCTTCGCCCCAGATCACCCCCGGGCTGTGCGCTCCCTGGTGGAAGTCTGCGGCAACAGCGTCCCCCACAAGGATATCCATGTTTTCTGTGACGCATTGGATGTTACCAGTCTCGAGATCCTGAACCCACAGCTGGGTTAGTGTTGCATTTTCAAACGCTCTTTCATGCCCCGTATAGCCAAGATATTTTCCATCAGGAGAAAAGGAAGCATTCCCGAAGTAGCCCTTGCCATTTGTCAGTTTCGTTTTATTACCTGTCTCAATGTCCATCAGCCATAAATCACTTTTGAAAGAGAAATCGCGTTCAGGTGACTCATCTGCCGACAATACAAGGCTTTTGCCATCAGGAGACCAGCATTGCAGATGATAGTCCACTTCACCCTTTGCCACAAGCTCCGCCTTGCCATCTGCAAGATTGACGATGACTGTCTGCTTGTATTTTCCGTCCCAGAAACCAGCTGCATCTGATTTGTATTTCATTTCCTCAGCTACGAACGGTTCCAGCTTCTTGTCATCCTTCTTTTCTTCTGCTTTTTCAAGCAAATCCTCGTCAGGCTTCAGGGATACGGAACAGGCGATTCGATCGCCATCCGGAGACCAGACTGGTCCATTGGCACCATTCCTGAAATCTGTTGCCTGCTTCGCCTCCCCGCCTGCAGAATCCAGAACGAATATCTGATTCTTGCCGCTGCGGTTAGATACAAAAGCCAGCTTCGTTCCATCCGGTGACCACCTCGGGGAATGGTTGCGATATTCACCGTAAGTCCATTGCATCGGCTCTCCGCCTTCTTCAATATCAATTATGTATAAATTAGAGGCATAATCATTTTTACTCTCCAGCATCTCTGTCTGTACAAACACACACTTCTTTCCCTCAGGTGAAAACTGAGGATCAGTAACGGACTTTAATTCAAATAAATCCTCTACTTTAATAAATCTCTTTTCCATCTCGGCAGCCATCCTTCCAAAGTTAAATTATTCTCTTTATTATTTCGATAACAGAAATAAATCTCCTGCTTTATTTTCGAAAAAAGGTCCTTAAGTGTCTCACTTCCCCAACTCTGCAAGTTTCCTTTTGTTTTGGAGAAGATGATAGTGATGGGTAAATTTTTTTTACCCTCTTGAAATCCTCTTCAAAATCCAGTACGATAATTACGAACAAATGTTCTAATCCATACAGAAGGGACAGTGTAAAATGACAAGGATTCCTGAGAAAGACCGTGATATTATGGAGCAGGCTATCTATTTGCCGATGGTATTGGTCGTGCTCAACCGGGATCTTTCTGTCGTTGAAAATAGTCCATTCAAATTAAAGAAGCCTTATTTGGAACTAATTGAAGAAACAATGAAAGCAGTCCAGAAAGAACTCTTCGTCGTAAAAAGCTACCTCAAAAAGAATAACCTTAAGGTTGAAGAAGTAAAGCGGGATGACGCCTTCACCATGTTCCTCTTCATCTACAAAGGCTACGAAGAACAGCATAACTATTTCAATCCCCGAATACGCAACAAAGTCCAGGAGCTGATGGTCCACTACCTTTTCAAGCGATTTAAACCAGAACAAAAAGCGCAAGCGCCTCGTTCAGCCCCGACAAGCGGTGGAGGGCCTGACAGTGAAGTCGTTCTTTGACTTCATTGCCAGGACCGAAATAGAAAAGTATAGCCGACTGTCCAGAAACGGAGAAACTGGAGACTCCGACCCTGCCGGCGGAGTTGAAGTTTCGGATTTTCTAGGCGGCGACACTAGACAATTCGAAAAGCGGAGGCGACTGCCCAACTCCGACAAGCGCTGGAAGGCCTGACAGTGAAGTCGTTCTTTGACTTCATTTACAGGACCGAAGCGACTCGAGGAGTTAGGAGCCGCAGCTAGACATGCGTCTCGAGCTGCTCAAAGCTAACGCTTATCGCAAGATACCCGAGGAAGTTCATTTAGGGATGAAAACTGGCTAGGCGCTTGAGCTGGATTAAGAAAACTAAACCTTATCCACTACAAAAATACTTAGATTACAATTGAAAAAGAATCCGGCAGAAAAAAACCGGATTCTTTTATTCAGTCTTTATATACCTCACTGACGAGGCTGGCATGAGGATATCCTTGCGATTCACTAAACTTTGGCCCATGAAGAAGATATAGCGCTTTACGTTCGGTTTCTTTCATTCGCTGCATGAATTTGGTGCGCAGCAGGGATGTCCGCAGCAGCTGGTTTTCAAATGAATGATGGGATACCGGGAGAATCATGGATTTCTTATTCCTGAAGGTAACCTGTGTACTGTGGGCATCCACCTTCTTATGGAATAAAACATGCTCATGTGAAACCCATATGCAATCCGGTTTTGTAGGTGAGCTTGTAGGCATGAAATAAATGGAGCTTATAGGGTCGATGATGATGGGGGTTTTGTGGGTGATCCCGGTAAGCTGTTTCGTTCCCTCTTTTCTGCCATCGTAACTGCTTCCAAAATATTTGCAGCTTTTCTTAACAATATCTATTGGTCTGAACGGGGATAAATACTCCTCCTCCAGCTCGATCACCCTGGAGTAAATCCTGCTGCCGTATTCTTCAGGAATAATTATCATGGTAAAAGGATTTATTTCGTACTCTTCTACTAAGTTCTTTATATTACCTGTCATTCCTTCACCTCCTAAAATACCTTATACCCTATTTTACCATAAGTGTTTAAATTTTCTTTATGTATAGAAAAAGTTTTATTTTTAGCCACAATTGGGGTCCTGATATAAATTTTCTAAAAATTATAAAAATTTAGTTGATTATCTATTACATAATCCATATAATATAAAAAAGGTCTAAGAGGTGAGGTCAGTGAAAGAAAAATCGTATTCTGAAACCATGAAGGCAAGTGTGATGAAACGCATTAAAGCCAAGGAATCTTTTGTTCTGGACCTGTATGTTGACATGCTTATTTCCGAAATTCAGCTGAACACCAGAAAAGAAAAATTGATGTCGAAAATTGATAAAGCAATCGATGAAAGAGACAAAATCATGTTTTTAACATTGACGGAAGAATTGAAGGATCTCAACAAACAATTCGGCACTTAGATGAGTGATATCCCCTATATAGGGGATATTTTATTATTTCGGAATAAGGCTGATTGCTTTGTTGAATTTTAATCAGGCTGAGCCCACCAAAAAAGAAAGCCCTCTTTATTCGAGGGCTTTCTTGGTTAATTTTCATCTTCCTGCTCATTCCTCTTTTCCACTTCATAATCCTCGAGTCGGGAAATCCGTTCCAGCATTGTCGGATGTCCGTAACGGAAGATTTTCACCAGCCATGGAGGATTTACCTGGCTGAGCCCCGCCTTCGTCAGTTCCTGGAAGGCAGAAATCGCTGCATCTGTGTTGTCCGTCATTTCGATCGCATACCGGTCAGCTCTTGTTTCCTGATAACGGGAGACAAGATTGGAAACCGGGCTTGCGGCAAACATGATCATCGAGAGGAACATCAGAAACAGCGGAAATGATCTCAAGTCCCCGGGATGCTCTAGCTTGAATTCCTTTCCCCAACGCTTGATCGCCCAGTTCATCAGTCTTGAAACAAAGTACAGGCCGAACAATGAGAGTACCAGGTATCCGGCAATCCCGATATATAAATGCTTCTCCACATAATGAGCCATTTCATGTGCCATGATGAACAAAATTTGGTCATCGTTCAGCCTGTTTAATGTCGTATCCCAGAGAACAATCCTTGAATTAGATCCAATTCCTGTCACATACGCATTCAGTGCATTTGTCTTTTCAGCCATATCCACTTCGAATACATGATCAGCTGGAATATTAGCCTGCTCCGCAATATCAAGGATTTTTGTCTCCAGCTCTTTATTTTTCAGCGGGGAAAAATCATTGTACAGCGGGTCGATCACAACAGGCTGCAGGAACATGATGAACAAGGTGAACGGAACGGAAAGCATCCATGCAAACAGCCACCAGTACCTTTTAAACTTGTTCATCAGCCAGTACAGGACAATCACAATCACAAACATCATCGCATAATTGACCCAGAAATCGATAAGTTCATCCTTCATCCAGGAGGCGAATGTTTGCGTCGATATATTATAGGTCTTAGACAGCGTATAACTGATATAACTTAAAGGGAAGGTCGCGATATAAGCAAAGAACGAAAGCCATATTAAATAGATCGCTGTCTGGCCATACCTATTCTTCGCCGTCTCTTCTCCCCATTTCTTGAAAGCTTTAGAAAGCCCCAGCAGGAGAATCAAAAAGTAAAACAGCCACTCGAAGGGTGTGGACAGAAAGAACAATAAATTCCTGATTTTTGAGTATTCCTCACTCAGCATTAATTCTCGTCCATTCAAGAATGTTGCCGGGTCAGCCCTCGAACCTTCGAACTCAAATGGTAGATTCGTATCTGCAAAGTAAAATAAATACCAGTACACTGCGAAACCATAGAGCACATAGGCGACCACACCGTAAAAACCCATCTTTCTCGCCATAGCTTCTCCCCCTTTACGTACAACCATATCTATAACTATTTTAATCCTTTGTCCTAAAAATAGAACAAGTTATTGTGGGCAGGGGAAATGCTCATCATGTCTACTTGAACTGGAATATATGATTCAGGTGTTTTAGGGTCGTATTTAATGTGACGATAATTTGAGAGATAACTGCTTTATGTGAACATTACTTTACTTTATGTGACGATGATCTCTGTGGCGACTCCTTTATCCGCACATTAAGTCTTTTTATGTGACGATACTCTCGGGAGCGACTCCTTTATCCGCACATTAAGTCTTTTTATGTGACGATGATCTCGGGAACAACTCCTTTATCCGCACATTAAGTCTTTTTATGTGACGATACTCTCGGGAGCAACTCCTTTATCCGCACATTAAGTCTTTTTATGTGACGATAATCTCGGGGACGACTCCTTTATCCGCACATTAAGTCTTTTTATGTGACGATACTCTCGGGGGCGACTCCTTTATCCGCACATTAAGCTATTATGTGTGGAAAATGTCTCCTTTTAACAGCAAAAAGGTACCAGGAAAACTCCTGATACCTTTTTCTTTATGCAAGCTTCTTTAATTCTTTAGAAAGCTATCGTCAATCAATGTTTTGAAATCTGGTTTGTCTTTCAGGAACTTCAATGCGTAGGATGAATCCGAGAAGTCCTGGATTGCCTGTGCATCGACTTCATGGGTGAAGCCGATTCTTTCCCATGCCAGCTCGACAACATCTTGTTCAAGCTCCTGTCCTGTTGTTTCTTTAATGTCTTTAATGGTGATTTCCTGTGCTTCTGCTGGGTTTTCATTGATGAATTTCACAGCATCTTTATGAGCATCAATAATTTTTTGGACGGTTTCTGGTTTTTCCTCGATCATCTTCCCGGAAGTGACCATTACGGATGCAGGAAGTGTTTCTCCGAATGATACTTCATCCCAGCCGATAACGACTTCTGCGCCAGTTTCTTTTTCAATTACTGCTGCCCATGGTTCAGGTGCTACAGCGATATCCACCTTGCCTGACTTCAGCATTGCAGCGTACTGTGCCGGCTGGCCAGTAAGGTGCTTCATTGTTCCGCCGATCCGCTGTGACGTGATTCCCTCTGCTTCAAGGTATGTTTCGTACTGAACATCATGTGTGCAGCCTACTCCAGGGGTGATGAATGTCTTGCCTGCGAAGTCTTCAACTGAATTGATCTCGACTCCTTTTCTCGCCAATACAACCGTACCGCCAGTGGACGCACCTGCAATGATTTTAACATCAGCACCTGTTGAGTAATTGTTCATCGCCGGGCCCGGGCCAACAAGACCTGCATCAATCTCGCCCGTTTTCAGTGCAGTCATGAAAGAACCGCCTTCAGCAAATGTCTTATACTCGATTGTGGTTCCATCGCCAAGCTGCTGTTCAAAGAAGCCCTTATCTTTTGCCACCATCGCTGGAACATGGTTGATGTTCGGGAAGTAGCCGATGACGATTTTTTCCTTGCCTGCTGAGGTTGTCGATGAACCGCTTGAACCGCAACCGGCGAGTACCATCGCAGCTGTAAACAACATTGTTAACATTAAAATAGCTTTTTTCATTATTCTTTCCTCCTTATTTTATGAAGTCTGTTTTCCTAAAATTGTTGTTAAAATCCTAAGCCGATTTTAACGTGATCATACCCATTTTGTATTTCGATACCAAGTTTGCAAGCTCTTTTCTCATTGTGAAGAAATTAAGGTTATTCAGTCTTATTGTGCAGTCAATAGCAACAAAGTTTGAGAAAAGAGCCTTTATGAATCAAGTCCCCAGCGATTAAGCACTGATTTTTCGATACGCTGGAAAATTAACTGGTCTACGATTGTTCCAATGACACCAATAATGATCATGACGCCAATCACGAGACCCATATTGCCGAAATCCGAGGCGTAACGGAGCGTATATCCGAGACCCGGGCCCGTGCTTAAAAGTTCCCCTGCCATCAGAGCCCTCCAGGCAAATGCCCAGGCCAGTCTTGAGCCGGTTACCACATAAGGGATCGCTGCCGGAAAAATAACCCTTTTATATAAATTCCAGCCTGTCACTCCCATCGTTTTCGCGGCCTTTATAAATAATGGCGAAACATTTTTAATCCCAACTCTAATATTAAGTGTCATGACAAATGTTCCTCCGAGAACCACCACGAAAATAACAGCTTTCTCGTTCATTCCGAACCACATGATCGCAAGGGGGAGCCATACAATGCTAGGTACACTTTGGAACGCGAGAACGATTGTGCCCAGTGTCTCATCCGCCGTTTTGGATTTTGCGAGCAGGACTCCAAGCGCAGTCCCGATTACAAGGGAGAGACCGAGACCAATCGCAAGACGTTTGAAGCTGGCGATCAGATCATAGATCAAAGTTTTATCCTCGAAGCCTGTGACCAGTGCCTCAAGGACTTTTTCCGGAGATGGAAGGATGATGGGCATCCACCATTCAAGCTTGCTTCCTGCGTACCAGAATGCAATGATTGCTGAGAAAAATATGATTCTCTTAATGTGCGGATTCATCTGCAAGCTCCTCCCTGATGACTTTGTCGATCTCCTTCTTCAGATAACTCATAATATATTCTTCCAGTTCCACCATCTCTTTTTTATGCTCATGGCGGGGCCTTGGAATCTCTACTTTAATATCCTTAAGGATCACCCCTGGCTTCGTTCCCATCACAATGATCCGGTCTGATAGTTTAATGGATTCAGAGATGCTGTGAGTGACGAACAAGATCGTTTTCTGAGTTTCTGCCCAGATCGTCTCCAGCTGTTCATGAAGCCGCGAACGAGTTTGTTCATCCAGAGCTCCGAATGGTTCATCCATCAAAAGGATTTCCGGATTCATCGCCAGCGCCCTTGCAATCGCCACCCTCTGCTGCATCCCTCCTGATAGCTCATGAGGATAGTGAGAAAGGTATTTGCTAAGCTGTACCTTTTGTAATTGTTTCTTTGCTTCCGCTTCGGCCTGTTTCTTTGGCATTTCCTGTTTAAGCGGGAAGAGAACATTCTCCAATACATTCAGCCACGGGAACAGCGCCGCCTGCTGGAAAACCATTCCTCTGTCCTTTCCCGGTTTATCTATCTTTTTGCCAGAGACTGTAATTTCGCCGCTCGTTGCTGGAGTCAGTCCAGCTACTATAGAAAGAAGTGTCGATTTTCCGCAGCCGGATGGCCCAAGAATCGATACGAATTCCCCTTTATTTACTTCTAGATTAATATCTTTTAGAATATCAACCTGGTGATTATTTTTGTCCGCGTATTGTTTGTGTACATTGCTGATTTCAATAAACAATTAAACCACCCTATTCTAATAAAGCTTATTGTTTTAGTCGGAATTAATAAAGTTAATTATAATCTATTCATTCATCTTGTCAACATTTCATTTATTTTTGCAATCAGCCCGCCCGTTTTTATTCAGGTAATGATTTATACATAAAAAATAGACCTGCACCCAGCAGATCTAAAAGAAATAAGAATATAAAGTCAAAACGGAGATCGAACCAATTACGACCACTATGACATTTGCTCCCATAAAGGCAACGATGAAGGCGGCGGCGGCTCCGATCAGTCCGTACCAGATGTCTTCCTGAATGAACAGGATTGCCGGGAAGATCAGCGCTCCCAGTGTGGCATATGGGACATTTTTCAGGACGCCTTGCAGGAATGGAGGCAGTTCTTTTCCGCGGAACATTACAAATGGAAGCATCCTCGGTATATAGGTAACGATAGCCATACCTATGATCATGATGACAATTTCTTTACTCATGTGTTTCTGCCCTCCTGCCTTTCTTGAATGTTTCAACTGCCTCTACAAGAATCGCTGACAGCAATGTTGCCAGCACGATGGCCCAGCCTGTGGACATGAGTTCAGCCATTGTAAATATCGAATTAAACGCAGCTGCGAGTACGGCCAGGTATACAACTTTTACATTACCTTTCATCGATGGGACCAGTAAGCCCACAAACATGGCATATAATGCGACTGACATGCTTTCCTGCAGTGTCTGAGGCAATCCTGCACCGATGAGGAAGCCCAGCCCGGAGAAAACAACCCAGCTCGAGTAAGCAGTAAGGTTCAAGCCAAACATATACCGGGCATTGACAGTACCTTCTCGTGTCGCGGCGACTGAAAATGTCTCATCCGTGATCCCGAATGAATAGCCCATTCTTGCACCTACGGTATCCTCTTCTGCCTTTTCATTCAAGGACGCAGACATGAGAAAGTGGCGGATATTCACGATAAAGGTCGTCAGAATGACTTCAAAGATCCCTATCCCCTGCGCAAGGAGACTTAACGAAATATACTGTGCGGCCCCCGCGAACACCAGCATGCTCATCATGACCGTTTCACCGAGCGCAAGTCCTGTTGTCTTGGCGATCAAGCCAAAGGTAAGTGCAATCGGCATATAACCTATCGCAATACTGATGCCTGATTGAATTCCTCTTTTAAAATCTGTTGCCTGCTTAACAACCAATGTACTTTCCACTCGCTTCCCGCCTTTCTATGTAAAATATAAAATCCTTTAATCAATTAAAATATATTATACATACTTCCAGCAGCTTGGAAAAGTGTTTCTTTTATCGAAATAATTTATGCGTATTAATACCCAGGCCCGGCAGACTGCTAAATAAGCAGTTGGTCTCTCGGAAAGTGCTGTCGATATATTTAAAAATCCGCCGATTGATTGCAAAAGGTAGTCAACATCCTTATTAGCGGTCAAAAACCCAGTCTTTGCACATAAAAAAACACGGCCGCGGCCGTGTTGAGTTACTTTCCTTTAAAATCTGGCTTTCGTTTCTCGCTGAACGCTGCCAGTGCCTCGAGGCGATCTTCTGTCGGGATGGTGACTTCGTAGGCTTTGCGCTCAATTTGCAGTCCTGTCTGCAGGTCTGCGTTCATTCCCTGTTTGACGGCATACTTTGCCTGCTGCAGTGCGACAGGTCCGTTAGCCAGCATCATTTCGGCAAATTTCATACATTCATCAAGCAAGTTTTCTTTTTTTACTACGGCGGTAACGAGGCCATAATCGAGAGCTTCCTCCGCTTTCAGCCGGCGCGCTGTCAAGATCAGCTCTAATGCTTTTGCCTGGCCGATCAGCCTTGGCAGCCTCTGGGTTCCTCCTGCACCAGGAATGATCGCCAGGCTCGTCTCCGTCAATCCCATCTGCGTCTCAGCCGCGGCAACACGGAAATCACATGCCAGGGCAAGCTCCATTCCGCCGCCGAAGGCAAATCCATTGATTGCTGCGATTGTCGGCTGCGGCAACTGGTCAATCATCGTGAAGACCTCTCCAATTTTATAGATGTTCCTCTTTACGTCCTCGTCAGACAGTGTACGGCGCTCCTTTAAATCTGCGCCAACACTGAATGCTTTCTCACCCGCTCCTGTAAAAATCACGACCCTTACATCACGGTTTGTCCTGATTTTCTCAATGACCTTCTGCAATTCATCTAGCGTATCATAATTAAAAGCATTTAATGCGTCCGGACGATTCAGCGTGACAATTCCTGTATATCCCTCTAATTGAAAAGTGATGTTACCCATACTGATCAACTCCTTCTCCATTGACATTCTAGCCTCAAGTACAAATTTCCTTCTGCTTTTCAAAAAGGCTCGTAAAGATTGTTGTTAAAATCCTAAAGCCGATTTTAACGTAATAGTAGGCCATTTTGTTGGTCGGTATTAAGTTCGCATGCTCTTTTCTCACAAAAGAGTCAACTTTGCGAAGAAAAATAGGTCATTCAATTCTATTTTGTAGTCAAGAGCAACAAAGTTTGAGAAAAGAGCCTTCAAAAAAGAGGCAGGCACGGGCGCCTGCCTCTCATTTCATAGTTTATTGTCCCTGCAGAACCTGGTTTTTCAATGCTCTTCTTAAAATTTTCCCTGTTGTATTTTTCGGAAGTTCTTCGAGGAACTCGATCGCGCTTGGCACCTTGTATTTTGCCAGGTGCTCCCGGCAATAGTCCAGCAGCTGCTCTTCGGTCAATTCAGGATTCTTGCTGACAACATAGCACCTGACTGCTTCGCCGAAATTCGGATCCGGAACGCCGAGGACAGCTACTTCAACTACATCAGGATGGTTATATAATACTTCTTCGACTTCACGCGGATATACATTGTATCCGCCGACGAGGATCAAGTCCTTCTTTCGGTCAACGATGTAGAAATATCCTTCTTCGTCCATGCGGGCAAGATCACCTGTATACAACCAGCCATCCCTGATAGCCGCAGCTGTTTCTTCTGGCATCTTATAATAGCCTGCCATTACGTTCGGGCCGCGGACAATCAATTCGCCAACTTCCCCGGGAGCCACTTCATCTCCCATTTCATTGACAACCTTGTTTTCAACATTCACGATTGAGGTTCCAATTGAACCTGCTTTGCGCGGGCGGTCAAGAGGGTTGAAGCAAGTTACCGGTGAGGCCTCCGACAAACCATATCCTTCTGAAACCATTACATTGAATTTGCGCTCGAAATTCTGAAGAAGCGCAACCGGAAGTGAAGCACCGCCAGAAATACACAGTCGAAGTGACTTAAGGTCTTCGGGATTTCCTTCTGGATACTGGAATAGGAAGTTATACATCGTCGGCACGCCTGCAAAAACAGTTGCCTCGTATTCCCTGGCAATCCGGAACACTTCTGCCGGGCTGAATTTAGGGACAATCAACAGTGTTCCGCCGTTCATCAGCGGCGCATTAAGAGCGACCGTCAAACAGAAAACGTGGAACATCGGCAGAGCTGTGATTACCTTGTCATCTTCATTCATCTTAAGGTAATCGCTTACATCTTTCGCATTGCTGTAAAGATTTTCGTGTGTAAGCATAGCCCCTTTAGGCTTGCCTGTCGTTCCTGACGTATAAAGAATGATTGCGACATCATCATCATTCAGTTCAGGACCCTTGAAATGAAGGTCTCCGGCACCAACGACATGTGTAAACGGTTTCATTTTTGAACCTAAAGAAAGCTTGGACAATTCCTCATCAGACATCTGGCTCTGACCTGTCTCCGCAATCACGAAGTGTTCGACCTTTGGCAGAAGCTGATGCATTTTTTCTGCGAGCGGCAGCATCAGGTCTAGCCCGACGACTACTTTTACATCGCCATTGTTCAAGATATAGCCGATTTCATCTGCTGTGTAAATTGGATTGATGGGAATGACTGTTGCACCGAGCCTTAGCGCTCCGTACATACTGATGACAAAATGTGGAGAGTTTCCTAGCAACAATGCGATATGATCGCCTTTTTTTACCCCTAGTTTCTCAAGACCAGAAGCAAACTTCGTTACAGCAGCATCTAGCTCTGCATAGGTGCTTGCTTTGTCCATGAAAAAATATGCCGGCTTATTGCCCAGCATTGAGGCAGTGTGATGAAGCTGTGATGAAAGATTCATTAACTCCCTTCCCCCTTTGCGGTGACAAGAGTCACCAAACTTTGTAAAAAGTTTTCTAAATATATTATATTGAAAGAAAATTATGGATTCAAGGAAAATATGTCGAAATTCTACCAATTTTACATTAAATAAATTAAAAACGCGGTATCATCAATACCACGTTTCTAAATTTAATATATTAAGTTAATGAAATCTTCTTTAGAAATATTTCCGAAATAATGTTTGATATCCACTTCTTTCAGCGCATCGGCAACTTGAGACTTTTCATATTTAAGTCCTGTCAGCTTGTCCTCGATTTCGGTGACATCGCCTACACCAAAGAAATCCCCATAGATTTTGCAGTTTTCGATGATCCCCTTATTTACCTCAAAACGGACATCGATTTGCCCAACCGGGAAACGATGCGAATGCTGCAGGTTAAACTTAGGAGATTTCCCATAATTCCATTCCCAGTTCTGGTACCTTTCTTTAGAAAGCTCATGGATATTTTCCCAGTCTTTCTCTGTTAAGACATACTCCGGAATATCATCCAGTCCATCAAAGATATTTTTCAGCAGAAGCGAACGGAATTCCTCAATTGTCACTTTTTCTGAGAGGAATTCAGAGATATTCGCAACTCGGCTGCGAATGGATTTGATGCCTTTAGATTCTATTTTATCTTTTTTTACGTTAAGCGCGGAAACGACGCTTTCGATTTCCGAGTCAAACAGCAGGGTTCCGTGGCTGAACATGCGTCCTCTGGTCGAAAATTGTGCGTTTCCGGATATCTTTCTTCCTTCTGCCAGCAAGTCATTCCTCCCGCTTAGCTCCGCATCAACTCCAAGTTTTCTTAAGGCAGTAACTACTGGCTCGGTAAACTTCCTGAAGTTGTGGAAGCTTTCTCCGTCGTCCTTCGTGATGAAGCTGAAGTTCAGATTGCCAAGATCATGGTATACAGCTCCGCCTCCGGATAACCTGCGGACAACGTGGATGCCATTTTTCTCGACATATTCCGTATTGATCTCTTCGATTGTGTTCTGGTTCTTGCCAATGATGATGGATGGTTCGTTTATATAAAAGAGTAAGTAAGTTTCATTGATATCCAGGTTCTTCAAGGCATATTCTTCAATTGCCAGGTTGATCCTTGGATCTGTGATTCCCTTATTATCAATAAATAACATGGTTGAGTCTCCTTTTATAGAGTGATTTCGAGCCCTTCCCGCGCAAGGGTAACCGGGCCATTGAAAACTGTAGAAGCTTCAGAAAAAAGCTGGTCAATTTCTCCGTAATGCGGCAAATGGGTAAGTACCAGCTGTTTAACGTCCGCTTCGGAAGCAAGCTTTCCGTTATCATAGCTATTCATATGCCCCGCACCTTTGCCATCCTGGTTCCCGTAAAAATTACACTCAGAAAGCAGCAAGTCTGCTCCCGAAGCAAATGGGATGAACTCTTCCTTAAATGAAGTATCGGCAGTATACACAAGTGACTTACCTCCAGCTTCAATCCGCATTGCATAGCAAGGAACCGGATGGACGGCAGACAAGAATGAAATCGTGAAAGGCCCTATGTAAAGTTTTTTTGCCGGATCATAAGCGATCCCTTTTGTGATGTTTTTATATGTAAGCTTCGCAAACTCCTGCTTGTCCTGAGTATGTCCGTAAATTGGAAGCTGCGGGGACTTTTTCCCCAGGAACCCCTGTATCAGACGGGCATGCTGTAATACGCCTATGTCAGCGATGTGATCCGGATGATAATGCGACAGTACCAAGGCATCCAACTCTTCTGGCTGGACAAAATTTTGGAGTCTCGCCAGTACGCCGCTGCCAAAGTCGATCATTAGCTTAAAACCTTCATGCTCGAGCAAATATCCAGTGCTGGCTTCATTCACCTTTGGGTATCCACCCCAGAACCCTACTATTGTCAGCTTCAATGATTTCCCTCCTATTATCACTCTTTTTCTTTCACTATACTTCATTTTGCCCATTTTTTCACTTTAACGGCTTTTTCAGAAAATTATGATTGACGCCATCCATTCTGTTATAATACAATAAAGTAAATAATAAATCTGTACCAAAACACAACTTGTTTGGAGGGAACAGCATGATTGAAAATGTCGTAGAATTCTTTCGTAATTTGCCGAAGAAGCAATGTATTGAGTGTGGAGAATCGATTGATGAACAGCATGAATGCTACGGAAATAAGTGTGATGGATGCATGGACCCTGGTAAACTATAAGAAAAGCGCAAGCGCCTTGTTCAGCCCGACAAGCGTTGCACGCCTATAACGCCACGTCCTGTGTCTGGCGGGTCTAGCACATCGTGTGCCACGGAGGGCTGACCAGTGAAGTCGTTCTTTGACTTCATTGGACGGACCGAAGTCGATAAGTATTGCCGACTGCCCAGAAACACAGAAACTGGAGACTCCGACCCTGCCGGCAGAGTTGAAGTTTCGGAGTTTCTAGGAGGCGAAACCAGACAAACGTCTCGAGCTGCTCAAAGCTGAAGCTTCTCGCAAGATACTCAAGAGAAGTACTCTCGGAGATGAAAACTGGCTAGGCGGTGGAGCTGGACATTTCTCGAAGTAGATTTATACAACTATAAATCAAGATTAATTCGTTTTCCTTCCCCGGTTTTCCGGGTGTAATACAATCCCTTTCCCGCAGTTGTCAAACTGCACATGAAAAGCCAGCTCGATATCTTTGAGCTGGCTTCTTTTTTGGTTATGGCTGTTTTTTCGAATTGATTATTGCTTTTCGTTATTCAGCTAACATGGCGAATTTCCGTTTGAACATCCAATTGAAATATAATGCTGTGCCTGCAGCCAGGACTAAAATGTACCCGCCCAAAATCCCTGCATTTTGCCACATGAAACTAAAATCCCCGCTTGAAATGACAGCTTTGAATCCTTGTACTGAATAAGTCATTGGCAAAAACGCATTAAACTTCTGTAAAAATCCTGGTATTAATTCCAGCGGGAAAGTTCCTGCGCTTGTCGTAAGCTGCAAAATCAGGATGACGATTGCAACAAAACGGCCTGGATCTCCTAACAATGTCACAAGGAACTGGATCAATGCAATGAAAGTCAGGCTTGTAACAATCGAGAAAATAAGGAATAGCGGAGTGCTCTCTACCTTTAGACCCAGCCCTAAAAGAAGGATGGCATCTGCTGCAAGTGCCTGCAATACGCCGATTCCTGCCAGAATACCAAATTTTCCGAAGAACCAGCTTACGCCGCTGGCAGGAACACCAGCTGGTTCCCTTAATGGGAATACGATTGAAAGCAGCAATGCACCGACAAATAAACCAAGAGATAAAAAGTATGGTGCAAACCCTGTCCCATAGTTTGGAACTGCTTTGTATGTTTCACTTTGCAGCTCGACTGGTGCCGCCAGCATATTATAAGTATCCTCATTTGGATTAAGCTGTGCTTCTCCTGCTCCCTTCTTCAGCTTTTCAGCAAGCTTTGCCGTCCCATCCGCCACTTTTGTATTGCCTTCTGACAATTTTTCAGCACCTGATGCCAGTTGATCCGCGCCATCCGTCATGGCTGCGGAACCAGATGCCAGCTGATCCATTCCACCAACAAGTTGGGAACTTCCATTCGCCAGCTCAGCAGAACCAGCTTTCGCCTCACTTAGCTTGTCACCGAACTGTTGAAGGCCAGTATGAAATTCTTCATGTCCGGCTGCCAGCTTTGCAGCACCTATTTCAAGTTGTCCACTGCCTGCTGCAAGTTCAGAAATTCCCTGTTGCAGCTGGTCCTGTCCTGCAATTACTTCTTTTAAGCCTGCTGAAATTGTCTCTGAACCGCCAGCGAGTGCACCTGCCGAATCCGAAAGTGTCGATGTTCCCTGTTCAAGGCTTGCACTGCCAGCTTCAAGTTCATTAAGCGCCTGGGCTAGCTTTTGCTGTTTATCAGGATATTCACCCAATAAAGGCGCCATAGCCTCCATTTGCTTCTTAAGCTCTTGAATGCCCGCATGAAGTTCAGCTGCACCGCCGGCAGCTTCATCAGCCCCTGCTTTCCATGCTGATAGGTTCTGGCCGAGTTCTTCAGAACCTTCTTCAATTTGAGTAGTTCCCTTGATCATTGCTGGTATCTTGCTATTTATTTGATCTAACCCTGCTTTAACTCCTGAAGCTCCTGCCTGTAAATCTTTCTGGCCTGCCAGAAGTTTCCCCGAAGCATCCTCCAGCTTCGTTTCGCCTTCCACCAATTGGCCAAGGCCCCCAGCAAGTTTCCCAGCTCCAGAAGCCAACTCTTTTGTTCCGGAATTAGCCGAACTTATCCCCTTGTTGAACTCAATCGACTTGCTTGCCAAACCAGATAAATGATTATACAGCTCCTGGCTGCCATCCTTTAGCTTGACTGCTCCGTCGTTCAAGTCTGCAGCTCCGTCACTCGCTCTTGACAGACCATCGGCCAATTCGCCGATATTGTCAAACATGGTTTCAGCATACGTTTCAGAAACCTTCTCGGACACGGATGCTTTGATTTTTTCTGCTGCTGTTCCGCCAATCTGTGCCGATAAGAAGTTGAAGCTCTCATTAGGCATATAAACAAGCTCAAGTTTTTCAGGATGATCTTCCATCAAAGTTGATGCATTCTCAGAGAAATCTTTAGGGATTTTGATGAGCATATAATATTTTTGCTGCTCCAGCCCTTTAGTCCCTTCTTCTTCGGACACAAACTCAAATCCAAAATCCTTATTTTCCTTTAATTTTTCAACAAGGTCATTACCCAGTTCCAGCTTCTCACCATCAATCGTTGACCCTGAATCACTGTTGGCAACAGCAACGGGAAGTTCTGAAAGATGTTCGTACGGATCCCAGAATGCCCATAAAAACATTCCACTGTAAAGAACCGGTATGAACAAGACGGCAATGATCGGAATAAGAAGCTTCTTATTGCTAAAAATAGATAGTAATTCTTGGGTGAATAGGTTTCTTTTCATTTTAGTCCTCCATGTTGTATTAATTGACCGTTTTGTTCATTTGGTCATTCAACTGTTAAAAATAAGGACTATCCTTAATCAGACAATCCTTTAAAAATATAGAACTCAAACAGATCTGAGATTTTTTCTTTTTCAAGTGGCTCGTTCTTTTTTTCCCAGTCAAAGATCAGCGCGATATAAAGCTTCATCATAATGAAGGCTGTAATCTCCGGGTCGCATTCCTTTATTTCACCCTTTTGGATTGCCTGGATGACCTTTTCCTTAATAAAGCTTAGAATGGCCGATTCTAATTTATCCATAACCTCCAGAACAGCGGGTGTGCCAATATCCCGGGCTTCTTGCGAGAGTTTGATCGTCAATTGATGTTTTTTACGGAACTCCAGCAGTCTATATAAAGCTCTGTGGACATTTTCATAAAAAGAAACAGATGGAGCTACTGCTTCATTTGCGACTTCTTTCATTTCTTTGATGAGGCTATTAATGATTTCATCAAAAAGCTGCTCTTTATTTTTGAAAAAGGTATAAATCGTTCCTTTACCAACGTTCGCCAGCTTTGCAACCTGATCAATCGTAGTCGCCTTATAGCCGTAAAGTGAAAAAGAGTTGGTTGCCGCTTCAAGAATCTGCTGTCTCCGGTCGACCGCCATGGTTAATCACCTCCAAAAATGACTAAATGAGAAAAATGGTCAGTACGTCAATTATTAATTTATCATGTATTTAACACTATGGCAAGAATGGAAAAATAAAAAACCCTAAAAGGGTTTTTTATCAAGAGCAGTATGTTCGCAATAAGCAATGAAGAAACGGCCTTTATCCATGAAGCTTCAAATAAGACAGGATCTTTTCGACGGCTGCTTCTCCCTGGTCTATACAGTCTGGAAGGCCGACTCCTTCATAGGAGCTGCCGCCTACGAAGACACCCGGAAGCTCACTGGCCAGATCATTTTTCAGATTCGCGACTCTTTCCTTATGCCCAACAGTATACTGCGGCATGGCTTCTTTCCAGCGTGACACTACCGCAAAATCAGGCTGTGTCTGGATATCCATTGTTTTGTTTAAATCCTCGAGCGCAATCTTGATGATTTCATCGTCCGAAAGCTCGACAATCGCCTCGTCACCTGGTCTGCCGACATAAAGGCGGAGCAAGACTTTTCCCTCAGGAGTAGTATGAGGCCATTTTTTATGTGTCCAGGTGCAGGCAGTGATTGTATAATCACTGTTCCTTGATACAACGAAGCCGGTACCATCTATATCTTCTTTTATGACACTTTCGGGGAATGCCATGGCAACCGTCGCAACAGATGTAGAAGGCATGTCGCGGAATGGATCAAAAACATGTTCGTGGTCGGAGAACATATGCAGGGCTGCTTCATGCGGTGCAGCTAATAGAATGCTGTCTGCATCGAGCGATTCACCGCTGCTCAGTCTCAGACGGTAACCATTCTCCAGTTTGCTGACCTTATCGACCCTTATTCCTTTAATGACAGAACCGGGTTCAAGTTTCGACTCAATGGCGTCGACAAACGATTGCAGACCCGTCGTCACGGTCAGGAACATTCCCTTTTTCTTAGCCTGCCCAGTTTCGGCAGGCTTCTTTTTTGCTGAGGGAGCTGTCTTCTTTGTGCCAAGAATCAAGCTCCCGTATTTCTGCTCCACCTGGTAGAATTGCGGAAAAGTAGACAAGAGGCTCATGTTATCAATATCCCCGGCGTAAATACCGGAGAGCAGGGGCTCAATCAGGTTTTCAACGACCTCATCGCCAAGCCGGCGCCGGAAAAATTCACCAAGGGACTGGTCACCTTTTACCTTTGAAGGTGGCATAAAAAAGTCTCCAGCAGCCCGGAACTTACCTGGCCAGGAAAATAGGCCGGTTGTAACAAAGGGACCGATCTGGGTAGGAATTCCCATCACTGATCCGCCAGGCATAGGATGGAGCTTGTCCTTTACCAGCACGTAAGATTTCCCCGTACTGTTATTGACTAATTTATCTCCTAAACCCACTTCCCTGGCAAGTCGGCCTGCGCTCTCTTTTCGTTCCAGGAAGGAATCTGGTCCTCTTTCAATGACGAAGCCATCTTTAACATACGTTTGCATTTTCCCGCCGACACGATGGGAGGATTCGACCAGTTTCACATCAAGAGGAAGCTGGTTCTCCCTGGCATGCTTTTGCAAATAGTATGCTGCCGCCAAACCAGTTATGCCGCCCCCTACAATTACAACTTTCTTTTTTTCTGTCAAGGTAAATCGCCTTCTTTAAGTAAGTTTTAGCGAGGCTCTTTTCGTAATCATTGTTGCTATCTCAACCTGTATAAATGCTATCTTAATTCAGGAATGCGGTTTTAGAACATGTAAGAAAAGCAACAATCAATGCGAAAGCAGCCTAACGTGAAGTTGACAGTTTCTTTAAAATAACATCTGCCAATGCATCAATGAATTCAGGCTCTGTATTTGGCATTGGAGGCCTGTAATAACTTGCTCCGACATCATCCGTCACGTTTTTGCACTCATAATCATTGTCATACAAAACTTCCAGATGGTCGGAAACAAATCCAGCCGGAACATATACAAAGGCTTTATAGCCATTTGCCTCGTACAGGTCTCTCGTCAAGTCCTGGACATCTGGCCCTAGCCATGGTTCAGGTGTGTTTCCTGCACTTTGCCAGCCGACCTCGTAATTTTTCACATTTGCCTGGTTGGCAATCAAGTCAGCTGTTTCTTTTAATTGTTCTGGATACGGATCGCCCATTTGGAGAATCTTCTCCGGAAGGCTGTGGGCCGAAACGATCAATACTGAATTCTCGCGCTCATCAGCAGGCATTTCAGCAAAGGTTTTACTCACTCTGTCAGACCAGTACTTGATGAATTTCGGTTCATTGTACCACTGTTCAACCGATACAATTTCAGGTCCTCCAAGCTTTTCCGCTTCTTCTTTGGCACGCCCGTTATACGATTTGACACTGAAAGTTGAAAAATGCGGAGCCAGCACGATGCTGACTGCCTCTTCAATGCCATCATCATGCATTTGCTTCACGGCATCCTCGATGAACGGCTCGATATGCTTTAGACCAAGATACATCTTGAATTCAATGTCATCCTGGACGCTGTTCAAATGCTGTTCAAGCTTCTCGCCCTGTGCAACGGTGATTTTCGCAAGTGGAGAAATACCGCCAATTGCTTCGTAACGCTGTTTTAAGTCCTCAAGCATTTCCGGTGACGGAGTGCGTCCGCGGCGGATATGTGTATAATATCGTTCAATATCTTCTTCATTGTAGGGTGTGCCATATGCCATAACCAGCAAACCCATCTTCTTCTTAGTCATGATTGCACCTCTTTTTCGTGTCTCTAAGCTACTATTCTGCCAAAAATCAGACCATTTTACCAAACCTAATGCTCTGAAGCAGAATAGAGGCTATTTGCCTAGTTTTGAGGCAGAGTACTCATGGATGAAAGCAGTCAGCTTTTTCAATGTTTCCGGGTTTACTGATGGGAATACACCATGCCCAAGGTTGAAGATGTAGCCTGGCTGTGCCATACCCTGATCAAGGATCGCCTTTGCCCTTTCTTCTATTACATTCCATGGTGCAAGGAGGATTGCAGGATCAAGATTTCCCATGACAGTTTTCTGGATTCCTAGTTCTCGAGCCTCGCTCACTTGCAGACGCCAGTCCAGTCCAACAACATCAAGCGGAAGATCGTTCCATTCCATGGCAAGGTGGCTTGCTCCAACACCGAACATAATCAATGGAACATTTTCTTTCTTCAGTTCAGAAAAAATCCTGTTCATTACTGGCTTGATAAAAGTTCGGTAATCCTGGACATTCAGTGCTCCTACCCAAGAATCAAAAATCTGGATTGCTTTAACCCCGGCTTTGATTTGAGATTTAACATATGTAATCACCATATCGCCTAGCTTTTCCATCAGCGCGAACCATGCTTCAGGCTGAGCGTACATAAATGCTTTTGTCTTGTTGTAATTCTTTGAAGGCCCTCCTTCAATCATATAGCTTGCAAGCGTGAACGGTGCTCCTGAGAAGCCGATCAATGGTACAGACAGCTGTTCTTCTGTAAGAAGCTTGATTGTGTCAAGTACGTACGGAATATCTGATTCAGGGTTGATCGCACCTAGCTTTTCAACGTCAGCCAATGTTTTTACTGGATTGGAAATGACGGGTCCAATCCCAGATTTAATTTCCACTTCCACGCCCATAGCTGGCAGAGGTGTCATGATGTCCTTGTATAGAATCGCCGCATCAACATCATATTGTTCTACAGGAAGCCTTGTGACATATGCGCAAAGCTCAGGCTGGTGCGTAATTTCGAATAGGGAATATTTTGCCTTTATCTCTCTATATTCAGGCTGTGACCTTCCAGCCTGTCTCATATACCAGACCGGAACATAATCTGTTGCTTCTCCTCTGGCCGCTTTTAAAAATGTATCGTTAATCATCTTGCTCATTAGGGGAAATCCACCTTTCAGTAATGTCTGTATTCCATTGTAATATAAAAGGATTAAAATAAAAAACAACAATTTATCGAATCGGATTTGCGATAGCCTCGCGCTGTTATAACAAAAAAACAAACTATATACACTATATCGTTTTTATCAGCCGATTTCATAGGAAACGCTTTAAATTGTTGAAAATTTGACGAATTTTACTTTTACTTCCTCTATAAAAGGGAAAACAGATGATAGCTTTGGTTAATCAGCATACAATTAGTATAATAGAAGTAACGTACTTTTATTAGATGAGGTGAGAAAATGAATCTATTTATTACATCGGGAACTCCAGATTTTTTGCTGAAATTAAAAGAAAAACACAAGGGTGAAACCATGATCTTGATGAACAACAATGAATCATCACTCCTTGTTCATGAGACAGACAAAAAAACAGTGTTCAGTTCACCAAGGAAATATGAAATCATTGATTCCGCTGGTTCACTTGACCATGAAGGGTTCGCTGTTCTCAACAATATCCCCGTAACAGATGAAGGCCGTCCCCTTTTTGAAGACCGATTTTTGAACAGGCCAAGGCTAATCGAGAATGAACCAGGTTTTGTTGCAATCCGCGTTCTTCGCCCTTTAGGATCCAACACTTATATCATTTTGACAATATGGGAAAACGAAGGAGCATTCGAGAACTGGCAAAAAACGAAGGCTTATGAGAATGCACACAAAAAACGCGGCACAGAAGCAGGAATAGATGCCGCAAGACCGAATATTTTTGAGAGTGCCTCATATGTTTCGAAATACTATATAGAAGGCGAATGATTGTCGCCTTTTCGCGCCACCATTGAGGTAATGGATGGCGCTTTTTTCTTGTCACCCGCCATTTCGCGTCTTCATCACGGTCATGGATGGCGCTTTTTTCTGATCAACTGCCGTTTCCCGCCTCCATCAGGGCCATAGATGACGCTTTTTTCTTGTCACCCGCCGTTTCATGCCTCCATCAGAGCGATGGATTACGCTTTTTGCAGATCTACCGCCGTTTCGCGTCTCCATCAGGGCCATGGATGACGCTTTTTTTCTGATCAACCATCATTTCTTGTCTCCATAAGAGTGATGGATTACGCTTTTGGTTAATCTATCGCCATTTTCTGTCTTCATTAGGGCCATGGTTGGCGCTTCTTGCTGACCCACTCCGTATTTCGCCTCCATCCTAGCACAGCTAAGTATTAGACTTTTCCAATATAAAAGAGGGTGTCATCTCCTGACACCCTCCTCCACTTATGTCGTCTTGATCAAACCGTTACGATTTGCATAAACAGCTGCTTGCGTTCTGTCGGACAAACCGAGTTTACCCAGTATATTCGAAACATGGGTTTTGACGGTTTTGACACCGATGAATAACTCCTCGCTGATCTGTTGGTTTGTCATACCTTCACCAATACATTTCAAGACATCAAGTTCTCGTTCTGTCAGTTCATCATGTGGTTTACGCTCTTGCGGTCTCAGCCTTTTCATCATTTTATTGGCCACTTTTGGTTCAATGACCGTCTCCCCTCTGGAAGCTTTTTCAATCGCCTTGATGACTTCTGACGCAGTCGCAGTTTTTAGCATGTAGCTGAATGCCCCTGCCTCAATGGCCGGAAAAACCTGTTCATCGTCATAAAAGCTCGTGATGATGATGATTTTACATTCTGGATAAAAGCTTAGAATCTCCCTGGTTGCATCAATACCCGATCCATTCTCCATTAACAGGTCCATCAGGACAACATCCGGCTTTGTTTCCTTTACAAGTGAAACGGCCCTTTTTCCGCTATCCGCCTCTCCCACAATTTCAATTGACGGTTCAGTTTCTAAATAGGAAATGATGCCTTTCCGTACCATTTCATGATCATCAACTACCGCAACCCTTATTTTCCCCATTACTCTTCCCTCCTCAAGGCCGGTATCCGTATTTCAATATATGTTCCTTCATCCGCTTTTGAACGGATATTATATGTACCGCCAATTTGTTCGCACCGTTCCCGCATTGTCTTAAGGCCATAAGATGTCATCTTTTCTTCGTGTATGTCAAAGCCTTTACCATCGTCACCTATATATAGATGGATGTATTGCTGCTCCTCCGCAAGCACCAATTTCACCTTTGTTGCCTCGGCATGGCGCAGGATATTCGAAAGTGCTTCCTGGACAATCCGAAATATATGCTCTTCTGCAGCCTGCGAAAGATGCTCGATTTCATCGACACTTGCTTCGAATGCCAGGTTCGTTTTTTGCTTCAGCTCCCTGATCAGTTTAATGATACCTTCGCACAAACTCTCGCCGCTCAATTGGACAGGCCTCAGGTGAAGAAGAAGGGCCCTCATTTCACCCTGTGCTTTGCCCGCTATCCCAGAAATTTGCTCCAGCTGCTTCCGGGCCTTTTCTGGTTCCTGGTCAAACCATCTCAGTGAAGCAGATGACATCATACTAAGCGCGAATAGCTGCTGGCTGACTACATCATGGAGATCCCTGGCAAGCCTTTGCCTTTCCTCCATGATGGCGGCCGACTTTGCGGTCTTGGATAGCTCTGTTTTTTCCTCTGCCAGCCGCTGCAATGAATGAACCTGCTCCTGAAGGTATTCAGATAACTGATTAAGCTCTTCTGAAATGAGTCCGATCTCATCTCTTTCATCCGTTTTCATTCTTTCCGTGAATTTGCCTCTGCGCAATGTGGCAATAAACTGAAAAATGTCACCCAGGCGTCCTTTGATTACATAGCTTCCTCGTAAACTGAAATAAAATCCAGCTGCAGCCATTACGACAAAGCTATACAGCCAAAACCAGAAGGTCATAGCAGTCGAAAGGCCGCTGTCGGGAACAAGGAATAAAAAAACTTGAAGGCCGATGAAGAGGATGAGGGAAGTTATGAAAGCCATCATCAAGAACGTTTGGATAAACCATAAGCGTATACTTGTCATTTGCTACTCCCCCCTACACCCGATCAATCCTCACAGAACCGATTTTCAATTCGATCGTAATGTTCAATTTTCTTAGTGCCTGATCATAATCATCCGACTTATATGCAACTACATGCTTTATTTGCTCCTCGGCATAATCAAAGAGCTTTACTTCACCGATACCTATGACAGCATTGATGTTTACCGGGACATCCTCCGGAATGAGCATTTTCACTTCACCAATCCAGCCTCTCACCCTTATTGGCGTCTCCCTGTCAGGAATGAAGCCCTTGCTGAAGTCGATAAAATATTCACCGACCATATTGTATAAATCCATTGGTTCGACTGCCCAGTTTTGCTTTTTGAATGTTACCTTGCCCATCGATACTCCGCGAATTTTCTTCAAGGACGTTTCGGTCGCCGGGATATTTTCCTTCTCCTTGGCTGACGGAAAATCAGTTCGGTAAATAACCTTTATTTTTCTGCTGTTAAACAGAATGGCTGCACCTAGATAAATCAACACCACAGGCCAAAGCTTCCACACATCAAGAAATTGAAAAACAACCAGGCCAAAACGGTCCATGATCAGCAGTGATGAAAATAGGACTATGAATGACCCCCAGCCAAATCGCTTCTGCAACAAAACCACTATTCCATACACAATGAGTAGAAAAGGATATGTTACGACAAAAAGTTCTTTTATTTCCAAGGAAATGACACCTAAATTGACTAGCAGCAGAATAACCCCTATGGCTGAAAGTAAGACAGCAGCGGCTATCTGATTCATAGAACGTGTCCCCAAAACTTCCCCCTTCTTTCTTTCCAGCATAATCACTTATTCTTTTCCAGCTGGGATAATCCTTTTTTTATGTTAAACATCGCTGGTTCTCAGGATAGAATCATAGCTTCATATTAAAAGATGGATGGACATTTTCCGCCCCTCCTGAGAAGCTTTTCCTCTCCGTCTCGAGACCGAAAAAAAATCCCCAATACCGCTCACACCTTTTTGCTGCCATCATATCCTGTAGTACTCAATTAGGAAATTTGCCTATATTGCATAAAGGGCAAACAGCATGTCATTTAGAAAGGAGCTTTATACCATGGCTGTAGAATTATCCGCACTACATTGGATATATGTTTTATTCATCTTACTCATTATCGGTTTCATGGTCATGAAAAGAGATACAACCCTTATATCGATTACCGGTATCTTTTTATTGGCCATCGTCGCTACGGGATCCTTGAGTGGGTCGGTCAGCAGCATATTCAATAGCTTCATATATGCGATCACCGAGCTTTTGCCTACTATTCTTGTTATTTCGATTATCGTGGCGATGAGCAGGACACTTACGGTGACCGGGATCAATGATGCGATGATATCCCCGTTTGCAAAGCTGATCAAAACACCCGCGCTTGCTTATTGGACGATTGGTATTGTCATGATGGTCATATCCTGGTTCTTCTGGCCTTCACCTGCTGTAGCATTGATGGGGGCAGTCCTTTTACCAGTTGCTGTCAGAGTCGGATTGCCTGCGCTCGGGGTAGCCGTAGCAATGAACCTCTTCGGGCACGGAATTGCTCTCTCTGGAGACTTTGTCATCCAGGCTGCTCCAAAGCTGACGGCTGATGCAGCTGGCATTCCTGTCAGCTCGGTTGTTCAGGCCAGTATCCCGCTTGTCATTGTCATGGGTCTAGTCACAACGGTCACCGCTTTCTATCTGTTAAAAAGAGACATGAGAAACGGCACACTAAAGGGCGGCGGTACGCTCGAAGTAGAACTGGATCAAACTAGTGATCTAAGCTTGCTATCAGACAGTGCCAGAAAATTCTTCGCCCTCCTGGTTCCGATTTTATTTGCAGCAGATGTCGCAGCAATGTCCATTCTCGACTTACAAGGAGGCGACGCAACCGCACTGGTAGGCGGGACCTCGATCTTCATCCTTCTTCTCATTTCCATCGCCGCACATAAAAATAAAGGGCTCGAGAAAACAACCAGCTACCTCATCGATGGATTCCAGTTCGGATTCAAGGTTTTCGGAGCAGTCATCCCAATCGCCGCCTTCTTCTACCTTGGAGATTCAGGCTTCACAAAAATCATCGGGGAATTCCTGCCAAAAACTTCGCAGGGAATTGTAAATGACCTCGGAGTGGCGCTTGCTTCTGTTGTCCCGCTCAACGCTGAAGTGGGTGCGGTGACCCTCACTGCTGTCGGCGCAATCACTGGTCTCGATGGATCAGGCTTTTCCGGAATTTCTCTGGCAGGGTCGGTGGCAGCGATTTTCTCTACTGCCATAGGGGCCGGAGCGGCTACCCTTACTGCCCTTGGCCAAATTGCTGGCATATGGGTTGGCGGCGGCACCTTAGTTCCATGGGCATTGATTCCGGCAGCTGCAATTTGCGGTGTCGATCCGTTCGAATTAGCGAGAAGGAATCTGCTTCCGGTCACAATCGGCCTTATTGTCACCACGATCGTTGCAATGTTCCTTATATGACTTAAAACACTGGATGCCACTCAGGTGGCTCCATTTATATACGAAGCTTCCTTCACGGGAGCTTCTTTTGCTAGGATTCTAAAATGTTTTTATTCTATTTATGTGCTATAATTATTTAAATTATCAAACTATTTTACATAAGGAGATGAATCAATTGCAGGATCAGCTTTTTAAAAAGATAGATAACCTTTTTCCGGAAATGGTGGAAATCCGCCGGTATATGCACCAACATCCTGAATTGTCTTTCCAGGAAGTGAACACAGCTAAATATATCCAATCGTATTATGAAAAACTTGGCGTTGAGGTCCGAGCCAATGTGGGCGGAAATGGAGTAGTCGCAAAAATCCACGGTGCAAAGCCCGGAAAAACGGTCGCCCTTAGAGCTGATTTTGATGCCCTGCCGATTCAGGACGAGAAAGATGTACCATATAAATCAGTAGTTCCCGGTGTGATGCATGCATGCGGCCATGATGGCCACACAGCAACATTATTGGTGCTTGCAAAAGTACTCTTTGAAAACAGGGGAAATTTGCAGGGAACGTATGTGATGATTCACCAGCATGCTGAGGAGTATGCTCCAGGCGGGGCAATCTCGATGATTGAAGACGGCTGTCTTGAAGATGTAGATGTGATTTTCGGTACCCATCTGTGGGCCACTGAACCGACAGGGACAATCCAATACCGGATCGGGCCCATTATGGCGGCAGCTGACCGGTTTGAAATAGCGATCCAGGGAAAAGGCGGACACGGCGCCCAGCCGCATAAAACAAAGGACGCCATCGTCGCTGGAGCTCAGCTTGTTTCGACCTTACAGCAAATAGTCAGCAGACGTGTCGATCCTGTTGATTCCGCAGTTGTGACCGTAGGTTCGTTCGTAGCAGACAATGCCTTTAATGTAATTGCCGATAAAGCAAAGCTGATCGGCACAGTAAGGACATTCAACGAATCAACCCGGGATTTCATATCTTCGGAAATTGAAAAAGTAGTCCATGGCACCTGCCTGGCAACAGACTGCACCTATGATTACCAGTATGAAAAAGGCTATCCAGCCGTCGTCAACCATGCAGCAGAAACTGAGTTCCTGATTGACTGCGCAACTAAAGTACCGGAAGTGACAAAAATTGAAGAGAGCGACCTTCAAATGGGCGGCGAGGACTTTGCCTACTACCTGCAGAATGTAAAAGGTACCTTCTTCTTCACCGGGGCACAGCCTGAATCAGACGGGTCGTACCCACACCACCACCCAAGATTCGATTTTGACGAAAAAGCAATGGTCATCGCGGCAAAGACTCTTTGCGCAGCCGCGCTCAACTATCAAACAAAGGGACAGATCAAGCATAAAAAAAGTGAAACATTAGCTTAAAGATCCAATGCATAACACCTCCGCTCCTCATGGTTGCGGAGGTGTTTGCAGTATTCTCATTCTATAGGCGTTCATCGCAGTTTCTCCAAGCTGGTCAAGCAGATTGTAATTTGCGTAAGCTCCAACAACAGCTCCAACCCCAGGCATCAGCTGCAGCATTTTGACGAAGTCAATATAATCTCTGTATTCCTGCTGAAATTGCTGCCAATCCAGTTCCGTCAATTCAGCTTTTCTTGCTTCCCAGTTTTCTATCAAATCCAGTGTCTGCTTTCGATGGTCATCACTTGAAAAAGCCAGCTGGAAAACATGAAGGATAAATAGCCTTTCTTCATATCTTGAAGGGTCAAAACCATATACAGATGAAGCATCAAAAAGAAACTTCATTTTTATCGATAAAAGCAATGGAAAATCTGCCATTCCAAGCAGTATGCCCCCGGCTCCAGTTCCAGCCCCCTCGACGGCTGCTGTCCTCTTGTATCCTGACAGCTTTTTCAGAAGCTGCTGGTCTTTTTCGGCAAGTGTCAGCCCTGTTCCCTGCTGTTTTCTCGTTGTGTAATTCGATCCAGCCAGAGTTGCCTTGACCATATTTTTAATGCTCTCCGTTAAAAATTGATGGACTTTGTCTGGAATCAGCTCATTCACTTTCGTCTGCGCTCTTTTAGATGCACGCGCCAAAAGGCTAGAGCGTTTATTCAGCTTCCGCTTCCAGGCAAGGACCTCTTCATAAGCCTTCAATTCATATTCATTCAAAGCCTTCACTCCTTGTTTTTACTAGGCTCTTTTCTCAAACTTTGTTGCTATTGACTAAAAAATAGGATTGAATGACATTTTTTCTTTGCAAACTTGACTCTTTATAATGAGAAAAGAGCATGCAAACTTAATACCGACCAGCAAAATGACTTTATATACGTTAAAATCGGCTTTAGGATTTTACCAACAATCTTTACAAACAGCCTTTTACTAATACGTATTAAATGCAAAAACGATTCAAAAAAATCCTTTTCATAAAAGCTTGAAGCGATTACGAAAAGGATTCTTAATCAGGATTTCAGCCTGCTCCGGCTGTAGAAATAAACAAAAAACAGCGAAAACGCAATTCCGGAAGCGAGTACGATTGCTGCTGACAGCCATTCTCCTTTAATCAGAACTGTCCCCGCAAATACAGCTGCCTGGAAAATCATGATTCCCAATAGCAAGCTCGTAAAGGATTTCATTCTTGCATACTCCGGCACCGGATACAGACCGACCCATAGTTTGTTTTGATGATGGTTCCATAACGGCAAAAGCTGGAACCCTGTCAAATACATGAAAAGCAAAGCGAAAAAAATTTGCCCTGGCCCATAAGTGAGGTAATAAAGTGCTGCTCCCCCTATAATTGTAAGGCGGACAAGCAAGCCAAAATAATCACCGGACCTCGCGAAGGTCCTTAAGTAAAGATGGCTGAAGGTCAGGTCCTGCTTATACGGAATGATGTTAACCAGCCAGTCGAGCCATTTCCTCCTTTTCGTGCGGTCCCGCAGCTTCGGAACATCCGTAAACATATTGGCCAGACGGTAAAAGGCGTTCATCCGTCTTTCTTCATCCTCGATCAGCTGCTCCCACTTCAAACCCTTGTCCTTCGCCTGTTTTTGGTAATACAAATACAGCAGGATCAAGGCAACGATTGGAACCGCAGCAAAAATCAGCTGGGCTCCTGAAAAGATAAAATACAAAAGCACCGCATTGATGCAAAAACGAATGACGCTGTCCGTCAATTTTACATTTCTCTCGATAAAGTACTGTACATTCCAGCGGATCAGGATATTGATCCATTTTATCAGGATGAGTGCGACCAATAAGATGAAAAACGCTTTGAAGTCAGCACCATGTATTTTTACATGCAGCGGCATCAGCACCGCGAGTATCATCAGCAATAAATAGGATTGCAGGCTCAGGCTGAATACAATAGATTTCCTGAAATAATCATCCAATCTGGTTTCGAGCGGCAATAGAAATATTTTATCCGCCTCGGTCAAGAATGTCTGGATTGGGCTGTATGAAAGTACGGCCGCAAGAATCAATGCGATGATCCAAGCTGCCGGGAAATCCGGCTGCAGCGTATCAATCCACTTTTGATAGTAGAATGCCGCTGTGCCCAATAAAAACAGGACGACAATCACTAAATGGCCATTAAATATGTATCGAAGGTAGCTTCCGGTTTCCTTTGCAAAAGTACCGAAACGCTCCTTCCATAAGTGCTGGGGATTAAACATAGTCTTCTTCCTTTGTCAGTTGGATATACAAATCATCCAGTGTTGCTCCAGGCATCTTGAACTGATCCCTCAGTTCTTTAAGCGTCCCATGTGCCCTGACCTCCCCATTATGGAGAATGACAAACCGGTCGCAATATCGCTCAGCCGTTGCGAGAATATGCGTCGACATCAAAATGCCTGCTCCGTTTTCCTTCATTTTGTCCATCAGGTCCAATAAGGATTGAATTCCAAGCGGATCGAGACCGACAAATGGCTCATCAACGATATAAAGGGAGGGTTGTACCAAAAACGCGCACATAATCATGACCTTTTGCTTCATCCCTTTTGAAAAATGGGCCGGGAACCATTTCAGCCTTTTGCTCATCCTGAATTCCTTTAGTAAAGCATCTATTCGCTGCTCATATTCTTTTTCATCAAGGCCATAGGCCATGGCTGTCAGACGCAGATGCTCCTCAAGAGTCAATTCTTCATAAAGAATAGGAGTTTCTGGCACAAAGGTGAACTGCTTCCTGTATTCCTCCTTGCCTTCCAAAAAGGTCCTGCCATTGATTTTAATGTCACCTTTATGTGGTTCCATCAGACCGATTACGTGCTTGATTGTCGTACTTTTTCCGGCACCGTTCAGGCCGATCAAGCCAACGATTTCATTTTTATTGACAGTGAAGCTCACATTTTTCAAAACCGGATTTCTTGTATATCCGCCGGTCACCTCGTTAATTTCCAATAAAGACATGTACAACGTCCTTCCAGTTCATATTTCTGTACCGTTATTTTAACAAATCCAGATCCATTAGGAAAAGCTTCAACTTATATCGAAACTTTTTCGCATATAAGCAGCACATCGGGGCATCATAATTTTTGAAGGGGAAACAAGCAATAATTCGAAATGAGGTGTCTGTTAAAGACATATTATTCGATTTATAAGCACACTGGTTTCAACGTTCAATCAAGGGGATGGTTGCATTGCGCTACGTAAATGTTAACCCAGCCGTTCAGTAACATCACTCCGACATTTTGAAATGAGGTGTGTGTCGCAGATCACTTCCCGCTTTATAAGTTGTGAAACCGACTAAAGCAGACAGGGGATGGTCCGATTGAACCAGGTACTGAATAACCCATCATTTTTATAATTCAAATGAATTGTAAATGAGGTGTTTATCAAAGGTATACCTGCTGAGAACGTCAATGAACAGTAAATCGTTTTCCCTTCAGGGACAGGATTCCATGCGGATCCTGTCCTTTCTTTCTTTATGTTTATTGGCAAAATGTGATAAAATACCAGAAACATGACAATGGAAAGGGTGGAACAAATGAGTGATTGTATTTTTTGCAAGATCATCAATGGCGACATTCCTTCAGCTAAGGTTTACGAGGACGAAAATGTACTGGCATTCCTCGATATCAGTCAGGTAACGAAAGGACATACACTTGTCATTCCTAAAGTACATAAGGAAAATGTCTATGAATTAACGGATGAAATTGCGGCGAATGTATTCAAGGCGGTTCCAAAAGTCGCCAATGCAATCAAGGCTGCATACGACCCAATCGGATTGAATGTTCTTCAAAACAATGGGGAAGCAGCCGGCCAATCTGTCTTCCACTTCCATATGCACTTGATTCCGCGCTATGGCAATGGCGATGGATTCGGCGCTGTCTGGAAAACCCACCAGGATCAATACACTTCGGACGATTATCAGAAAATCGCTGCTGAAATCAATAGCAAGATTTAGACTTCCGCCCATTGCGGGAGTTTTTTTATTGGTACTAGAATCAACTTTTATATTGGACACTATTCTGGCTTTCCACATCGTGTTTGTCCGATAGAGCCTTCCTATCGGACACTTTTTGCGGTTTCTCCTTTGCGTTTGTCCGTTAGACCTTCTTTCGGAAGCATTGGCGTCTACCTGTCCATACAGCTATCTGTTTCTTTCGTCATATGTAAAGAAATTCGTACTTCTTGAAATTTATTTTAATTTTTCTGAAAACATTAGAATTTTGCTTGGTTTTCTGGTAGCATATTAATAACTTTAACACATTAAAGAAATACCGTAATTTATTTTTCGGGGGGATCCACTTGAAACGAGTACTCAATTTTAATGCTGGTCCAGCTGCATTGCCAGAGGCAGTATTAGCGAAAGCAGAAAAAGAAATGATGAATTACCTGGGCTGCGGCATGGGCGTAATGGAGCTTAGCCATCGAAGCAATGAATTCGAAGAAATAAATGAACGTACAAAAAATTTGCTCCGGGAGCTGCTCAACATTCCTGATGATTATGAGATCCTATTTCTCCAGGGTGGTGCAAGCCTGCAGTTCTCGATGGTGCCAATGAACCTTCTTGAGGAAGGATCGGCTGCGAGTTATGTCCTTACCGGAACATGGTCAGAGAAAGCATTCAAAGAAGCTCAGAAGATTGGAAAGGCAGTAGTAGGCGCATCTTCCAAACATCTCAATTATAAGTCTATCCCCAGAATATCAGAAATCGATATACCAGCTGAAACTTCCTACCTCCACATCACGACGAACAATACCATCTATGGAACCCAGTGGCATTCCTTTCCTGAGGGCCTGCCTAACCCGCTCGTTGCTGACATGTCCAGTGATATTCTCAGCAGGCCATTAAATCTATCATCATTTGGACTCATCTATGCCGGTGCGCAGAAAAATCTCGGCCCATCAGGTGTCACAGTCGTCATTATCCAAAAGGACTTGCTTAAGCGCTCTAAACCAGGTCTGCCTTCTATGCTTAATTATCAGGTTCACGCTGATTCAAAATCACTTTATAACACTCCCCCTACTTTATCGATATATTTCCTGATGCTGGTGCTCGAATGGGCCGAAGCGCTGGGCGGAGTAAAACAGCTTGAACTTATGAGCTGCCAAAAAGCTGCTCTGCTTTACGATGCGATAGACAGAAGTGATGGGTTCTATACCGGTCATGCCGAAAAAGGTAGCCGTTCACGAATGAATGTCACCTTTACACTCGAAACTGATGATTTGACTTCGGCCTTCCTCCACGAGGCGGAGGAATCCGGCTTTATTGGACTTGGCGGCCACAGATCCGTTGGCGGCTGCAGAGCATCGATCTATAACGCTGTTCCTCTTGAAAACGTTGAGAAACTTGCCGATTTCATGAATTCATTCAGAAGCAGAAATTAACAGAATATTAAACCTTTACTCCATTAAAATATATGTTATAATTGGAGAAAGCTTTTCGCTGCAGGCACAGAGAGCACTGCAGGAGGAGTACTAGTTAGCTAGAATAGCAGAGGAGAGATGAGAAATGAATACGAAGAATCTTGTTGCATTGTCACTTTTAGTGGGAATGGGGGCAGTATTGCACGCGGTTATGCCAGGTTTTTTCCTTGGCATGAAGCCTGATATGATGCTGACGATGATGTTCCTTGGAATCATCCTGTATCCTGACAAAAAGAGTGTACTATTAGTTGGAGTCGTCACTGGACTGATATCTGGATTGACTACTACTTTCCCAGGAGGCCTTGTCCCGAACATAATTGATAAGCCTGTTACTGCGTTTGTCTTTTTCGGAATCCTGATGGCCCTGAAAAATTTCAAGTTTTCTATTTATACTGCAGCTGCCCTTACAGTGATTGGAACCATCGTATCAGGAGTTGTTTTCCTGGGTTCTGCATATTTCATTGTTGGCCTGCCAGGACCGTTCACAGCTCTATTCGCTGCAGTTGTACTTCCTACAGCAGCAATCAACGCCGTTTTCATGGCCATTCTTTATCCCGTGGCAACGAACATTTTTAAAAGAGCAAAGCTTGCTGAAATCAATTAAAAAAATTGCAGCCCCTGACCATAGCGGTCAGGGGCTTTGTTTTGCTCTATTGGAATGTGTAAAAGATAATCCCGATCAGTAAAAAAATGGCTCCTCCTCCTGCCAGGGTACCTGCTCTCTTCCGCAAAAGCGCCTTGGGAGGATACATACCTGGCTTCTTTAACGCAAGGAGATGATGGACGGCCCCCACGAAGAAAGCAACGCTGATGAAAAACACTACACTTGTAAAAATCCCCATTCCCCTCCTCTCCCTTCCTGAACCTGACCTTACTATATTTTTATGCCTGTTAATTTAAGGCTATGAAGCTAATAACGTTTATTTGTGCGAGAATAGGAAATTAAATATAGAAGAAAAGAGGAATCCGGATTCATTTGGAGAACATATACAGAAAAATTAATGAGGTGGTCAGAGTATGAAAACGAAAAAAGTTTTAACAGGAATGGTTATAGGTGGTGTTGTAGCAGGAATTGCAACGCTGCTTGCAGCACCCAAGTCAGGATATGAAACAAGGAGAACCCTTCTGGCTAATAAAAATGAATACATCGGATCCATCAAGGATATTAAGGATTCGGCTATGGAGTTGAAAAATACAGTGGCCACCGCTTCAAAGGAAGGAAAAGCTTCCATCCAAACATTTATTACCGATGTAAAGACAGCTATTTTTGAGTGGAAGCTTGAAACGGAGGAAAATAAGAAAGGTCTCCAGGAGGATGTCAAGGAGCTTGAAGATTCAATTAAAGATTTGGAGTCTGAATTGGCTGCTGCAAATTCTAAAGAAAAATAATCAGAATAATCCTTCCCCTAAAGTAAATTTTTCCGGCGGGAAGGATTTTCCTTTTTTATCAAGAAAGATATATTATGCAAATTGGAATTTTCTTTTGAGAACTAAGTGATTACATAAAAACAACACGACTTTAGATGAATTTAACAAATTCAAAAAATTTTGTAAATTTATATCTTTATTAATTTTTGTTTTATTGGCATAATGAAAATAGAACAATAAAGTAGGTGAATATGAGAATGGGAGATAAAAATTATTCTATGAAAGAAGCAATGATGTTTAGCCAAAGAATTGCGCAGTTGAGCAAGGCCCTATGGAAGTCTGTCGAGAAGGACTGGCAGCAATGGATTAAACCATTCGACCTGAATATCAATGAGCATCATATTTTATGGATTGCTTATCATTTGAATGGGGCTTCGATTTCTGATGTGGCAAAGTTTGGAGTCATGCATGTTTCCACTGCTTTCAACTTCTCGAAAAAGCTTGAGGAACGCGGTTATTTAAAGTTTTCCAAGAAGGAAAGCGATAAGAGAAATACGTATATCCAGCTTACGGAAGAAGGCGAAGGCGTATTGCTAGCTTTGATGGAAAGCTATGAACCAGACAGTAATGCTGTTTTTTCAGGGGCAATGCCATTAAAGGAACTATATGGAAAATTCCCGGATATCATTGAAATCATGGCAATTGTCCGCAATATTTATGGCGATGACTTTATGGAAATATTCGAGAAATCTTTTTCTAATATTGACAGGAAGTTTTCTGATGAGGACGGGAAACTCAAGAAGATAGATCCAGCTAAGAAGGAGTATGCCTGATATTTTCGTATGATGGCACTCGTTATGAGAGGGAGGATAATCCCTCGGAGACAGAAGCCTAGTCCACTTCCTCTTGCTGGTTTTTTGGCTGGCTTCCAGCTGGAAGCCTCTTTTAAAGCGGATGAATGAATATTAACCTCTCCGCTTTTTGCTCTTTTTATGGTTTGCTCATTTTCTCACATTTAAATCATTCCCTACAATTTGGAAGTCCATGTGCGACTCATCCCCCCTCCTGCACGGAATTGCCTGTATAAAAAACTATCTTTTTCTTTAAATATTTGTTATTGTATTTAAGATAAAAAGATTGCTAAGGAGGGATTCTTCGATGATCTCCATTTTATTGGTGTTTGTCCTTTTTGCTGCTTTCATTCTTTTCTATATAAACAAGCTTACAGACTCCCTCTGCATCCAGAAGGAAATACCAGAAGACAAACATGCAAATATTTTCAGGACGATCAATATTTTAGTTACAATTTTGCTAATTTCATCCTTCGTTGAAATTCTTTATACGTGACTAAATAGAACAGCCCGAGCGCCGCGGTCAGCCCGACAAGCGCTGCCGGCGTTGGTTTCAGACTACATAAATTAAGCGGTGAGGTCTCCCTCACCGCTTTTTATTCCCAGTCTTTATGATTAGCCTTCATTAAGGCATGCAGAAAGCATTGCCCTCATCAGTACCTACAGCCAAGATGCACCGATGATGATTAACAGAATGAACAAGACAACGAGCAATGCAAAGCCGCCGCCGTATCCACAGCCTCCTCCAGACATTGAGGTTCCTCCTTTCTGCTATGAGAACTTGCTTTAACATCGAAAATCAGAAGTACGGGGGCCAAGTGTCCCCCATACTCTTCATTCAGAAATTAAAGCCAAGCTGCACCCACGATGATTAACAGAATGAATAACACGACAATTAACGCAAAGCCGCCGCCGTATCCTGCACCCATATTAACACCTCCTTCCAAAGTGGTTATGATATCTTATTCAAGTAATGTCATATCCGCATAGGCAGCTATCCTGCATTACTTGCATTTTGTTGATTAAAGGTACGCTGCACCTACAACGATCAGCAAGATGAACAGGACAACGATTAACGCAAACCCTGAATTATAGTGGCCCATTATCAACTACCTCCTTTTTTTCTCTTCTCTACATCCTATGCATCCTCGAACAAACGGTATAGATATCCGCCCATCTCAATAAATAACCAATAGTATCCATTCCTTATTTTTTGTAGAAAATTGAAATTATGTTATAGTAGAGATTGTGGATTAAAAACGGCCACTAGAATTTTCTGTTTAGGAGATGTTCACCATGAAAAAAATGATAATTTCCCTCACGGTTGCAGCCGGAGTAATGGGATTAGGAGCATGCAGCAACGACAATGCTGATTCTTCAGAAGTGATCGTTGAGTCGAAGGCAGGCGACATTACTAAAGAAGAGCTTTATCAATCCATGAAGGAAAAATATGGAGAGCAGGCACTTCAAGAATTGCTTTACCAAAAAGTTCTTGCGGAAAATTATGAAGTGACTGATAAAGAGGTTGAGGAAAAAGTGGCCGAGCTTAAGGAAGAGCTTGGAGAGAACTTCGAGCTAGTTCTTCAGCAAAACCAGCTAAAAGATGAAGAAGAATTAAAAGAAGTCCTTAAAGACCAGCTTCTAATGGAAAAAGCTGCGCTTAAAGATGTAAAGGTCAGCGAAGATGAAGTCAAGAAGCGTTATGAAGAGTACAAGCCTGAAATCAAGGCAAGCCATATTCTTGTGGAAGATGAAAAGACTGCACAGGAAGTGAAGAAGAAGCTTGAGGAAGGCGCTAAGTTTGAAGATTTAGCGAAGGAATACTCACAAGATCCTGGTTCAGCTGCACAAGGCGGAGATCTTGGATTCTTCGGTCCTGGTAAAATGGTACCTGAATTTGAAGAGGCTGCTTATGCCCTTGAAGTAAATAAGATCAGTGAACCAGTTAAATCACAGCACGGTTTCCACATCATCAAGGTAACTGAGAAAAAGGAAAAAGAATCTTATGAAGAAATGAAGGACGAGCTTGAGTATGAGTTGAAGCTTGCTCAGCTGGACTCTAACAAGATTCAAGAGGTCCTGAAGCGTGAGCTGGAAGCTGCGAACGTTAAAATTAAAGATAAAGACCTTAAAGGTGCTGCTGAATTCCCAGAAGCAGAAGCACAAACACCACAATAATATAAAAAAAACACTGGCCTCATGTTCTGGAGACCAGTGTTTTTTTATGCTTCCATTGATTTTTCTCTCTGTTGTTTTTCTCTTTCAAGCCGCTTCATGTAAAGCTCGCCCTCTCGCTCAATGCTTTCCATTTCTTCTTTTCGTTCTTCTTTCCCTGTTTTCACTGCCATGAAGGCACTGAATACGATTCCTGCTGCGACTGCTATTACCCAGATTGGAATTGACATTTTTGCATACCCTCCATTTAAAGGTTGTCCTAATTGAACTCTTATTGTATTCATATGAGGTTTTTTAAAAAATATGCCATTTTATAAGTTGAACCAAAAGGTTTAGCTTTTTCATTTCGCTCCAGGTGCTTCGCTTTCCGCGGGAAGATTTAAGAAAAAGCCCAAGTGCCGGCTTTTTCAAAGTGCAAATTCTTCCTTGGCGGCCTAGGAGCCTCCTCGGCGCAAGCGCCTGTGGGGTCTCCCACTGACCTTTCATCCCGCAGGACATTGAATTACATCCTTGAAACTGCCCGCGCACGATGGAAATACGTTAGCATTTTCGGAGGAGTCTACGCACCTTCCGCTTCATTCAATGGGTAATTCTTAAGTTCAACTTATAACAGAAGATAAATAACAAAAAGGCCTCTTCCAGAAAATTGGAGACAGGCCTTTTGCTTTTTACTTATGGAATACGGGCTTGTAAAATGAGCGGTTATCTAGCGCGAATACTCTTTCGGAGAATTCGCCTGGTTTGACTCTTGAAAGGGCTCGATCCAGCATATTCATTTTCGCATCGAGATTATCGATATAATGCAGAATTTCTGCCTCTTTGATCATTGGCGGTTTCGGACTGCCCCATTCAGCTTTGCCGTGATGTGATAATACCATATGCTGAAGGATGACTATTTCCTCACCACTAATCCCCAACTCATCAGCTGCCTTGCCAATCTCATTGACCATGATCGATATGTGTCCGATCAAATTTCCTTCCACTGTATAAGTAGTAGAAATCGGGCCGGACAGTTCAATGACTTTCCCCAAATCATGAAGGATGACTCCCGCATACAATAGATCCTTATCAAGGCTTGGATATAGCGTAGTGATGGACTTCGCCAGGTCAAGCATTGAGATTACATGATACGCAAGTCCTGAGACAAATTCATGATGGTTCTTTGTCGCTGCGGGATATTCCATAAATGCATTCATATGCTTTTTCAAAAGATGTCTTGTGACCCTCTGGATATTAGGGTTCTTCATTTCGAAAATATATTGGGTGAGCTTGCTGCTCATTTCATCCTTGCTGACAGGGGCTGTTTCAAGAAAATCAGATAGTTTGACAGAGTCAGCTGGTAAAGCAGGCCTGATTTGCCTGATCTTCAACTGGTTTCGCCCTCGGTAATTCTGGATATCTCCCTGTACTTTTACAATGCTTTCAGCACTATAAGTACTTTCATCTTCATCGGAAACATCCCAAAGCTTTGCTTCGATCTCCCCGCTCTGATCCTGGAGGATAAGCGTCAAAAATGGCTTTCCGTTGCTGGCAATCCCTTTTGACGAATGCTTGATTAATAAGAACAATTCCACCTGGTCCCCTGTTTCGTGATTTAAAATTCCTTTATTCATAGTTAACAGCCCTCTCCTCTCTGCAACAGTATAACATACAGAGTCTATTGTCTCTGATTCTCAAATCATGGCATTTCTAAACTATATTTGTACTTTTTTCTTGCAGATTGACGATTTCCTTTTCCGTAAAATAGTCCAGCAAATGGCGATGGCATGTAAAGATGAGAATCTGGTTGTTTTTGCTCATTTCCCTGAGCAGGTTAATTGTCCGGGCAGCCCTGTTATGATCAAAATTGACAAAGCTGTCATCGATGATAACTGGAAAGGGATAACGTTCATAATGGTCGGCAGCAAGTGCAAGCCTGATGGATACATAGACTTGTTCAGCAGTTGCCTGGCTCAGTTCATTCGCTTCAAATAAAACATGGGCATTTCTTTCAATCAGGAAGCCGCTGCTGCCAGTAACTTGAGGAATAATCCTCACATAGCTTCCATCAGTCAAAACCGAGAGAAAGCTTTCAGCTCTGGCCAGCATTCTCGGCATTCGCTCATCCTTATAGCGGTCAATTGTCTTCGAAAGCAAATCCCTGGCGACCGCGAACTTCGCCCATTCTTTCGCATCTTCCGTGAACTCATGCTGGAGCTGCTTATACTTATGAAGCAATTCACTATATATGCCGCCTTCTTCCAGCACCTTCACTTTATGCTTAACATCGGCTATCAGGTCAATCTTTGCGGATAACTCCCGCTTTCTTTCTCCCAGCTTCGAATCGTTGTCCTCGATCTGTTCCTCAAGCGGAATTCCTGTTAGAATCTTTTCACGGTCCTCATCGCTGATTCCCGATGCAAGCAGCTGATGATCGATATCCTCCAGTCTTGCCTTCCAGCCTTTTACCAATGAGACATTTTCCGCTCTCTGCCTGAATCCATCCTCACCTTCAGCCCCGGCCTGTGCAAGCAATCGTTCCTTTTCTTGACTGAATATCAACTCTTCCTTCTGTAGTGTTGAAAGCTCTTCTTCCATTTCCTCCAGTTTAACGGTCAATTCACGGTATCTCGACTTCTGGTCAATTGCTTCGCGCAGTGTCTTCTTCAGCAGTCCGGCCGTCTCGACTGGAGCAAGATTGCTATTTTGAAGGAATCGTTGTGCAAGCAGTTTCAGGCTGCTTTCCATTTCGATTAAAGATTCAGCCACTTTCTCCAAACTTTCTTTTATTCTCTTTCTTTCACGGAAATACTGCTTTTGTTTTTCTATTAAATGATAGGCATCCATTACTTTAATAGTTGCGGATGTATCCGTCATTCCGAATTGTGTCAGTAATTCCGTCCTTCTCTGCTTTAGTTGTGCTTCATCTGCTTCCCATGCTTCAAATTGCTGAACTACTTTTTCAAAACGGGCATGCTGCTGTTCAATTTTGATGTGCAGCTCTCGATGGCGCAGTCTCGCCTCCTCATCTTTGGCCAATAAGCTCTTGGTCATAGATGCATTGCCTTCAAGCTGACTGTTCAGGTTTTCTTTTAGCGCTTTTTCCCGCTCCAGCAACCTGGACAGGAGCTTGTCCTCCATTGGCTTCTTGTCAGCGGACTTAAATCGGGCAGCCAGCAAAAGCAACAATCCTGCAATCCCGATTCCGGCTAAGAACCAGGAGCCATTTGTAGTTCCCCAAAGAAAAACAATCAGAAGAATGCTGCCGAGAAGAAGCAATTGATTAAAATCTTTCTTCTGCTGCTGCCTTCGTCTGTCCTTTTCAGTCTCTTCCTTGATTTTGGCCGACTCAATCTGGTCCATGACGTAGTTCAATTCAGAATGGATTCTCTCCTTATTCCCTAGCAGGTCCAGGTCTTTCACCAATTTTGTTCGTTCATCTTCATCAAGGAGTTCATCTTTTGCAGTTTCTGCCCTTGCTTCAAGTTCTGCCAATGCCTTTTTTTCTTCTTCAAAAGCGGACTCCAGCTCAAGCTTTTTATTCCTTAACCTTTGCTCTGTCTGATCTATGTTTTCGGCATGTTCCTTTATGAAGATACTTGTATTGATTTCATAGATATTTCCCTCATTGAAATCTGTATGAAGCTTATCATTTAGCTGATCTATTTCTTCTGTCATTTCCTCCAGTTTGGATTCAAGCAGTCTTTTTTCCTGCTTCAGTTGATCATATAAAGGCAGATTTTCGATTCTTGCTTCAATTTCTGTTTCCATACCAAGTAAATCGGAGTTTGGCTTGTGCCTTTCCAGATCTTTCAGTAATTGATCTTTCTTTTCTTTTACCCTTAACGTTCTAGCCTGGTTTGATTTAAGCTGCTCGTTCAACTTCTCAAGCCGGTTCAGGCCATCTTCTGGGAAAAAAGACAGATCATGCACTTTAATTTTTCCATCTAATCCTGCGGCTTCTATGACAAGCTTTTCATTGCGCTTATATTCACGAAGCTTAATTCCGGTTTGCTCCAGCAGGTAAATATCATTCTTAAGCTGGGCAGTTTTATCCGTCAATTCATCCTTCGTCCTCGCAAGCTCTGAATATTTTTCATTCTGCTGCTCAGCATTCTTCAATGAAGATTGGATGTCCTTCAACTCTTTCAATTTCTCATTCAGCAATGGCCTTTTTCCGCTGGGCTTGAAACGCAGTTCCATTTCTTTTTGAAGTAAACCCTCGGTATTGAAGAGTTTGTCTGTTCCAAGTGTCCCTGCAGAAAATAAATATCTGCCAAGCTCTTCGCCCTTCATTGCATGGATATTTTGAAGCCCGTGGACGTTGAACGAAAAAATGGCCTGGAAGATGCTCTTATCCATTCGTTTCAAAAGGTCTTTAAGCAATTCTTCGCCGCCAATCGTCCCGTCTTCAAGAGATACGGTCACATCACCTGTTGCCTTGCCTTTCACTCTCTCGATGACAGCCACTCCCCTGTCGGGAAAAAAGGCTTTTATCTTGCCGCCATACTTTGGGTTATTTTTTGGCTCATAGCGGTTTTCGGCACTTTGCTTGCCCGGAAAGCCGAACAGGATGCTGTGGAGGAATGACATGATGGTCGACTTTCCAGCTTCATTCTCACCGTAGAAAATCTGCATTTGACCTAATGATTTAATCTCATAATCCTCGAGCTTGCCATAACCGTATATATGCAGTTCAATGATTCTCATCATTCGGCCTCCTTTCTTCAATTTTTCAGCAGCATTTGGAGAAGGATCCTCTCGGCATCCTCAACCAGTTCTTCTTTTTCCTGTTCCGACAGCATACCTAAATGCCTTCTTGCCTGGCTGTGCTGGAATAGTGGAGACAGAGAATTCCCCAAGTCATCATATTGCTCAATCGTGCTGAATAACTCCTCATAGAAATCACTTTGCTTAATCAATCCGGCGCGGTCGACAGCAATATCTTCGGTAAACTTTAGCCTGTGCACCCAGACAAAAGAATCCTCTTCCTTTTCAGCTTCCTGCAGAAGTTCAAGAAGTTCGCCATTTTCTATTTTTTCAATCACATCTGACAGACTGGAATTCAGGCCTTCAATCTTGATGTCCAGCAGGACCCCTTTTCCTTCTCTTCTTTTACCATCGATGGCATCCAGGCAATTTTCATAGAGTGCATTGAAACTAAACAAATCTTGGACATCAATAACTACATCATCCCAAATCACATCAGCAGTTTCATAAAAGGTAACTTCTGAGCCTGCTTCTGACAAATTAACGATATACGCCCCTTTATCTCCCAGCTCTTTCCTGTTCCGTCCCTGGGGGTTTCCAGGATAGACAACATAAGGCTGCTGTGATAAAAACGCTTTTTTATGAATATGGCCCAGTGCCCAATAATCATAATTTTTTTCTAATAGATCAGATAACCTGAATGGCGCATATTTTCCATGGTCACTCACACCCTCAAAATGGCCATGAAGCAAACCAACGTGAAAATCCGCGCCATCGACCTTCTGATATTTCTCAATCCACCGCTCCATCACATGCCGCTCTGGGTAGCTAAAGCCATAAAGATGGACAAGAGTGCCATCATCCTTTCTATAATCAACCTTTTCTACCTGTTCTGAGAAAAAGTGAACATTCTCCGGAAAATCTAAAGTCAGGGATTTTGCGCCAAGATGATCATGATTCCCATGGATTGCATATACCTTTATCCCTTCATCAGCCAGCTTCTCCATCTCATTGCGGAGAAAAGCCTGGGCACGTATGCTTCGGTCCTCCCCATCGAATAAATCTCCCGCAATGACGACAAAATCCACTTCATGTTTAATCGCAGCATCTGTGATATTTTTCAAGGCCGTAAATGTGCTCTCCTGGAGCCGGTGAAAAATGGCTTTCGGCAGATGCCGCAGGCCAACCATCGGACTATCAAGATGAAGGTCGGCAGTATGTAAAAACTTCACCTGTTTCATTGGATAATTCCTTTCCCACTTCCTGTTTTCCTTTATTTTAACACTCAAAAAATACGAATGCACGTTCTAACAAAAAAAGCGTAAGCGCCTTGGTCAGCCCCGACAAGCACTGCCCACGATAAAACGCCACATCGTGTGGCTGGCGGGTTTGCACGCCCTGTGCCTCAGAGGGCCTGACATTGAAGTCGCTCTTTGACTTCATTGGCAGGACCGAAACGTCTCGATGAGTTAGGAGCCGCAGCTAGACAAGTGTCTCGAGCTGCTCAAAGCTAACGCTTCTCGCAAGATACTCGGAGAAGCCTTCTCAGGGATGAAAACTGGCTGGGCACTGGAGCTGGACACCAGTCTTAGTGTGAAAAGTTTATACTTTATAGAAAAAAAACTGCAGTCCCCATTAGAACTGCAGTTCCCTTTATCCAAGATATATTGTTTCCATTTCCCTTTCTTGCACCTTTCCATCAGTCTCACAAACATGATAAGCCTTCGCTACCGGCCTGGAGCTTACCGCTTTAATTAGTTCCTCATCGATAAAGTGCATTGCCGCTCCGTCATCTGCTGCATATCCGCCTTTTATCCTGCGCGACCCCACAAATCTCTGATACGCAGGCCGACGCTCCTCTTCCCCATCATAATGCGGGCAGTTACTCCCTTTTAAAAACCCGAGAGTCTTCAGCGGTTCAAGTCCGCTGCCAAAAGAGTCTGTCACACCTTCCTCGAACCAGCAGATTGATCCCGCGCTTACTCCAGCCATTATTCTGCCCTGCTGCCAGGCTTTCCGCAGGATTACATCAAGTCCCCATTCCTTCCACAGAGCCAGCAGGTTCTTCGTATTGCCTCCGCCCACATAAATGATCTCCTTATCCATGACATAGTCTTCTAAGTCTCTTGTCGGAGGACGGAACAATGAGAGATGTGATGGTATGCATTCATGGCCTTCAAAAGCTTTATAGAATCTTAATATATAATTCTCAGCATCCCCGGAGGCAGTTGGCACAAAGCAAACTTTCGGAGTTTGAATTTCCGACTGCCCCAGAATGTACAAATCCAAAAGCGGGTTCTCAGGCTCCATCGAAAAACCCCCGCCTCCCATTGCAATAATCTGTCGCAACCATGAACACTTCCCTTCTATACATCTAGTAATCTTATGACCTGAAATCTGCCTTTCCTCTTCCATACGGGCTTGTGCACCATTTGTGTGACCGTATTTCGGTTTCCTCATCATTTCGGGCACAAACTATTTCATCCTCTACTAAATATTCCGCATAGCCGGTTGATTTCCCTGTAAAAAAGCCGCAATCACATGATTGCGGCTTTCCCTTATTCATTTTTCGTTAGCTGCAGTGCTTTTTTGATGTCCTTGAATGAGTTTGACTTTCCATACATCAGGACTCCGCCACGGTAGACTCTGGCACCGAATACAGCCAGGAAGGCTATTGTGGCAACCAGGATACCGATCGATAAGGCAATTTCCCAAAAAGGAATGTTCAGCATGCCTACGCGCAGGAACATCAACATCGGCGAGAAAAACGGAATGAAGGATGTATATTTTACAAATGGCGCTTCTGGCTGACTAAGCCCGAACATTGCCATCATGAAGCCAGCGATTACAAGCATTGTCATTGGTGTAATCATTTGCTGTACATCTTCAATGCGGCTGACAAGTGAACCAAGGAATGCAGCCATCGTAGCATACAGGAAGTACCCAAGTATGAAGAAGATTACAGCGTAAACGATCGTGCTGGCTGGAATATTCCCAAAACCAAAGAACTCGAAAAATCCACCCTCCATGCTTTCGAGGTTCTGTTTAATGGAGTAGTACCCAACCAGCAAAAGAACCGCGAGCTGGGTCAAGCTCAGCAGCCCAATACCGAGAATCTTCGCAAACATTTGCTTGATAGGCGATACGCTTGATATCATGATTTCCATTACTCTTGATGATTTTTCAGTCGCGACTTCCATGGCAATCATATTGGCGTACATAAGGACCGCAAAATAAATGATGAAAAGCAGGACATAGACTAGTCCTCTAGCTTGATTCAGTTCCTCTTCCGTTTTGGCATCTTTTTCGAGAGCTGTTTTTTCAAACTCAACCGGCGCGTACAGTTTTTCCAATTGATCTGGAGCGATATTGATTTGTGTCGAAGCCATCGAGGTTTTAATCTGCTGTAATGCAGCCTGCAGGTCTCCTGGAATAGCAGAATCAGCTATGCTCATCGCCTTGTAGGAAGCTGCCGGAAGCCCTTCATTGTTCAAGCTTAATTCGAGAAGGCCTTTATATTCCCCTGCCTCGACTGCTTTCCTCGCACTTTCTTCATCTCCATCATGTTTTTCCAGGACAAGCTCCTCGTTAACCATCTTCATTTGCTCATTCAGCGGCTTAAAAAGCTGGCCAGTCTCGTCAATGACTGTAATTTTGTCAGCCTCTTCACCTTTATTGAAAAACTCGATGATATTTGTCATATTCGTCAGCACGAGCATAATCCCTACTGTCAGGATGGTCGTAACTAAAAAGGATTTTGTTTTCAGCTTACTCATGTATGTATGGATCAGGATTATGAAAAAATTATTCATATGAATTACCCACCTTTTCTATGAAAATATCATTGAGGCTTGGCTCTTCAAGGACAAATTTGCGGATGAACCCTTTACCAACGATATCTTTCAAGATGTCTTCGGCAACTTGCTCCCCCGAGATTTGCAGATGGATTCCCTCTGCTGTCATTTTTGCTTTTGCCACTCCAGGATGCTCCTTAAGAAAAGAAGTATCGAAATCCGCATGGATGACCAGATTCTTTTTCCCAAAAGATCTTTTGATTTCTTTAAGGGAACCATGGACGACAGGGCTTCCTTTGTGCATGATGCAGATATGCTCACACATTTCTTCCACATGCTCCATCCGGTGGCTAGCAAAAACAATCGTCATGCCCGCATTTTTCAGTTCGACGACTGCTTCTTTTAACTGTTCCACATTCACCGGATCCAGTCCGCTAAAAGGCTCATCAAGGATTAACAGCTTTGGCTTATGGATGACAGCGGCAATGAACTGAATTTTCTGCTGGTTCCCCTTTGACAGCTCTTCCACCTTTTTATCCGCATATTCTGGTACCTTAAAGCGATTGAGCCAGTAATCAAGCTCCTTGAGGGCAGCTTGTTTTTGCATTCCTCTTAACCTGGCAAGATAGACTATCTGGTCGCGGACCTTAAGCTTTGGATAAAGTCCCCTTTCCTCCGGAAGGTAACCGATGATACTGCTCGAATCATAATTGATCGGTTTGCCATCCCACGTAATCATTCCCTCCGAGACATCAAGAAGACCCAGGATCATCCGGAAGGTCGTTGTCTTCCCGGCGCCATTCGCACCAAGGAATCCGAACATTTCTTTTTCTGGAATATTAAGTGACAGCTGATTTACTGCTGTAAAATTGCCAAATCTCTTTGTAACCTGTTCAAGCTGTAATACCATAATCATCTTCCTCCTTTTCCAATAAATTACTACGAATTTTATAGGAAAATAGTTTCATATTTAAATATATTTTTTGTTTTGCATATTTAAAAAAGTTATGCAAAAATAATAGTAATCATCTGAATTTTGCAAGAAAAGCGGAAGCGCCTCAGTCAGCACCGACAAGCGCTGCCCGCCTAAAACGCCACATCGTGTGGCTGGCGGGTCTGCACGTCCTGTGCCTCAGAGAGCCGACCGGTGAAGTCGCTCTTTGACTTCATTGGGCGGACCGAAATGGAAATGTGTAGCCGACTGCTCAGAAACGCAGAAACTGGAGACTCCGACCTTGCCGGCGGATTCGAAGTTTCGGAGTTTCTAGGAGGTGCAACTAGACAAACGACTCGAGCTGCTCAAAGCTAACGCTTCTCGCAAGATACTCGAAGAAGCACAAGCAGAGATGAAAACTGGCTAGACGCTGAAGCTAGACAATTATCGAGGTTAGTTTTATACTTACTAATCTTTAAAAAGGGGACGTTGTGATGGAGACTTACAAACTGACAGCCTTTGAACCAAATGGGGAAAAATTGATTGACGAATCATTCCAGGCCGGCAATGATGAAGAAGCAAAGGAAATCGGATCAAGAATGCTTGAAGAAAAAAATCTCACCGATAAGACCCACCGCTGTACTTCACCTAGAGGAAAATTAATTCTTTTTCATCCATAAGAAAAGCAAAGAGGTCCACCCTCTTTGCTTTTTGTTTATTTTCCTTTGAACTGCGGCTTCCTTTTTTCAAGGAAAGCATTGATGCCCTCCTGATGGTCCTCTGTCTGGCGCATTTTGAACTGTCCGTATTTTTCCAGTTCAAGGATTTTCAACAGAGCAGGCCTGTTTTTCTCTGCTAGGATTTTCTTCGTCTTTATCATTGCCTGAACCGGTTTGTTCAGCCATGCTTGTATTTTAGCTTCAACCGCTTCTGTAAAATCTCCTGTTGGCACCTCGTCAACAAGTCCCAGTGTCAGCGCTTCAGTGGCAGAAAGAGTCTTTCCTTCCCAAATCAGCTGCTTCGCCTTCGTTTCCCCAAGGCGCTCCTCCATGAAGAAGTGGCCTCCCCCATCCGGTATCAAGCCAATACCAATAAAGTTCATCGCTATCTTGCTTGATGGCTCGGCGATTATGTAATCTGTCGCTAGTGCAAGGCTGAAGCCCAGGCCTGCCGCTGCACCTGTTACTGCGCTGATGGTTACCTTTGGCATGCTGTACAAAGTCACGATCATATCGTGAATATCATCCATCACATGATAGAAATCGCTTTCATTTGTATTGGAAAGCATCGTTTTGATATCACCGCCTGCTGAAAAGGCACGACCGGCTCCTTTAATCACCACAATATCGATCTCATCAGACTTGCAGACTTCCTTCAGATTCATAGTGACTCCCTTGATCATTTCCACATCAAGAGCATTCAGTGCTGCTGGCCTGTTCAATTCAAGAACCGCAACACGTCCATTAATGTCTAATTTCACAGTGTCCGTTGAAAATTCAATCGCCACCATTCATCCCCTCCATTTATCCTTATATTTTTATTATATAGGGAGAAGTTATATTTAAAAACCTTTTTTCTCACTATTTAGATTTTTTAAAGAATAAACAGAAATTCGCAGAGGATAATTGCAGGGTTATTCCCCTTCGCAGAATTTAGTTGGTTTTTCGCGGATTTAAATATCCTTTTCGCGGAATTGGAAGCCGTTTACGCAAAAATGCCGGCGACTTTAGCGGAATAAAAAGTTTTTGCCAGGAACTTGCTGGCTAATATATTTTCAAATCACGCAAAAATGGTCAAGTCGTTCCCCAAACCAAAAAAGCTCCCGAAATGAATCTTCGGAAGCTTATCATCATTAAATTTTCGCCTTATTAAACAAAGAGTCGAGAATCTCGATCTTTTTATTAGCGTACTCTTCAAAGCTGTCGTTATATGACTTTGGATCCTTTGGATTCGAGAACTGTGTGATAACACCTGTTTCGGGATCAATGAATTTGCTCGATGCGCCGCATCCCAGGCCTATGATGGTTTGCTGTTCTTCCATGATGATAATATTGTACAGGCTCTCCTGCTCAGGAAAAGCATAGCCTACATTCTCCAGGTTCCCAAGAATGTTCTTCTGTCTGTACAGATAATATGGCACGTAGTCATGCTCCTTCGTCCATGATTCAGCCATATTCATCATTTTTTCTATTTCATCGCGGCCAGATACTTTATATTTCTGTTTATTCCTTGTCATTTCTGACGCTCTTTTGAAAGAAAGAGTATGAACCGTCAGGGACTCCGGCATCAGCTTTTCTGTTTCAGCCAGGGTATGGGCAAATTCCTCCGTCCCTTCCCCCGGAAGGCCAATGATCAAATCCATGTTTATGTTGTTCATGCCCATTTGGCGGGCCAGATGGAATTTTTCTATCGTTTCTTCCACTGTATGGTGACGGCCGATTGCCTTCAAGGTTTCCTGGATGTATGACTGCGGATTGATGCTGATCCGGTCGATATTCCACTTTTTCAGCACATCCAGCTTTTCAGGAGTGATCGTGTCCGGCCGGCCGGCTTCGACAGTCACTTCCCTGATATTCTCCACATCCGGGAATGATTGCTGAACCTCTTCATACAGCATATCCATTTCTTCAGCGGTAATCGACGTCGGTGTACCGCCTCCATAATAAACGGTAGTAATCTTGATATCATTCTGCTTCAGCCAGTCCCCGATACGGCGGATTTCGTAGTGAAGCCCGCCAAGGAAAGAATCCACAGACCCTTGCCGGCCGTTGATGGCATAAGCAGGGAATGTACAGTAGGCACACTTTGTCGGGCAAAATGGAATGCCGATATAAATGCTGACACCATTTTTCAGATCATACAGGTCAGGCAGGACAGCAAGCTGACGGTCAACGATTTGCTGCATGAGCTGGATTTTTTCATCCGATATCAAATACTGTTCCTTCAGCTCTCTATGGGCATCCTGCTGATTCATTCCTTCGCGGAGCTTTTTATGCAAAAGCTTGGTAGGACGAACCCCTGTAAGTATCCCCCACTTCTGGATCATTCCTGTCCAGTCTTGCAGCACTTTTAAATAAGCCCTTGAAATGACTTTTTTGAGCAATTTGAATTCTTCTTTTTCGCTCAAACCAGCTGGAATTTCTTTGTTGGCTTCTGCTGAATAAGCCTCTCCATCTGCCTCCAAAGCTGCTTTTACAAAAAACTCTCCGCCGGCATTTTGAACATCAAATTTAATTACCGCATCAACTTCCTGGTCCGTCTCGTTTAATGCTACTTCTGATTCTTCAAAAAACAGATTAGCGATCAACCCGAGAGGACGCTGTAATCTGTCATCTTGAATACCTTTTATATTAATTCTCATGAGATTCACCTTTTTCAATTAAACATGCTTCAATAAGTGTAATAGAATAATGATTCAAAGGTCAAGACAGTGTAAAAGCTACCAGTTTTCTGCTGTGGTCCGAAGATTATTATAGACGTCCTATTCATTTTCCTAAAAACTCATTCCTGAATTGAATACTTCCGAAAGGATTTCCTTTATTTGCGAAACATCCAGATATCTTCCTGAAAAACTACAAATCATTCCCAAACAAAGCAAAAGCACGCCTGCGAACAATTCCAGGCGTGCTTCCACTTTACATTTTAATAATATTCATTTTGCGGAGAAACTCGATCGGGTGCTGTTTGCGGAAGTGTTCCTTGACCATGTAGCTTACTCCATGCTGATTATTCGAACGGGTAACCCAATCAGCAGCTTTTTTTACTTCCACAGAAGCATTCCCCATTGCGACTCCAAGTCCGCACGCTTCGATCATGTCCATGTCATCACTGCTATCGCCAATTGCGACCATTTCCTTCAATGGAATGCCAAGGTGTTCTCCCAACTGGATCAGGCCGTTCAGTTTCGAGACACCCTCAGGCATGATGTCAAGCCTGTAATCATTCAGCCTCGACAGGGACACTTCTGAAAACATTCCATTAATCGCCTGCTGCGCATCCTTCAAATCCTCTTCGTACTCAAAATAGACTTCGATTTTAGGAGGGGAGACTGGCTCATTGACCAGTGTTTCACTGATAGAATCCGTGAATTGCTGGGAGTAAAAAATCGGGTCACCTGAAGTAAACACGGTTTTCGCCAGCAGATTGTGGTTTAATTTATACTTGTTTGCCAGTGAGAACTTTTCGTGCACAAGCCGGATTTGGCAAGGGAAGCTTTCAAGAAATCTGACAAGCTGGAAGGTTACATCCTCGGGAATCCGTTTTTCAAAAATTGGATCACTGCGAAGGTCATTAGAAACATAAGATCCCAGGTGAGTGACAAGCAACGAATTTATTTTCAGCGCTTTAGCCACCTTTTTGGCAGATGGGAAGCTTCTTGAAGTTACTAGAGTTACGTAAACCCCTTTTTGCTGAACGTACTCAATCGCATCCCTCGTGGATTTATGGAGCCTTCCATTTGATTGGAGAATCGTGCCATCCACGTTAAGCGCAAGAAGACGGTAAATCATATTTATGCCCCCATTTCTTCGGTGTTTTTGTCCTTATTTAACTTGTATGATAGAAAGCTAGAGAATAGAACAGGGGCAGGGTTTAGATATTAGCTTCCTTTGCGGGACCCAGTCCACAGATGGTATGAGGGCAGCGTATATGATAAGTCTCCTTCCGCCCAAGAGAGTCATAGATGACGGACAGTTTTTCTTCACTTCCGCTGATTTTTGTCCGTCATAGCCTTGATGACGGACAATTCCCCCTCTTTTCCACTGATTTTTGTCCGTCATAATCTTGATGACCGACAGTTTTTCCTTTATTCCAATCAACAAAAAACTCCCGCACATCGGCGGGAGTCCTGTCATTCTATTATTGCTGCTGGTTCGGATTTCCGTAAAGCTCTTCGAGAGGCTTCATAATGATCTGGTTAAGCTCGGCAATGACCATGCTCATTCTTTGCTCCGCTTCCATCAGCTTCGAAATCAATTCATGCTGTTGGACAAGAGCGACTGTCTTTTGTGCCTGCTCTACCTCTTCCTGGGTAATTTCCTGCCCAGTCATTTGCTTTTCCTGAAGCTGCATCTGGATATTGCGGAAGTTTTCAAACATTCTTTTTGCTGATTCATCGCTATTCACAGCATCATAGAGATTTTTTAATTCTGTGTATTCCGAACTGTTCCTGATTGCTTTTTCCAATTCGTAGGCTGAATCGTAAAGATTGACTGCCATTTAAATCACTCCTTCTACGTTAAACGCTCCACTCCACTATAACAAACTATGTTGCTGAATGCCAAAAGTTCGGGTTAGGCGAAATTTAACTCCTATCATTAAAATCACCAATAACAACTACTATTCATAGGATGCAATATGTGTGTTTGCCTATTTTACAATTAGGCTGTTAAGAAAAGCGCAAGCGCCTCGGTCAGCCACGACAAGCGGTGCCCGACTTGAACGCCACGTCCTGTGGCTGTCGGGTCTGCACTTCCTGTGCCTCAGAGGGCCGACCAGTGAAGTCGTTCTTTGACTTCATTGACAGGACCGGAGCGACTCGAGGAGTTAGGAGCCGCAGCTAGACAAACGTCTCGAGCTGCTCAAAGCTAACGCTTCTCGCAAGATACTCAAGGAGCGAATTCGGGGATGAAAACTGGCTAGGCGCTGGAGCTAGACAATTCTCGAAGTGAAAAAATTTCACTGTCTTATTTCTTGAAACAGCCTAAAAGAAAATGAGGAGAAGCTATGACGCCAGCAAAATCGAAAAGCTTACCCAACAATCCTGTCATCGCTTTGCTGACCGAAATAAATGAAGATAACGGACCTGACTTCGGTAAAGTCCACTCCTTTTGCGAAGAGCTCCATCAGGGTGTATCCGAATTAGGGGGAAGCTTTTATGTTTTTTCACTTAAAGGTTTTTCTGAAAAAGGAGTCGAGGGCTTTTCTTATGATGACGAAGAAGATGGATGGAAAAAAGGTTTCTTTCCTTTTCCAGCTGTCATCTATAATCGGGTTTCATCACGGAGGACTGAAATCAGCAAAGGATTTAAGGGGTTTTTAAATAAATTGGATGCTCGCGGAATAAAGATATTTAATCACCGCTTTCTTTCCAAGTGGGAAATCCATGAATCTATAGTACAAGAAGACCATCTACATCCGTTCATACCTGAAACGCATTTATACTCCGAGACCCTGCTCCAAAACATGCTCGAGAAGCATGATGCGCTATATATCAAACCTGTCCACGGAAGCCAGGGACGCAATATTATCCAGGTGGCGAAAAATGATGGGTTGTACCATGCGTCATTTTCGTCAATGCCGGAAAGGGTCCTTCCAGGCTTCAAATATATGTCAGAACTAGCCAGCGCCATTTCTCCAATCGTCGGAAAACGCCTTTGCATCATCCAGCAGGGAATACAGCTATCAGAATTAAATGGCAGGAGGCTGGATTTCAGGGTCCTCTGCCATAAAAATGCCCAGCAATTCTGGAAGGTTACTTCCATTGTCGCCAGGGTTTCGGCTGAACAGTACTTCGTATCAAATATTGCCCGTGGCGGCGAGGTCATGAAACCTGGGCATACTCTCGCGCTGATTTTTGGAAAGGAACAGGCGAGGCATCAACTGGCATTGATGAAGGAGCTGGCCCTTGAAACAGCAGAAGTCATCAGCAAATATGCGGAGGGGCTCACTGCCGAGCTGGGGATTGATATTGGAATAGATATTAAAGGTAACTTGTGGCTGATCGAAGCCAATTCCAAGCCTTCCAAGAACTTTGAAGAGAAAAACACGAAAATAAGGCCTTCAACAAAAGCCATCATTGACCATTGCTATGGACTTTGCCAGCCATAATAAGAAAAGCGCAAGCGCTTTGTTCAGCCCCGACAAGCGCTGCCCGCCTATACCGCCACGTCCTCCCAAAAGCTGCCGCTCTCGGTCGTGCGATGATTCGCTTCGAAGCTTTCCTTATCCTGTGGCTGGCGGGTTTGCACTTCCTGGGCCTTAGAGGGCCGACCGATGAAGCCGTTCTTTGACTTCATTGGGCGGACCGAGATCGAAAAGTATAGCCGACTGTCCAGAAACGCAGAAACTGGAGACTCCGACCTTGCCGGCGGAGTTGAAGTTTCGGAGTTTCTAGGAGGTGACTCTAGACAAGCGACTCGAGCTGCTCAAAACTGACGCTTATCGCAAGGTAGTCGAGGAAGCTCTTCCAGCGATGAAAACTGGCTAGGAGCTGGAGCTGGACAATTCTCTAAGTGAAAATAATACTTTCTTATCACTGTACAAAAGGAGAAATGCAAATGATTTCATTTGGAATGATGACACTTTCCATGAAAAGTGAACAAACATATCTTACCAAGATTGCCAGGCGGGCGAATCCAAACTTATTCACCTGCTTTAGGTTCTCACCAGCTAAAATCCATCCAGTAACACAATTGGTTTCGGGAGAAAAATTCGACCACAAGGAAGATTGCTGGGTAAAGTCTGAATTCCCGCTCCCGATGATCATTTATGACCGTTGTTTTTATACAAATGATCCTTCATCAAAGCAAGCCATGGCGATTGTAAAATGGCTTAAGAAAAAAGCGGATATTTCCTTCCTGGGCAATGGATTGCCTAATAAATGGGCTATTTACCAGGTATTGTCGACATCTTCCCTGTCTCCATACATTCCTAGAACGATTCTTGCCGCCAGCGGAAAAGCAGTTGTAGCCCAGTTGGAAGAGATGGATAAGGCAGTCTTGAAACCGCTTTTCGGATCGGGCGGTGCCGGGATCTATAAAATTGAAAAATCAGGTGGAGAGTTCGTAATCTCAGCAGACCTTGGCGGCAGGGTGTCAACAAAAAATTTCGATTCCACCAGTGAGACAGAAAATTGGCTCGACCGCCTGTTCAGTAAAAAAGAGTATATGATGCAGCCTTACCTCCAGCTGTCCGATTCGCAAAATTGTCCTTTTGACATAAGAATTCTGCTGCAAAAGGACCATGAGGATAAGTGGGTTGTGCGAGGCAAGGGAATCCGCCGCGGCAGCAAGGACGGAATCCTTTCGAACATAAGTGCCGGCGGAGAAATACTGCCATTTGATGAGTATGCTAATTCCCTGGATATCCGTACAAAAAGATTCATACTACATGAAATAGAGGAAATTCTATCAACCCTGCCCGGCATTCTTGAAGGGTCTTTCCCACGGCTTTTCGAACTCGGCGTAGATATTGGTGTTTCTAAGGACCATGCCCTATGGGTGCTTGATACGAACTCAAAGCCCGGCAGAAAAGTCATCGCTTCCACAAATCCGGATTTGAAAGAAGTGCTATATAAAGCACCACTTGAATATGCCAGAATGCTAACAGAAATTCTGCCAGAAAGAGAGGAACAGCACTTATGAGAAAAAAATATCCAATTGAAATCATTGCCCACTCCAAACAGCTAGTCTTTGTCCCTGCCGAGGTGACAAATAGCAAGGATATTAATAAAATCGCGTTTGGCAACAAGGTAGTTGATGTCGCATGTGCTCCTCATCCTAAAGGAAGAAACGTGATTGTACTGAGTGATGATGTGCAGAAGGAGCTCTCAATGCCCGATTTATCGACATCGTTACATCTTTTTATCGATCAGAATACATTATTTATCGGGCCCCTCATTGGCATCCTGACATCTGGATTTACGCCTTTTCCATTAAGACCGATTGGTGATAGGTCTATGTTTTTTGCCAAGCTTCTTTCCGTCAATAAATCGGTCGGCGCCCTTCCCTTTGTCTTTGGCGAGGAACATATCGACTGGGATCAAGGATTGATACAAGGTTATTTCTTTGTCGATGGAGGCTGGATGAGAATAAAGGTGCCCTTCCCCAATGTTGTTTACGACCGTCTTCCAAACAGGCGAACCGAAAGAAAATCTGAGCTTCGCAGCCTAAAATCCAGGATGCAGACCGATTACCTGATTCCATGGTATAACCCGGGTTTTTTCAGCAAACTGGATGTATTTGAGCGCCTGCAGCAGGATGAACGTGCAGCAGAGTACTTGCCTGAAACACATCAATTTTCTTCTTTTTCAGTGATTGAAAGGATGCTTTCAAACTATGGGAACGTCTATATCAAACCGGCTAATGGAAGTCTTGGGCTGGGAATCCACCAAATCCTGTTCGATAAGCATAATGGCTATTATTATTGCCGCTATCGAGACCAGGAGGGCATCAATAAGTTAACGAGGTTTGAAAGCCTGGAAAAGTTGATGAAGAAAATTTTTCACAAGCGGAACCTTTCCCAGATGATTGTCCAGCAGGGCATCAGCCTGCTTAGATCCGAGAAAAGGCTCATTGATTTCAGGGTCCATACAAATAAAGATGAATACGGACAGTGGCAGGTAGCGGCGATCGCCGCAAAAATTGCCGGCCAGGGAAGCGTGACCACCCATGTGAACAACGGCGGAGTCGTAAAATCACTTGATGAACTATTTGAAGACCAGACCGAAATGGAGATTTGTGAAAAGAAGCTTTCTGAAGCCGCACTGGTCCTTAGCTCCATCTTGGAAAAAAACATGGAAGGAATAATAGGCGAGCTTGGTTTTGACTTTGGAATCGATAAATCAGGAAAAGTATGGCTCTTTGAAGCCAACTCAAAGCCAGGACGGTCGATTTTCAAGCATCCAAAGCTAAAGAATTTTGATTTGCTCACCAGAAAGCTGTCTCTATCCTTTGGCATTTTTTTAGCGGAAAAAGCGATTACGGCACCTGAGGATATTTTCAAATGATCCTGCGCTATAATACTGAATCGAAGGCATGGACGCATGAAGCCAAAGCTGGCGAAAAACTCAGCTTTGGCTTTAATAAAATCAGCATCGCTGCTGCTTCATCAGATACACTTCCGGAAAACAGCCAACAGTTCTTATTGAAAAACAACCAGGGAAATATTGGTCCCCTGGTTGGAATCATGACCTCTATGAGCAAGAATATGTCCCTGTCTGGCAATGGATCATTGTTTCAGGCCCTTCAAGAAGAAATCCTAAAGCGGAATGGACTGATTGTTGTCTTCCCCCCGGAAACAATCGTCAAGGATGGACTAACCGGCGTCGTATTTTTACCAACTGCGCAAAAATGGATACCTGTGAAGGCCCCTCTTCCTCATCTTGTTTTTAATCGTGTTCCCTTCCGGAAAGCAGAGCAGCAGCCAGCTTTTAAAGATGCCGTAAACTACCTGTCCGCACTCGGAATCCCTTTTTTCAATCCTGGATTCATCAATAAAAACAAGCTCTATTCCCTATTTTCCAGACATCCTCAATTAAGAAAGCTAATGCCTGAAAGTATTTCAGTGAAATCAATGATCCAGTTGGCTGCTTTCCTTAATAAACATGAAGGGATTTATCTTAAGCCCGCTTCATCTTCAAAGGGGATCGGAATTTTCCGCCTGCGGCAAAAGAACGGGGAAATCGAGTTCGAGAGCCATTCACATCGCCATCTTTATCCAGGCATAAAAGAATTTTGGAAGGTCAAATCCAGACAGCTGTTAAGATATGAGTACATTGCCCAGAAAGAAGTCATGCCGACATCCATCGACGGGAAGCGATTTGACTTCCGAGTACATGCCCTTGATGGGAAAGATGGGTATGAAGTGACAGGAATCGGCATCCGGCAATCCCGGAAGCAGGACCTGACCACCCACTTGCCGAATGGAGGGATCATGCTTCCTTATATTAAGGTTAAGACTGCCAGGCATGACCAATTCTTCGACTGGGCCGTTAAGGAAATCGGCCAGCTGCTCACTGAAGAGTTGGGCTACTTCGGGGAATTTTCACTTGATGCCGGAATCACTGAAAAAGGCAATTATGTCATTTATGAAGTCAACTCAAAACCAATGAGCTTCGACGAACCACAGATTGAGGAAAAAAGGATCTCTGCTCTTGTCGATTTATTTTTCAGGAAAACTGGATTTTGATAGAGATTGCTAGATGCAGTTTTATGGTGGGCCGCCCAGGTAATGCGGCTCATTTTTCATGACTTTACATCTCCTTCAAAACAACAACTGTTATTCCAGAGTAATTATCTGCGCTTCTTCGTGCTTGAATACTATATAATAATGAAAAGACATCTTTAAAAGGGGGAATCAGATTGATTACTCATTTCCAATTCAAATCATTATTTGAGAATAAGGATATGCCTGGCTGGCATTTCTCATTTTATTTTAAAAAGCAAAAGTTTACGGGAATTTATCATCAGAATGGGGATATTCAGTGGACCTCTGAACAGCCCTCTGACGAGCATATCGACCAGTTGAAAGAGCAAATCCATGAGCTGATGCTCTTCCATGTATATGATAAGTGATGTATGTTTCTACTCCTTTTCCGGAATTCTAAGCTTAAAATCATTGGAGGAGGATTCCATGAAGCACAAAGGCGGCAAAAAGTTTGCTGAGGACATAAAATATGAGGGACGGGATGCAGTTTATGTCGATGTTGACCGGATGATCAATGAAGGCATGGCCGGTGGTACTGTACACAGATTGGACAGTTCACCCAATATTGAGGAAAGCCATGACTTTTATCCCGAAGACCCGCCAAACAAATGAAAAGCGTAAGCGCCTTGAACAGCCCCGACAAGCGCTGTCCGCCTAAAACGCCACATCGTGTGGCTGGCGGATTTGCACGTCCTGTGCCTTAGAGGGCCGACCAGTGAAGTCGTTCTTTGACTTCATTGGGCGGACCGAAATCGAAATGTGTAGCCGACTGTTCAACTCCGACAAGCGCTGGAGGTCCTGACAGTGAATTCGTTCTTTGACTTCATTGGCAGGACCGAAGCGTCTCGAGGAGTTAGGAGGCGAAACTGCGACTCGAGCTGCTCAAAGCTAACGCTTCTCGCAAGATACTCCAGAAGCCTTTTCAGGGATGAAAACTGGCTAGGCGCTGGAGCTAGACACTAATCTTAGTATAAAGACTTAATACTTTATTTTTAAACAAAAAAAGACACCACATCCTAAAAAGGATGCTGGTGTCTTACCTGCTTTTTACTATCATATTTACTGCCTCTTTGATTGCTTCGTCGGCATCTTTGCCTTCCTGCGCTGCTTCAGTAATGCAAGATTCAAGGTTCTTTGCGACAATGAAACCAATCGCGCGGTCTACTGCAGAACGGACAGCTGATAACTGAGTAACTACGTCCTTGCAGTGGTTCTCTTCTTCCATCATGCGAATGACTCCACGTACCTGGCCCTCTAATCGCTTCAAACGATTTTTCATTTCTGTTGTGTATTCCATTTCCTACACACCTCTCTCTTACGGTACCCCGTATTGTATCTATTATACCAACGTTTTTTCCTTTTTTCTACCAGTTGGCAGCTCTTTGCATGAATTAACATTTAAAAGCTACACCTGTTATAATAAAAGATATGTCAGCTTTTATCAAATTAAATCTGAGGATACTTATATGATTAATAAAATATTATCTTATTTCCCTGATTCTGTCACGCAAGAAAATATCCCGGCATCCCCATCAAATGATTACTTTTGGTTTAAAGAGGCCGATGCCAGGCCGATTTGGGTCGGAATTCCAAAGGATAAAATTTCAGAAAGCCAGCTTGATCTCATGAAGAATATGTTTCATTTTGTCGAGCCGGAGAATCATACACATTTGTCAGGGGCAGCCCACTCCTGGAACCGATTTCTCTTCCATGATGGTGAAATGCCGGCCGCAGAAGACGATGAAGTCCGTTTCATCCAGTTCCGGCTTCAGGTAAAAGATATGGAAACAGAGGAGATCCATGAAGCTTTAAACGGATTTTTTCCTGACCACCCCATCATCTGGATCCACAGCTCATTTGGAATCATTATTGAAGAAAAAAAGAAAGTGTCGGAAAACGCTGAAGAACTTTATTCCATTGCCTCGACGTTTGAAAGTGATTTCTTTGTAAAGATTTCCTTTTATATGGGTAAGTTCCAAAAGGTTACTGCGCAGCTCCCTCACTTTTTCGATAAAGAAAAGCAGGTGTTCGAGGAATTAACCAGTCATACTACTCGTGATAATGTATACACGTTTGAAAAATCGTTTCCTATGCTGTTAGCGACACATTTGCCTGATTACCTAAAAAAGATTCTTGAGTTATCAATCCTTGACGCATTTGGAGAAGATAAAGAGTTGATGGCAACGATCAAAGTTTTTCTGGAAAGCAATTCGAACGCTTCTCTTTCAGCCAAAAAACTTTATGTCCACAGAAATACACTTCAGTACAGATTGGACAAATTCATGGAAAAGACTGGCGTCAACTTGAAGGATTTCGACGCGGCCGTTGTAGTCTACCTTGCAAGCCTTTATGAGGAGATGCGCTGATTCAACCACTTCAATATACATTAAACAAATTGCATAAAAGGGCTTACATTATTTTTGTGCACCCTGCCGATGATTATTTCAGGTCATTTCCGCTAAACTGTTTTTGTAGACAAACATACAGGGAGGCTAAAAAAATGGCCGAGTTAAAACTAGATAATATTTATAAAATTTATGATAACAAAGTTACAGCTGTAGAAGACTTCAACCTTCATATCCAGGATAAAGAATTCATCGTATTCGTTGGACCATCTGGCTGCGGTAAATCGACCACACTTCGTATGATCGCTGGTCTTGAAGAAATCTCCAAAGGTGATTTCTATATCGATGGCAAGCGTGTAAACGACGTTCCTCCTAAGGATCGTGACATCGCGATGGTATTCCAGAACTATGCACTATACCCGCATATGACTGTTTACGATAACATGGCATTCGGATTGAAGCTTCGCAAGTTCCCTAAGGACGAAATCGATCGCCGTGTAAAAGAAGCTGCCAAGATCCTTGGTCTTGAGCCTTATCTAGATCGTAAGCCAAAAGCACTTTCAGGTGGTCAGCGTCAGCGTGTTGCTTTAGGACGTGCTATCGTCCGTGACGCAAAGGTATTCTTGATGGACGAACCATTATCAAACCTTGACGCAAAGCTTCGTGTACAAATGCGTGCTGAAATTGCAAAGCTTCACCGCCGTCTTGATACCACGACTATTTACGTAACGCATGACCAGACGGAAGCGATGACAATGGCGACCCGCCTTGTAGTCATGAAGGATGGTATCATCCAGCAGGTTGGAGCTCCTAAAGAGGTTTACGAAAATCCAGAAAACGTCTTCGTTGGCGGGTTCATCGGATCACCTTCCATGAACTTCTTTACTGGCAAGCTTGAAGAAGGCAAATTCACAGTCAACAACTCTTCAATCGCTATTCCAGAAGGAAAAATGAAAGTTCTTCGTGCACAAGGGTTTGTAGGGAAAGACATCATCCTTGGTGTAAGACCTGAAGACCTTCACGATGAGCCAGTATTCATCGATGCTTCTCAAGGCGCTACTATCAAGGCAACTGTTGAAGTATCTGAATTAACTGGTGCTGAAACAATGATCTACTCTCAGTTCGAAGGCCAGGATTTTGTGGCACGTGTTGATTCACGTACAGACGTAACACCAGGCCAAGTCATCGAATTGGCCTTTGATATGAATAAGGTCCACTTCTTTGACGCTGAAACAGAAAAGAGAATCCGCCCTTAATTTTAGATGATAAAAAAGCAACCGTGGCCACGGTTGCTTTTTTCTATACTCATTTTTCCAAAAGTTATTAAAGCCTTATTCTTTAATCAAGAAAACCTGGCTTGATCCGCAATTTGTACATTTGAACAGATGCGGACATTCCCCTTCAGAAAAATCAGTTGGATACCCATCTTCTAGCTTCATTTGATCGATTGGCATATAAGGGCTGTAATCATCATAAAAATCCGCTTCACGTCCATTGTTCTCCATGCTGCCGCTGCAGTTTGGACACGCTGGAGTGATAGTTCTGAAGCCGTTGCAAATCGGGCACATACCCATTCTCTTCAATCCTTTCTGCTTTCCTGCTATTGATAGTTTGCGTTGATTAGAAAACGGTTATGTAGGACGTTGCCTTTGGAATTAATTACCTTAATCCATTGGCGCATAAAGTTCTCGAAAAAAAACATACTAGTTATTAATAAAACAGCAACAGAAAACAACGAAGCAGCAACTAGCGCAACAAACCATTGGGTTAAGCCTTAGAAGGCAGCTATTACGCGCGCCGGTGCAATTCCGGCTAGCCCAGCCAAATTCCTTATCGAGGGTTAAACCAGGCGGCGTGGCAAAAGCCATGATTGGTTCGATTCCAATACTGACCCAAATACAACTTTGAAAAACACAAAGGAGGAAATATTAATGGCTAGCAGTAACAACTCTAATCAATTATTAGTTCCTGGTGTTCAACAAGCTCTTGATCAAATGAAGTACGAAATCGCTACAGAATTTGGCGTACAACTTGGTGGAGAAACTACTTCTCGCGCTAACGGATCTGTTGGTGGAGAAATCACTAAGCGCCTAGTTCAAATGGCTGAGCAACAACTTGGTGGTTCTGTACGCTAAATTGTAAAATTAACAAGATAATTAAATAGAATGGCTTAGGCCCCCTTCCAATAGGGGGCCTTTAAATTTGGCAGGGTTCCGAGCACCAAATGGGAACGATGAGCTATTATATCCCCAATCAGGCAGTCTCGTTTCAATGTTCCCGTCCAGGTCTGTTAAATCATCCTTTCTGGCTTAACCCACTCATCATATTGCTCTGATGTCAGATAACCTGTTTTTATCGCGGCTTCCTTCAAGGTTGTATTTTCTTTGAAGGCGAGCTTGGCGATTTCTGCTGCTTTTTCATAACCAATGTGAGGATTCAAAGCAGTTACAAGCATTAATGACCGCTCAACATGGCCAGCAATTACTTCAAGGTTCGCCTCTATACCTTCTGCACAGTTATCATTGAATGATCTCATTCCATCTGCCAACAGCCTCGCGCTCTGCAGGAAGTTATAAATGATAACAGGTTTGAAGACATTTAACTCAAAATTCCCCTGGCTTGCGGCAAAGCCGATGGAAGCATCATTTCCAAACACCTGTGTCGCCACCATTGTCAGTGCTTCGCTTTGGGTTGGATTAACCTTACCAGGCATGATTGAACTGCCAGGTTCATTTGCCGGTATCGATAGTTCACCAATCCCGCTTCTTGGGCCGCTGGCAAGCCAGCGAACATCATTGGCAATTTTCATCAAATCTGCAGCCAGCCCTTTTAATGCTCCATGAAGGAACACGATTTCATCATGAGAGGTCAATGCATGGAACTTATTTGGCGCTGAATGGAATGTCTCGCCCGTTTGTTCAACAAGCTGCTTCGCTACCTGATCTCCAAAATCCTTCGCGGCATTGATGCCTGTTCCTACAGCCGTACCGCCAATCGCTAAATCCCGGACGTATTTGAGGCCATCCTTTATCATCTGCTCATTTTTTTCAAGCATGGTTCTCCAGCCGCTGATCTCCTGGCCTAATGTCAATGGAGTTGCGTCCTGGAGGTGGGTCCTGCCGATTTTGATGATATCATTGAATTCCTGTTCTTTTCTCTTTAAAGTTTCTTTGAAAAGCTCAAGTGCAGGCAGAACTTCCCCTGTCACCTTTTTTACCGCGGCAATATGCATCGCTGTCGGGAATGTATCATTTGAGCTCTGTGACATGTTCACATCATCATTTGGGTGGACTTTTTCATTAGACCCTTGATTTGCGAGCAGTTCACTCGCCCTTCTTGCGACCACTTCATTCACGTTCATATTGGATTGAGTTCCGCTTCCCGTCTGCCATACGACTAACGGAAAATGGGTATCAAATTTCCCGGTAAGAATTTCATCGCAGGCTGCCTGGATTGCCTTCGCTTTTGCATCAGACAACTTTTCAGAAGCAGCATTCACACTCGCTGCAGCTTTCTTTACTTCCGCAAATGCATAAATCACATCAATCGGCATTCTTTCTGTACCTATCTTGAAATTCTGTTTGCTCCGCTGAGTTTGTGCACCCCAATACTTATCTGACGGTACTTTGATTTCGCCTATCGTATCTCTTTCAACCCGATAATCTGACAACACGATCCCTCCTCAATCTAATTATTAACTTATCGAAACATTTAAAACATTTTCGCCTATAGGATAACTGTTTTTTAGAAGAAATTACAGAAAAGTGCATGAAAATCAAAAAAAGCGGAAGCAGCTTGAATGCTGCTTCCGCTTTTCATTATGTCTATTTTCGCTCCAGGTTATGCCTTATAAATTGCATAGCCTATATAATAGCCCAGGATCATGATGCTTGCGATGCTTAAGGTTACTGCAAACTCCGCCATCTTGACAACCTCCTGAATTTTCATGTGTTTATAATTAAATTACCACAGGACGCCAGATGGCAACGGAAGGGTTTCGTAACATTCTGTGACAAAAACAAAAACCGTTGTGATGTTTCTCATAGGACTCTTAAGTCTGTTGCCCTTTATGTTTTATAATGTTAGATTATTGCACAAAAAAGGACCATAATTGCACGCCATAGCCGATAATTGCCCAGTGAATGGTAATAATTGCACCAACATAAGCGATGATTGCACATTCACCCTAAAATTGGACAGCTGCACAGAACAAAAAGCTCAATCGCCTCGTTAAGCCCCGACAAGCGCTGCCCGCCTATGACGCCACGTCCTCCCAAAAGCTACCGCTTTCGGTCGTGG
>NZ_JAGGQM010000017.1:0-90759 GCF_018613295.1 Bacillus sp. ISL-39
ACCTTCTATAAGGGCACGATTTGGCTTTAATCGTAACCTTATGCAGGGAGGTCACCTTCTATAAGGGCACGATTCAACTTTTATCGTAACCTTATGCAGGGGGGTCACCTTCTATAAGGGCACGATTCGGCTTTTATCGTAACCTTATGCAGGGAGTTTGCCTTTTATAAGGGCACGATTCGGCTTTTACCGTACCCTTATGCAGGGATTCCACCTTCCATAAGGGTACATTTCATTGATGAAATAGCATTTACCACTTCCGAAATTAACCACTCACAAAAAAGTAGACAAGCTCCGTTTCAGTGAGCTTGTCTACAGTCTGAACACCTAAATTAATGGTCAGGTGTTTGTTTTATTCTTCATCATTTTGTTTTTGAATTGCTCTTAATTCCTGTACACGAGATTTATCTTCTTCAAAGAACTGGACAAGGTCTCCAATCCTGTCGATTGCATCCCAGCTTAAATGATGTTCAATACCTTCTACATCATTATATATATTTTCCTCTTTTACGCCAATCACCTTCAGCAATTGCTCAAGTAGTTCATGACGGTCGACCAGCCTTTTGCCGGTTTTATATCCTTTTGGAGTCAGCACAAGACCTCGGTATTTCTCGTAAACCACGAACTGGTCTTTATCAAGCTTCTGGACCATTTTTGTCACTGAGGAGGGATGGACCGATAATGCCTCTGCGATATCCACTACCCGGGCATATCCTTTTTGTTCTATTAATATAAAAATTTGTTCAATATAATCTTCCATACTAGGTGTTGGCATCCCATGACCTCCAATGCTTAAGCAATAGCCATATTAAAGTTTACTATAGAAGGACAAGGGTGACAAGGCGCTATCCCCCTTGATTGACCGGCTGTGCAGCTATATCGAATTTGAGTTTATTTTCCTCTCCATCCCAATATAGCTTCGCGTTAAAGGTTTTATCCTTACTCTGGAAGCCTTCAATCACGTCTGTACTTCCTTCTGCCAACAGCTTCTTGATATTCTTCTGCGTTACTGTCTTTCCAAGGATTTGTTTGGAGAGAGTGAAGTTGCATTTAGTTTTCTGGTAGTTTGAACAGCCGTAGAACGTCCCTTTGTCCACAACCATGCCATCGCATATTTTACAATTTCCCAGGTTAGTAGTTCGGCGGGAACGCCCGCCCTTTTTCCCCGGCACAAAGGCGTTTGTTAGTTCCTCGGAAAAAGTCCAGCCTGAGGAGCCTTCGGAGGTTTCAGAAACAAGATGTTTAATCATTTTTGATGTCTGCTCAATGAACTGCTTGGGCGAAGCCTCTCCCTGCCCTATTTGATGCAGCCTCTGCTCCCATTTCGCTGTCATTTCCGGTGATGCAAGGACTTGTCCACCAACGGCCGCGACGAGTATTTTTGCTTTTGCAGTTGCATATACGAGGTTTTTGCGGACTTCAATATATGCTCTGTCTTTAAGCATGGTAATGATGCCTGCTCTCGTCGCTTCAGTTCCAAGGCCTTCTGCTTTCATCAAAACCTTTTCAAGTTCCTTGTCCTCAATATGCTTTCCTGCCGTTTTCATTAAGGTAATCAACTGGCCTTCAGTCAGCCTTTTTGGCGGCTGTGTTTTGCTTTCCTTTACCTCTGCTTTCATGACCGTTCCAGTTTCTCCTTGCTGGACAACAGGCAGCTCTGGCTCTTTGTCTGAGTCTTTTTGCGGAAGAACTTTTTTCCAGCCTTCATCCAGCTGGACTTTTCCCTTGGAAATAAACTCAGCTCGTCCCTCCACGACCGTCTTGATGGTTGTATATTCCGCGATGTATGGACCATAATGGGCTGCAATCAGTGTCCTTGCCAGCAAATCATATAATTTCAGCTCATCCCCGGACAGCCTGCTTAGGTTTGGAACTTGTTCGGTCGGGATGATTGCGTAGTGATCTGTGACTTTTTTTTCATTCACGTAGCGTTTATTATTTTTTATCGATGAATTTGGTAATGGAAAAAGCTGCTGATACTCAGGATTAGCCTGCAGTTTATTCAAAATGGCAGAAAAGCCTTCTGCTTCTCCTGGGGTTACATATCTGGAATCAGATCGCGGATAGGATACGATTCCCCTTTGATATAATCCTTGTAAAATGTCCAGAGTCTTTTTTGGCGACATTTTAAAACGGCGATTTGCTTCCGCCTGAATTGCAGAAAGATTAAAAAAAAGCGGCGGCAGGAATTCTTTTTTCTCAGAGGCAACCTCTGCTGCTTCCGCAGTCTTCCCATCGCAAAAAGCAGCAATTTTCTCGGCCATTTCTTTCGTTTTAATCCGTGAATCACTGTCTTTTTCCCATTTTCCGCTGTACTTCTTGCCATTGATATTGAATTTTGCGAGTACTTCCCAAAATGGTTCCGATACGAAATTTTCGATTTCCAGTTCTCGTTTTACAATTAAAGCAAGCGTAGGAGTCTGTACCCTGCCGACAGAAAACACGTCTGAATAGCCTTTCTTTTGGAGAAGAAGAGTGTACAGCCTCGATGCGTTCATGCCGACAACCCAGTCAGCACAAGCACGAGTGTATGCTTCAAAATATAGATTCTTTGTATCTGATTCTTTCAAAAGGTTTTGAAAGCCTTCCTTTATCGCTTTCGGAGTCAGCGAGGAAATCCACAATCTTTTCATTGGCTTCATGCAGTTGGCAAGGCGAAGGATGTTCCTGATGATCAGTTCACCTTCGCGCCCGGCATCGCCTGCATGGATGATTTCAGTGACCTGCGGATCGGTGGCAAGCTTTTTTATGATCTGGAATTGCTTTGCTTTCGATTTGACGACTTCATACTTGAAATTTTCCGGAATGATCGGCAGTGTATCCAGCGACCATTTTTTCCAGGCTGGATTATATTGCTCGGGTGCAGACAATTCCGTTAAATGGCCGATTGCCCATGAAACGTAAGCACCTTTAGGGAATATTTCATTGGGGAGTATCTCGATGAAACCATCCCTTTTTTTCATTTTGAATACGGAGGCCAGCGTTCTGCCCTGGTCAGGCTTTTCCGCAACAATCAATTTCATAATTTCCTCCTGAAAAACTTTTATATGAACGTGCTGTTTAATCTTCGAACTCTATTTTATCTTTTTTTCGACAAAGGCGTAAAGGACTTTTATTGCTGCTTTCCCCGCCTTCCTGCATTGACTGTGTACCCTAACCCTTAAAAAAAATAACAGGCAGCTGAAATGATCAGCTGCCTAAAAGATTTATTATTCCTCAAATGGCTCAACTATGTTGTTGTCATTAATGTACCATCGATTCCTGTTAACGACTGCCGAGACGGTTAAAATCAGCGAAGGAACTTTTTCGATCCGCACCACGATTGCCCCTACCAGCTGCTGGAAAATCACAAAGGATTCCCCATGGCTGAACCCCGCCCACTGGGGACCCATGATGGCAATGGAACGGATAATTTCTTCCTTTTCTGTTTGCTCAAGTGAAAGATGCGGAGAAAAAATGATAATCCAATCCTCATCACCTATCGAAAAGCGGTACATGCCCTCACCCTTTTAATTCATCATCATTGACTATTAAAAGATATGAACGGCGTCGGCAGATTATACCCCTACAATTGAATCATTAAGTACTCGAGAGATCCTTAACCCGCGATTCAGCCGCAAATCAACAAGTGTATCCCCGGTTTTAATCAATGCCCTTAACGGCTCGAATGGGTCAACCATCAAGATTGTCCCCTCTTCGCCGTCGCTAAGGAGGACACGCCTTCCTACAAGGCTGTCCATGATTCTGTACAGGAAAACGAGCATGATTTTCGGATTGAATTTTCCGAATACATCGTTTTGCATCTGGGAAATAACAATATGGAAAGGCTCTGCCTGGTGATAGACCCTTGAGGATGACATGGCATGGTATACGTCTGCAACGGCAACGATTTTCGCAAGCTCGTCTATCTTTTCGCTGCGCAGGCTGAACGGATAGCCTCCACCGTCCTCACGCTCATGGTGCTGAAGAGCAATCAGCGCAACTCTTTCATTTAGTTCTGGAATATCCTTTAACATCCGGTAGCCATAAGCTGTATGGCGTTTCATTTCAATGTATTCTTCCTGCGTCAGCCTTCCTGGCTTGTTCAGGATGTTGGCAGGGATACGAGCTTTCCCTATATCATGGAGTGTCGCTCCCAAAGTGAGATCATTCAACTCCGATTGGCCCAGATTCATCCATTTCCCTATCAATGTGGAGATGATGCCAACACAGACTGTGTGCCTGTAGGTATACTCATCCTGCGCCTTCAGCTCATAGAAGAGATGATAGATATGGGGAATTTCAGCCGCCTGCCTGATTACAGGCAGGATGTCATTCTTGATTTCACCAACAGGGACAACTCCTGTCTTTGCAACAATATCGAATATCTCTTCCATTTGCCTGGAAGCATCATCGATTTTCTTTGATATATCATCAAGCTTTTTATTTACTGCGATCTGTGGTGTGCGGTCCTGAATGGCATTGCCATTCCTGATTGTATCCAATAATGCATCAATTTGATGATCAGTTAAGGACGTGAACGCGGATGGAGTGGTCTTCTTCATTGATACCCTCCTCTTAGCTTATAATAGACTTGTAGTTTAAAATGATTGCTCTCTGATTAAGAAAATAATAACAAATATTTCCGGAAATAGGAACTAAAGAGGAGATAATTTCATTTTATTTTAAATTAACTAAATTTTAAGATTATTTAGTTTATATGGCGCTTACATTCTTGACTGAATCCTTCCCAATATTGTATATTTAAGACATCATTTAATAGATTATAATTGCCATGGCAAAACTGCAGGTGTATCCATTAGATGATAATATTCAACTTGGCACACATTTGTGCCGCGAAAGACATGGGAGGAAAGTTTAACATGCAAAACGGTAAAGTAAAATGGTTCAACAATGAAAAAGGTTTCGGTTTCATCGAAGTAGAAGGCGGAGACGATGTATTCGTTCACTTCTCAGCAATCCAGGGTGATGGTTATAAGTCACTAGAAGAGGGTCAGGAAGTTTCTTTCGAAATCGTTGAAGGAAATCGCGGACCACAAGCTGCTAACGTAGTAAAACTATAATTCAAAAAGTTGAAGGCTGGCGCCTGACGCCAGCCTTTTTTGATTGTTTGATTGTTCTGAGCGTTTTATGGACATTTTGACTTCGAACTTCCAATGAAATGTCCATTAAAAGCACTTTCTTAGACATTTTGACATCGATCTTCCACTGAAATGTCCATAAAAACCACTTTCTTAGACATTTTGACTTCACTCATCCGTTGAAATGTCCATAAAATTATCTTTCTTGGACATTTCGGCCACTCATTTCCTTTAAAATGTCCTTAAAAGTTCTACCATGAAATCGAAACTAAAGTCTTTGTCCGCATTTTTTTATTTTTTCCCCAACGGTGCATTCGTTAATGCAGAACCGGTGGGCATATCTTTTTCCGTTTTCTTGCCGGTGATGCTTTTTCAGGAAGCATCCATTGCAGTATGTATTGAGCAATGTTTCCACCTCGGCAAGGACTTCATTACGCGTCAATCTATTCCCGCCTTTCTCTCCTCGTTATAATATTTGCATTTTGCTATTGATCATTTTACCTTGCAATGCCTGTGTCGCCAGTTTGTCAGCCTCTTTATTTTCCTTCCTGCCTACAGGATTGTATTTCGGATACAATCCCAGTTCCTTGATCTTATTCTCAATCCTGTCGAGCCAGCGGTTCAGGGTTTCTTCATAGCATGGCCACTCACCCTCAAGCTGCTTGAGTACCACTTGCGAATCCCCTTTAATGTCACAGGTCATGTTCCTTACACCCATTTCCTCAAGGATGGTGAGGGCAAAATAAAGAGCAGCGTATTCTGCTTCATTATTCGTTTCAAGCTCATCGAAGACCTCATTGGCACGCAATCTGTACTTCTTCTTTCCCTGCTTGAAGTAGATTATGGTTCCAAGTCCTGCCTTATGATTAAAATTATCAAATCCACCGTCAAAGTAAACTGTAAGGTCATGAGGTTCTTCTTCCACTTCTTCAAGAAGCTTGCGCATCTCCTTTATCGTCCACGAAGTACCGATTTCATCTATAAAAGATATTTCTCCAGCTTTACCTGATTTCTCTAACTCTTCACCGGCCTGAAGTGCATGCTCACCATCAAGAAAATCTGAGCTGAACAGGATTCGATCTATTCCTTTTACTTTATATTCCCATTCCAATTTATATTTCATGAATTCTCCCCCGCATTCTAATCTGTTTTTTCGCTCCGCCAAATGGGTTATTTTTAGTTATCTTACCCATTTTCTGAACACGTTACAATGAAAAAGGGACGATGAAACTTTATTGGTGGTAGTATATTTTATAAATTATCGCTCCTATTATGATACACTAACTATTATCTGTACAAACAAACCGGGAGTGATCTTTGTTGTTCGAAGTTTATATTGATGGCGCAAGTGCTGGCAACCCTGGACCAAGCGGTGCTGGCATTTTTATAAAAGGAGAAGGAGAAGTTTTCAGATACTCCATCCCTCTTGGGGTCATGTCTAACCATGAAGCTGAATATCATGCATTTATAAAAGCATTGGAAATCTGTCTTGAAAAAGGTTTCAGTGTTGTATCATTCAGGACCGATTCACAGCTCGTAAATGCAGCAGTGGAAAAGGAGTTCGTGAAAAACAAGCTTTATTCCCCCCTGCTGGAAAAAGCATTAATGCTTGCCGGGCAATTTGATTTGTTCTTCATGAAATGGATTCCATCGAGTGAAAATAAAACAGCGGACGACCTGGCAAGAAAGGCTGTAAGGGAGAACAACATGAAAGGAACCGAAGAATAATATGAAAGCATCAACTTTCGCGGATTTAAGCTTGCTTTTCGTAGCCCTCATCTGGGGAGCAACATTTGTGCTTGTACAAAATGCAATATCTTTTCTCGAGCCACAATCCTTCAATGCAGTCCGATTTACCCTGGCAGCAATCTTGTTAGGACTTTGGCTTATGTTTTTTGAAAAAGACCAGCTAAAAAAGCTGGATAAGAAATTGGTATTATCCGGGATCATGCTGGGATTCTGGCTTTTCATCGGTTATGCATTCCAGACATTAGGATTGCTGTATACGACTTCATCCAAGGCTGGCTTTATAACTGGGTTGAGTGTGGTCCTGGTACCACTGTTAATGCTTGGAATCCTGAAACAGCGGCCGAGCTTGAACTCGATCGCAGGGGTCTCTGCAGCAACTGCTGGCCTTTATCTCTTAACAATGTCGGATGTATCCAGCCTGAATATTGGTGACGGCTTTGTCCTAATATGTGCCGCAGGATTTGCACTGCACATCGTTTTCACAGGAAAATTCAGCAGCAGTTATCCGACACTCCTTTTGACGATGATCCAAATCGCAACTGTAGGGGCTCTGTCAGCAATATCAGCTATCCTTTTTGAGGATTGGAAAAGAGCATTCAACCCTGAGGTCATCTTTTCAGCGAATGTCCTGATCGCCCTGCTGGTTACATCCATACTGGCGACTGCTCTGGCGTTTTTTATCCAGACGAATTTCCAGAAACACACAACGGCCACTCGAGTTGCCTTGATTTTTGCAATGGAACCAGTTTTTGCAGCAATTACGGCTTACTTCTGGGCAGATGAGCGCCTAACCTATCTTGCCCTTGCCGGCTGTGTATTAATTTTTGCCGGTATGGTTTTCGCGGAATTGCCGTCTGGCAAATTCGAAAGTTTCATTCGTAAAATAATCCCTAAAAAAGAGGCTGATTTCAAAGCATAGCGCTTTGGAACCAGCCTCTCTTTATATTCTAGTTCAGCTTCAGCGCTTGTCGGGGCTGACCCGGCGCTTCCACTTTTTGTCATACGGCCAAAAGCTCGATTTTTTTAACGTACTGCAACGCTTCTTTGCGGGAATGAATTTTATTAGAAGCAAAGGTTTCCAAGAGCGAAATATAAAAGCTTCCATCAAATCCTTTTTGGGCTTTTAGTGTGATTTCAATGGCTGTATTTGTGAGTTCATCGGTAGAATTTGTATACTGTTGACCGAAATAAATAAAGCCGATGGCGTCCTCACGCAAATGGAACCCTTTGCTTTTCAAATGAAGCAGGTAATCTTCAACTGTCCGCACTGACTGAATCAATCCTCTCTTCAAGCCGTTTCTAGTAAAATTTTACCGCAATATTCGAGCTTTTTCTACCGTTTTTTTGTTAAAAGATATCCAGCAAATCCCATTGCCATGCCAATAAGGGCTCCGCCAAGTACCTCTTTTGGCTGGTGGCCCAGCATTTCCTTCAATGGATCTGGAGACTTTTCTTCAAACTCTACAGGGTCATCCTCATGAATCTTATCCATTAATTCATCAAGATCATTAACTTTTAAAGTCAGTTCTCCTGTTTGTCTCCTTATCCCCTGGGCATCATACATGACAATAATGCCATACACGAGTGACAATGCAAAATCAACCGAACGTACACCTTTAGTAAGAGCAACATATGTTGTTAAAGATGAGACACCAGCTGAATGGGAGCTTGGCATTCCGCCGCTGGCCAAAAATAAATCTGGTTTCCATTCCTGTGTCTTAGCATAATGAAACGGTATTTTTAAAGCCTGAGCAAGGCCAATACTTGAAATTGCAATAACTGCACCTTTATTCATCTTCCGTCACCTCCATGTTATTTTGAAGAAAAATGATTGCTTTTATTCTTGCCCGTTCATAATAAGGATTAAGCTGTAATAAGCAGACAACCTATAAAGGTTAATTCTCATTTCTGAACATTTTTAAACAAAAATTTTTCTGGAGGGATTGCTGAATATGAGCAAAAAGGGAAACAGAGGGACAAAGGCACCCGGGGTAAATCCACAAGGCTATGGACAAGATGCTGAATTTGCTGAAGAACCAAAGTCAAAGCTGGAAAATGCCGCTAAGAAAAAGAATACAAAATAACGAAGTTTGCTGAACGCTAAACCATAAAAAAACGGCTGGTATATTACCAGCCGTTCCCATTAAGCGAGCATTTCGTATTCGAACAGACGGTGCAGCCCTTTGAGTTCAACTTCATTGAACTTGGAAAGAAGCTTTTCCCGGTCAATTTTAAATCTGGCGTCGTCGATCTTGCATTCAACAGGTACATCACATTTGATTTCAGCCAGCTGTCTGCTTAAATGAAGCATATCAAGGTCAGCTTCGATTTTAGCTCGCTGAGATTTTGTCAGTAGATGCAGGTTGGCGATGACACCTTCAACATCCCTATGTTCCTGAAGCAGCTTAATAGCAGTCTTTTCACCAATCCCGCGGACTCCAGGATAGTTATCACTTGGGTCGCCCATGAAGGCTTTTAAATCAATCATCTGTTCAGGCCAGATGCCTTTTTCTGCAAAAAGGCTATGGCGATCGTGGACTTGATAATTGCCGTAGCCCTTCTGGAGCAGGATGACAGAAACCCGGTCGTCAATAAGCTGTAGGATATCCTTATCACCTGTCAGAATCGTAATGGAGTCCACTTCCTTAGCCGTCCTGGCAATCGTCCCTATACAGTCATCAGCTTCATAGCCTCTCAAACCAATATTTGGTACATCCAGAGCTTCCACTACCTCTTTAACAAGGTCAAACTGCGGCAGCAGCTCAACAGGCGCCTCAGGTCTATTTGCTTTATAATGGTCGAACATTTCTGTACGGAAGGTTTTGCTGCCCATATCCCAGCATACTGCAGTATGGGTAGGCTTGAAATTTGCAACTGCAGTCGCAAAGTGTTTGATGAACCCGTGGATCGCATTTGTTGGGACCCCTTTGGAATTTATCATGAACTGTCCGGAAACAGCTGTTGCATAGAATGCTCTGAAAAGCAAAGCCATCCCGTCAACCAGCATTAGCGAAGTTTTATTATTTTCCAAGCTGGCACCTCCAATGAGAATTTTGAGCCATTGCTTTATTTAAAAAGCTTGATGCCTTAATGTGAAAGTCAACTTTGATATTATAACACAATTATAGGTGTTCCCTTGTATATTCCGAAAATAACCATTCTTCAATCATCTAACCAGACTGAGTCAAAGCGACTTTTCCCCAAAACATCATTCACTTTTGGAAACGGGATTTTCATGATAAGAAACCCAATCGCTGTAGCTTCCTGCATAGAGTCTGACATTCTTGAATCCAGCTTCTTTTAAGGCGATATAATTAGGCGTTGCCGTCACTCCTGAGCCGCAATAAACGATGATTGGCTCGCTAAAATCCAGGTCTTTAAATCTCTTTTCCTGCTCGTCCCGAGGCTTAAAAAAACCATTTTCAAAGCCGTCCATCCAAGGTTTATTAATCGCTGTCGGGATATGGCCGGGAATCCGGTCAATTGGCTCCTCGATTCCAAGGTAACGTCTGCTTTCCCGGGAATCAACAAGGACAGCACTCCCTTTCCCTTCAAGTGCAATATCTTTCACCTCTTCATAGGAAGCCAGCATATCGTTATTTTCATTTATCGTGTAATTTGTCTTTTGATAATGCGTTACGGATTCCTCAGTCGGATACCCTGCCTTCTTCCACGCGTCGAAGCCTCCGTTCAGGATATAGACTTTCTCATGTCCAACGTATTGAAGAAGCCACCACATCCTTGATGCGAATGCTCCTTCCTTTCCGTCGTAGACAACGATTGCTGTTTCATTATCGATTCCAGCATTCTGAAGCTTCTCTTTAAACTGACTTGTTTCAGGGAGAGGGTGCCTGCCGCCATGCTCCCCGACCGAACCAGAAAGATCTTTTTCCAGGTCGAAATAAACAGCGCCTGGAATATGGCTTTGTTCATATAGAAGACTGCCCTCATCAGGATTCCCCAGCTTGAATCGGCAATCGACGACTCTTGTATCCTTGTCTCCCAGACGATCATTAAGCCATTTTGAATCAACATGATTTCTCAAGGCATTCACTCCTTCGTTTGTTTTTGGACCATCAATTTTTTTACATGCTCCTTTGGATCCCAGCAGTTGAATTGATAGTGGCTTTTCGTTTCATAGCCAAGCCTTAGGCAATGATATTTCATTTTCCCATCCATTTTTTCAGCCTGAAAATTAACACAAGTAGCACATGCATGAAATCGATTACTGGTCATCCCTCATACAACCTTTATTGATCGTTTTTTATATTCATCAATGCAGCTTTCACAGTATCGATAGAGAAATTATCATCAAGGGCAGAGGTGATTCCTTCGAAATACTCGGTGATCTGCTCTGAAAAATCCTTTTGGACTTTCTCAAACTCACGATCTAATTCAGGAAGGTAGTGGTCTTTCATCCTTGCATTCTCTTTTTCAAGATAATCCCCTGCAGGTCCGTGTAAAAGCTTTTCAAGTTCATCTGCCATTAATTTCTTTTCATTTTTCTCAAAGAAGGATTTGGGATTCTTGAACATTCCAAGCGTCTTCTTGAATATCGCATGATCGATGTCCTGGTATGCTGTTTCAAAGTCTACTCCGGTTAATGGACCATTTTCTGTGGCAGAAATAGAAACCGAAGAATTAATTTTCAGCAATTCGGCTGACAAAGCTTCCTGGAACTCTTTCAATATCCGTAAAATAAACGCCTCGGCCCTTAATGAGGTGGCCCTCATTTCCTGAGCCAGATCATATCCAATGCTCTCAATCAATTCATCAAGCGCTGTTTCAAGAGCCTTCTTCATATTGCGCCCATCGTCCTTCAAAAGCGCTGGATTGAAGGCCTCCCTAAAGAATTCCCCAAACCTGATGAAGACACGCTGGCGAATATAATATGTCAATTCATCGCTTTCCTGGACAAGACGATCCTTAAGTACTGCCGGTTGCTTCTCGGATAAAACGCTCAGCATTTCTTCTTTTTGTGATAATAGCTTCCTCCGCCTATCATTCCTTGCAGCCTTGTCTTCTTCTGCCGACCTGATCATTTCCTCGATCACATTGACAGCCTGACGCCATTTTGCCTCTGCAGACTCAACAGCCATATTCATAAGGTCATTGGCAATGAATGAATAAAATGCCTTTTCAAATCGATTAAAAAGCTGGTCTCCACCAGTCTCATGATCCAGCTTAGCATTTAAGCCATTCAAACTTGAAACCGGGAATAGATGAGGCTTCCTGATGCCATATTGGACAAGCTGGTCTTTCACATATTCTAATACGGCTGACTGCTCTTCCTCCGAATTCGCCAAATCAACGGCATTGACAATGAAAAACATTTTATCAAGCTCAAAGGTATCCTTGACCCTGCCCAGCTGGATCAGGAACTCCCTATCCGCTTTTGAGAAGGCATGATTATAGTAGGTTACGAATAAAATAGCATCCGAATTCTTGATATAATCGAAGGCAACTCCTGTATGGCGGGCATTGATTGAATCGGCACCAGGCGTATCAACCAGAGTGATCCCCTCTCTTGTAAGTTCGCAATCATAATAGACCTCTATCCATTCAACAAAACAAGATTTTTCCTCTTCAGCAACATAGCCTCGGAATGATTCAAGATCAACAAAAAGCTTCTCGCCGAAACTATTTTTAAAATCACTGAATCCTTTGGCAAAAGCCTGGAGAAATGAGTAATGCGTTTTTTCTGCGGCACTGTAACCGCTATCCTCGGAATTAAGACTATTGATTTGATCGATCGCTCGTTCGAAATCAGTCGTGTTCTTGCCGAATAATCCCAGAGAGCGGTCCAGTTCTTTCAGCAATTCACTGGCACTTTTTATTTTGACAATGACCGTTCCGTGAGGATTCTCATTTGTCACCGGTTTAATTTTATTGATGGCAGCAGTTGTCGGATTTGGTGATACCGGCAAAATCCGTTCCCCTACCAGAGCATTTGCGAAAGAGGACTTCCCAGCGCTGAATGCCCCGAACAAGGCAACAGTAAATTCTCTTTCCTTTAACCTTGAGGCTTTATCCTTTAATTCACGGGCGATTTTTTTCAAGCCAGGTATATTCTCGATCTGTTCAGATGTAAAATTCATTTTTCTTACCAGCTTCTGTTGTTTCTCATGAAATTGTGCAATCTCAATCCCGCCTTGCTCGACAGGAGCTTCCTGTACTGAAGGATCGGTCACTTCCTTCGCAGTGTTTGATGAGGCAATATCATCAGTTACGATCACTTCTGGCTCGTCTTCGGCAGCCTTAAAAATCAGATACGCTTCCTCTTGATATTCTGTCGGTTGACCATACAGAATTTCTGATACGAGCCTGCGTTGCTCGGCAAGGTTTTCCAGGATGACATTCAATGCCTTCCACGCTGAGAAAAGCTTCGCGAGTTGTTCTTCTTTCTTGAGAAGTTCATTTATCTCCTCATCATCCTGACCTTTTACATAGCCGATGAACTTTTCCTTGATGGGCTCCAGCTTTCTTCTTGCAAGATTCTTCAATGCTTCGGCGACGTCGTTAGTATAATTGAGAACATAGTCTCCTGAAAGTCTGGCACCAGGCTTGACGGCTCCAGATAGCAGCTCGGTTTGGAACTCAATCTTAAAGCTATTGGCTGATGTCTGCAGCTCGGTCTGCGAAAGATTATGTTTCTTGAACAGCTCGGATAAAAAGTTCTTGATATGCCAGTCGAGCTGGGATTGAACTTTATCCTCGAGGTCTCGATAGAAACTGTCGAGTCTTGCTGTTCGTTCCTGTTCCGTTTTTTGTTTTGAAAATAGCAAACCCACTTTAAAGTCTGGCTGCCTGGACTGCAGATAAGCCTCCGCCAGCTCCCTTGTCTGGAATGGCATTAGATAGGCGCTTTTTAGAATATCATTGAGTCCATCCCGGAATTCACGTTCAGGATCCCGTTCACCCTGGATTTTTTCAATATTCATCCTTAAATTATCCAGTTCATATGACAGCTGTTGCCTTTCACTGTCCGAAAGCCCTTCGAGGATTGTTTCAAATTGATCGATTTCTTCAGAGACATTCTGATGAAGATGCGCCAAATGATCCTCGGTCAATTTTTCCATCGACTTAAAAATTGAAACTGGCAGTATTTCTTTTCTCTTACTCTTCCGCTCCATGATAAACGAAAGGAGTTTCTGAAATTGATTATGTGGCGATTCAGGGGCTTTCAGCGATGTATAAAAAATCCCCGCATGTTTTACTCCCCAGTCAGCAAAAGAATTTTCAACACTCGTCTTGAATTGCTCAAAAGACAATTCTGCATCCTGGTGCTTGTCGACCTGGTTGATAATCAAATATAGTTCTTTTCCTGCATCTGTTAATTCCTTCGTAAAAAGGAAATTCAGTTCAGATTGGACATGGTTATAATCCATCACATAAAACACGATATCTGAAAGATGGAGCGCCGATTCAGTGGCAATCCGGTGGGCATCATCAGTGGAATCGATCCCAGGTGTGTCCATGATGACGGCCTGTTCCAGAAACTCCGTACCATTATGGCTGATTTCGATAGCCTGGATTTGCTCGCCATCCTTGCAGTAAGTTTTGACAGTTTCATAATCATATGGTGCCGGATATAAGCGTGAGCCGCCGTCTTTGAAGATGACCTTTGCATATTCAGTACCTGACTTAATCCGTACCAGGTTCGCACTGGTCGGAATCGGGCTTGACGGCAGGATATTGTCGCCGATCAGTCTGTTGATCATGCTCGACTTCCCTGCAGAAAAGTGTCCGCAAAAAGCAATTGAAAATTCCTCCTCAACTGCTTTCCTTCCCAATTCCTTTACTTTTTCAGCTGTATCGTCATCGTGATTTGAATTCATTAAATTATATAAAGATAAAATCTTTCCAAGAAGCTTATGATCTTGCTGTGCAATAGTCTGGCCCATTCCTCTAACCCCTTGTGACAAAATTGTGAATAACTTTATTTTATATGATTTTTCGGTCTTTTCCTATAATTACATTTTCGCCTCTTAGAAAAAGTAAAACAAATACATTAATCAACCTAGAAAAGCACTGACAAATGGACAAAAAGAAAAAGCCCGAACTTAGTCCGGGCTTTCATCTAATTGAGAATCTGTTTATTAATGTGGTTTTAGTACATTGCTCAATACATATTTCATAAGTAAGGAGTAAGCTGCTATGGTAGAAACAACTAACATGGAAACCATTGGTACGACACCATCCTTAAGGTTCTTTTTTAACTGAGAATAATTTTCATCTTAAGGAAAGTGTAGCACTATTGATTATCATTTTCAATGGAAGCAGATTAATTGTCACACTTATTTAACAAATTCGGGACGAACCGACCCTGATTCGAGAATTCAGATTCATACATGGTCAACTCTCGCAATGCCTTCTCCTCTGCAGGAATCCTGATCGATAAAATCAGGATGTTCAGCAAGGTGAAGACTGCCATTGTGATATAGGCATTGAACATTAAAGGAATAACAATCAATTCTATTGCTACAATTAAATAGTTTGGATGCTTGATGATTTTATATGGTCCTCTTTTGATGACGTTAGCTCCTGGAAGAATGATGATCTTTGTATTCCAGAACCTTCCCAATGAAGAGAGTGACCAAATTCTCATCACCTGCGTAAAAATAAACAAAGCAAGTAATGCCGGCCAATATCCTGACAGGTTTTTATCAAAGAAGATCACTTCCAGGATAAAAAATATGAAAAAAGCTGTATGGATTGACACCATTGCGGGATAGTGCCCCTGCCCAAACTCTATTGCTCCCTGTGCTTTCATCCAGGCTTCATTTTTTCTGGCTATGACTAGTTCTGTCAGCCTCTGAAAGATGATTAATCCGATAAATATGAGGAACACCATGTTATTCCCACCTCATCAAAAGCAATTCGGAGCTAAATCCGGGTCCTAAGGCTGCCCCCAGTCCAAGATCGCCTGCCTCCGCTGTCTCCATAAACCTTTTTAATACATATAGTATTGTTGCTGAAGACATATTCCCATAATCTTTTAAGACCTCCATTGATGTCCTGGTCATTGCTTCAGGGAATTTCAGAGCAGAAACATAGGCATCCAGGACCTTCTTTCCTCCTGGGTGCGCAATGAAGTGATCGAGATTCGAAACGTCAAGGTTATTGCTGTTCAAAAACCTTAAAACATTGGGCTGAAGCCAGTTTTCGATGATCGTCGGTATATCCTTGGAAAACACGACATAAAGTCCCTCATTTTTCACTTCCCAGCCCATGACATCCTCAGAGTCAGGCATGGTTGTTGACTGAGTGCCGATAATATTAGGTGCAGCATCTTTTTTCATGATATTCTCATAGCCGGAATCATCACCACAGACCAGGGCGCACGCAACCCCATCCGCAAACAGTGAAGTTCCAATCAGATTGCTTTTTGAACGGTCATTACGCTGGAAGGTTAAACTGCACAATTCAATTGACAGCACCAGAACCTTTGCCTCCGGGTATGCCAGACAATATTCAAAGGCTCGCGACAGTCCAGCTGCCCCACCAGCACACCCAAGACCCCAGATTGGGATCCTTTTAGTATATTGAGATGATGGCAGGACATTCATTATTCTCGCATCAATGCTTGGGGTCGACACACCCGTGCTGCTGATAGTAAAAATAGCATCGATTTCTTCAAGATGTACTTGGTTTTTTAAAAACTCATCACTTTTCAGGCAATTCGAGATTGCTTGTGCTCCTAGTTCCACAGCTGCCTCAATATAGGCATTATTCTTCTCTTCAAAAGTATGGTCACTTTCAAACCAATCAAGATTTTTAGCAAAATGGCGTTTCTCGATTTGGCCATTCTGAAATACAGTTAGCAGCCTATTTATATCTTTAAAGGATTCTTTGAATAGCTTTTCTGCAAAATCCATTACCTTTTCCTGCTCTATTGAAAATGGCGGCACAGCTTCTGCGATGGATATAACTCTTGGCATGTTTATACTCTCCTCACATCTATGTACGGTTACTTTTTCCATTTACCCAGAGAGTATACAGTCAAACTAGACTTGGACTGAAACGAAAAAAAGCTTTCCCCACAAATAAGGGAAAGCCTAACGTTTTGAAGGAGTTGCTGTGCAAGTTCATTATACAATGCACTCAACCCTTGTACATTATAAAATCATTACCAGTTGACATTATATTTCTTAGAAGACTGTCTGTTTTTTACCTCATTGGCTTCTTTTGTACGAAGCAGAGTACCTGCTTTTACCTTTTTAGACCTCGCAGATCTTTTTCGGGTAATGGATCATTACATGTCGGTATCGTTCAAGCAGAAAGATACCCTTATGCAAGGCATTCCTCCTCCATAAGGGTATTATTCAAGCGTAAAGTTACTATTAAGCATGCAAATCCACTTTTTTTACAGTTTGCTCCTCAATAACATTTTCAGGACAATACAGTAAACAAACTACTGCTTATAGTAAGTCTATTTTATCAGGCAATCAAAAACCATGGATCGTCATTCCACCGTCTACAAACAGGGTTTGTCCAGTGACATAATTCCCGGCATCTGAGCTTAGGAATACCACCGGCCCCACAAGCTCAGGCAACTCCCCGATCCGCTTCAATGGTGTAACTGCCAGGATATCCTGCACATACGCTTCGTCGGCCAATAGCTTTTCAGTCAGAGGCGTTTTGAAGTACCATGGACCGATTGAATTCACATTGATACCGTATTGTCCCCATTCCATCGCAAGCACCTTTGTCATCTGCATAAGGGCTGCCTTAGTTGCCGCATAGGCCACGCCCGTCCTGAGGGCTACTTGCCCCGCTACAGACGCAATATTAATGATTTTGCCTCCTGATTCCTGTTCCTTCATGATTTTTCCCGCTTCCTGGGACATCATGAAGGCAGATTTCAGATTGGTATCCATGATTGTTTGCCATTCTTCATCCGTTGCTTCCAGAGCCTTTGAACGGATGTTCATACCCGCATTGTTGACAAGAATATCAATCTTTTTCCATTCAGACCTTACTGTAGAAATCGAATTATGTACTTGATCCCTTTTTGTCACATCTGTTGGCAGCACCAGAGTTTTTCTTCCCATTTTTTTAATTACCGAAGATGTTTCTTTGAGATCTTCCTCCGTGCGTGCAAGTAAGGCAACATCTGCTCCAGCTTCAGCCAGACCGATTGCAATCGCTCGGCCAATCCCTCTGCCAGCACCTGACACTACTGCTGTTTTACCTTTCAAATCAAAAGATGGCAAAAACATTCACATCATCCTCCCGTTCTAAAATTGACTTAATTTTAACATATTGTCCGGGAAAATCAGGATATCTCGCCTGCGAATACGAAAAAGCACCAAACCAGGTGCTATTTTTCGTCGGACTGCTTTTGTACCTCAATCCAGATTTGTTTTTCAGCTGCCCTCCCGCATTTTTTGCATAATCTTATTTCATCATATATGAGGCGGCAATGTTCGCAATAAAACTTTTGCATAAACCCACTTCCTGATAGATCCATTTTCTATTAGTTTATTAGCTAAACGTGGAATGGTGATTCCTGTTTTTCTAATTGCTTTTTTAAAAATGTCAAGTCGTTCTGTCACATCCCGATTTGATTGCTTGCTAATATGCTCAAATTTTCACATAAATCTATTCACAGATTTTTCACATTTACCCATCGTTACATGTGACTTAAATCACTGTATTGACGCGTTTTCACCATTAACATAGTAAATATATCAGGTATGAACAATTTGTGAACTGTCTGAAACCATATTTACGTTTCCAAATTGTTTTGTATTATGAAAATGTACTTATCATTTATAAACGAACATTTCATACGAAGGGAGTGGACCGGGATGGCTCAGCCTGGAATTGGGAAGAAAACACATACAAAGGTGGAAGACCAATCTTCCTTGAAAGGAACACTTGCATCCGTTTTCTTGTTAGGATTCTTTTTAATCGTTACTTGGGTAGGCGTTTATTTCTTGTTTGTTGATCGTTTCTAAGATAGACCAAAAGGGGAGAAAGAAGTTATGCATATTCATAAATTTGAAAAAATCTGGCTGATATTCGGAATTACGACCTTAATCGTATTCCTGACTGTTATTGGGGTCAGCGCCTTCTATTTAGGCAACCAGCCTCCGAGCTGCCTGGCAACAATCAATCCTGAAAAGGTAGATACTACAGCACCTTTCGATAAACCTGGACTAAAGAAGGTTGAAGGAAAAGAATGGGATTACGAACTTGTTTTCGTGGCATCGGCATTTGCCTACAACCCTGGGCAGGTCGAAGTTCCTAAAGGAGCTACAGTGAAAGTAATCGCGACTACAAAAGACGTCATTCACGGTTTCCAGGTTGCAGGAACTAATATCAACATGATGCTTGAGCCTGGATATATCAGTGAGTACGTCACCACGTTTGACAAAGCCGGTGATTACCTGATTGTTTGTAATGAATATTGTGGTGTCGGCCACCACATGATGTCGTCTAAAATCGAGGTGGTAGAATAATGAATACTAAATCAATTAATCCAAAGGTTGACCGCCGAGACGGCAAATTGGCAATGGCCCACTTTTATGTCGCTTTCATCGCTCTTGCAATTGGCGGTCTTGCAGGTTTGCTCCAGACACTTGTCCGTTCAGGAAAATTTGAATTACCTTCATGGACTGGGTATTACCAAATCCTTACCATCCATGGTGTCGTACTTGGACTCGTGCTTACAACATTTTTCATTATGGGATTCCAGCTCTCTCTTGTGAGCAAAACATCCGGAACATTAACAAATAAACAGCGAAAGACTGGCTGGATTGGTTTCTGGACGATGACAATCGGTACTGTAATGGCTGCTATCATGATCCTGACAAACCAGGCTTCTGTTCTTTATACATTCTACGCACCATTACAGGCACACGCACTCTTTTACTTGGGACTTACACTCGTGATCGTCGGAAGCTGGATTGACGGCGCTGCAATCATCATGGCTTACTCTTCATGGAGAAAAGCTAATCCTGGAAAGCCTAGCCCGCTGTTGACTTTCATGTCACTCGTCAACACGCTTATGTGGATCGTAGCTACGATTGGTGTTGCTGCAACAGTACTATTCCAGCTGCTTCCTTGGTCGCTTGGCCTTGTTGAGCGTGTAGATGTATTGGTCAGCCGTACATTGTTCTGGTATTTCGGCCACCCGCTTGTGTATTTCTGGTTATTGCCTGCATACATGGCCTGGTACGCAATCGTTCCAAAAATCATAGGCGGAAAGATTTTCTCTGATTCATTAGCTAGAATGTCATTCATTCTGTTCCTGTTGTTCTCAATTCCGGTTGGTTTCCACCACCAGTTAATGGAACCAGGTATTGACCCAGCATGGAAATTCCTTCAGGTTATTTTGACATTCCTTGTTGTCATCCCATCATTGATGACCGCATTCTCATTGTTTGCAACATTTGAAATGTTTGGCCGTTCTAAAGGATCTACCGGCCTATTCGGCTGGGTGAAAAAGCTTCCTTGGGGAGATGCCCGATTCGCAGTACCTTTCATAGGTATGCTTGCATTCATCCCTGCCGGTGCTGGTGGACTAGTCAACGCTTCCCACCAGTTGAACCAGGTAGTACACAACACAATCTGGGTTACAGGACACTTCCATTTAACACTTGCAACTTCAGTTGTCCTTACTTTCTTTGGGATTTCTTATTGGCTGGTCCCTCACCTGACTGGCAGGGTCTTGACAAAGGCTATGAATAAACTAGCCATTATCCAGGGAATTGTTTGGGCAATCGGTATGACATTCATGTCCGGTGCGATGCACGCAGCTGGTCTGCTTGGAGCTCCACGCCGTTCTTCATTCTCAACGTACGGCGGTTCAGAGCAAGCAGCTGAATGGATTCCTTACCAGGTTGCACAGGCAGTCGGCGGATCCATCCTGTTCCTTGGAATCATCCTGATGCTTTACATTTTCATTAACCTTGCATTCTTCGCACCTAAAGGGGAAGAAGAATTCCCTGTTGGAGAAGTTGCTGACCAAGCAGAGAAAACTCCGATGGTATTCGAAAACTGGAAGCTATGGCTTGGCATCACTGTCCTTTTGATTCTCTTCGCATACACGATACCGTTCATCGATATGATCGAAAATGCACCGATCGGGTCGAAGGGATATAAATTCTTCTAAAAAACCACTTTCTATGAATCAACCAAAACAGGGTATGAAATTCCAAAAAATTTCACCCTGTTTTTTGTTGTTTTAGCAGCATTTATACGATTAACATATAAATAAAAAACTTAATATCACACTATTTAGCATGCTGATCTTGTCATTCCCGCCCTGTTATTTTACATACAAAATACCTGCCATTAAAATCGAACATAACCCGATGCCTACCAATATAAGAGGCGTGTTATGGCCGCATCATGGAATAGCTTATTCGACTTCCATGAAAAAAATAGGATGCCTCAGCATCCTATTTTGCATTTTTACACATATTTTAATTAAAATTCTGCATTTCCTGGTGTACGAGGGAATGGAATGACATCGCGGATGTTCTTCATCCCAGTTAGATACATAACAAGTCGTTCGAATCCAATACCATAACCAGAATGCTTTGTGCTGCCGTATTTTCTAAGCTCGAGATACCACCAGTAATCTTCTTCCGCCATACCAAGTTCTTTAATTCGCTCTGCAAGAACGTCTTCTCTTTCCTCACGCTGGCTTCCGCCGATTAACTCGCCAATGCCGGGAACCAAAAGGTCTGTCGCGGCAACTGTCTTGCCATCCTCGTTCGCTCGCATATAAAATGCCTTAATTTCTTTCGGATAGTCGGTTACGAAGACAGGACGTTTGTAAATTTCCTCGCTAAGGTAACGTTCATGTTCCGTTTGCAAATCTGTACCCCATTCAACAGGGTATTCAAATTCCTTATCTGAGTTCTTCAATAATTCAACAGCTTCGCTATAAGTAACGCGTCCGAAATCGGATTCTAATGCATTCTTCAATCTTTCGATAAGTGTTTTATCAATAAAGCTGTTAAAGAAGGCCATTTCTTCTGGTGCATGTTCAAAAACGTAATCAATGACATACTTGACCATTTCTTCTCCAAGGTCCATGATATCCGGTAATTCTGCAAAGGCAACTTCCGGCTCGATCATCCAGAATTCTGAGGCATGTCGTGCCGTATTGGAATTTTCTGCTCTGAAAGTCGGACCAAAGGTATACACATTACGGAAAGCAAGAGCAAAGCTTTCGACATTTAATTGGCCGCTAACAGTTAAGTTTGTTTCTTTACCGAAGAAATCTGCACTGTCATCCACTTTTCCGTCTTCGGTTTTTGGAAGCTGGTTCAAGTCCATTGATGTTACACGGAACATCTCCCCTGCTCCTTCAGTATCACTTCCGGTAATAATCGGTGTATGTACATATACAAACCCTTTGTCTTGAAAGAATTTATGAAGGGCATAGGATGCAAGAGATCTTACTCTGAAGACGGCTGAGAAGGCGTTGGCTCTCGGACGTAAATGAGCGATTGTTCTCAAATATTCAAGGGTATGTCTCTTTTTTTGTATAGGATACTCTGTATCCGACAATCCCTCGACTACAATTTTTGTTGCTTTGATTTCAAACGGCTGCTTCATTTCAGGAGTTGGAACAAATTCACCTTCTACTAAAACAGAAGAGCTAATAGGCAGCTTTGTAATTTCTTTGAAGTTATCAAGGGTATCTTCAAAAACAACTTGTACACTCTTAAAGAATGTTCCATCGTTTAACTCCATAAAACCAATGGTTTTGGAATCGCGTAGCGTACGGATCCACCCTGTAATTTGAACAGTTTTGTCTTTAAAATTTTCTTGATTTCTGTATAAATCTTTTACTACGGTCTTAATCATAATTAGCCTCCTTATGGTAATTTTTTTGCAATAAAAAAAGCCTTCTATCCCCAAAAAAGGGACGAAAGGCTGAACTTCCGCGGTACCACCCAAATTGTCATAAAATGACCAACTTTACTATTGCATATCCCAGTCTATAACGTGCTGGAAACGTCTAAGCCTACTCACGATATCCCTTTCGGTTAGAACTCAAAGGTGTTCTTCATTTATGCTTCATCGCCAGGCTTCCACCGTCCCCGGCTCGCTATCGAATATAGCAAAAACTACTTTCCTTTTCATCGATTTAAAAATATGTAGTTTTCAAAGGATTTTTACTGTAATAATTTATCACAAAACATAATCCTTTGTCTAGTTGCCCCCTAAGTTATCTGCATTTTTCGCTAAAAATCTTTGATTACAATCTAAAGTGAAACAATTTACCTAAACCAAAAAGTGCTTTAATTTGAAGGAAAAGGAGCCTAGGTTTGTGACCAGGCTCCTTTCTCTGTTAATTCGTGCGTTTATTATTTGCTTTTTTACCACTTCAAACGAGATTGAATCACACAGTGAAGTGCTTTTTTTGCTTCCTGATGGGAATTGAGATATTGATAGATATTACAGATATGATAATCAACGCAGATCCGAGCATCTGAAGACCGCCCAGCCTGTCACCATACACCAGTATTCCCAGCATGGTGGCAATGACAGGTTCCAGTGTAGCAACTACTGCAGCAGTACTGCTTTCCGTCCTTTCAAGGCCCCAGGAGTATGCAAAATATGCAATCACAGTCGGGAAGATCCCTAAGCCTATCGCATAAAGCCACGCATTCCCGGTGAAAAGGACAGAAGCCTTGCTGACTATACCAGTTGTCGGAGCCAGGGCAGCCGAAGCCACAAGGAATGTATACAAAGTGACTGTAAAAGGATGGTACCGCCTTAATGCCACCTTGCCAAATATACTGTAAAGAGCGTAGCCGAACCCTGCCCCTAGGCCAATAAGGATACTGGAGACAGAAAATGACGTTCCCCCGTGCCCTGTAATGCCTGCGGCAAGTGTGCAGCCGATGACCGTCATGACAATCGCCAACAGCTTCCTCCTGTTAATGCTTTCTTTCAGGAAAAGAAATGATAAAACCGCAACAAAAGCAGGAGAAGTATACAGTAAAGCTACAGCAATCGGGATGTTCATCAGGTTGATTGCCGTAAAATAAGACCAATTAAAAAAAACAATGCTTAAAATTCCTGTACCCACAAAAAGATACAAGTCTTTCACCCTGATTTTTAAATGACTTCGGTAAAAAGCAATTCCCACCAGAATCAAAATAATGGCTGCGGTCAACACACGGATAGCCACAATCTCCATAGCACTGAACCCGGCATTATTCAGGCCTTTAACAAAAAAACCAATCAGGCCCCACATTGCCGCAGCAAATGCGATCATAAAATAAGGCAATTTCCCGTACATACATTCACCCACAGAAAAGATGGCAGGAAGACTGCCATCTTATTTTCTAAAAAAGAATCTTATTAAACCAGCTGATATACTTTATTGTATTTTTCGTATAAATAATCGACTAAGTACTGAGCATTAAGTCCCTCTCCAGTTACATCAGTCAATATTTCAAGTGGTTTTTTCATTTTTCCATGCTTATGGACTTTCTCAGTCATCCACTCTTTAACCGGCTGAAGATTTCCTTGTTCCAGGAGTGCCTCATAGTCAGGCAAATCTTTGAGCATGGCATTCTTGAACTGCGCTGCATACATATAGCCTAAAGCATAGGATGGGAAGTAGCCAAAGCTGCCTCCTGCCCAGTGTACATCCTGCAGCACACCTTGTGCATCATTTTCCGGCCTGATTCCAAGATACTGTTCATATCTATCATTCCAGATCTGCGGAAGGTCCTTTACTTCAATTTCATCATTGAATAAGCCTTTTTCAATTTCATATCGTACCATCACATGGAGTGGATATGTCAGCTCATCTGCCTCAATCCTGATCAAGCTTGGCTTGGACTCATTAATTGCACGATAGAATTCCTCTGCCTCCACCCCGGTAAACTGTCCTTCAGAGAACTCCTGCAGCAGGCTGTAGTTGTGCTTCCAGAAAGAGTAATTTCGTCCAACAAAGTTCTCATAGAAAAGCGACTGTGATTCATGGATGCCCATTGAAGTGCCTGAACTCAGAGGAGTTCCAACCAGTTCATCCGAGATGTTTTGTTCATAGAGAGCGTGGCCGCCTTCATGAATGGTACCGAAAACAGCTGTCCTGAAATCTGCTTCATCATATTTCGTCGTAACCCTTACATCCCCTGGGTTAAGCCCCATTGCGAATGGGTGAACCGTTTCATCAAGCCGGCCTGCATCAAAATCATATCCCATTTGCTTTAGGATCTCGAGGCTGAAAGCACGCTGCTTTTCTTTAGGAAAATGCTCAAAAAGGAACTCTGTATCAGGTTTGGCAGTTGAACTGGAAATCTGCTGTACAAGCGGGACAATTTTTTCACGAAGGTCTCCAAACACCTGGTCCAAAACATCGACCGTGACCCCAGGTTCATACATATCGAGCAAGGTGTTGTATTTATTGCCTTCATATCCCCAGTAACCAATGAATCTCTTAGTGGTATCCACCAATTTTTCAAGATACGGTCTGAACATTTCAAAATCGGACTCTGCTTTTGCCTCTTCCCAAACACTTTCTGCTTTTGATTGAAGAATCACATATTCACGATATTCTTCTGCAGGGATTTTTTTATTGCGGTCATAATCCTTTCTGCACTCATCCAGCGTTTTACGGGTAATCTCAGATAAACTTGTTTCATTAGAAAGTCGTGCTATGTATGATGCCATTTCTTCTGATGTTGACATGTTAAAAAGCTCGGAAGATAGTACTCCGATCACTTCAGAACGCTGACCGGCTCCCTTTTTCGGGGCTCCTGTCCTTAAATCCCAATAAATTAAAGAAAGCGCCTCTCCATAGGCAGCCATTTTTTTGACATAATCCAAAAATTTCTTTTCTGTTTGCATGACTTCACTCATTCATTTCACCCCATTTTTCTCTTTCTCGTCTATCTTATCATACTTTTCTGAACTTTACGTTCAAGAAAATCTAAAAGCCATCCCGCCTAAAAGGGCTGTGCACTGAAGCCGTATTCTTTATGAACTTAATGAATTCTGAAACAAAATAAAAGTCTGTTTCGTAAAGATTATTGTTAAAATCCTAAAGTTGATTTTAACGTAAAATAAAGCCATTTTGCAGTTCTGTATTAAGTTTGACATACTCTTTTTTCACAAAAGAGTCAACTTTCCGAAGAAAAATTGGTCATTCAACCCGATTTTGTAGTCAATAGCAACAAAGTTTGAGAAAAGAGCCAAATAAAAACAACAGGCGAACCTGTTGTTTAATAGAATCATAGGATGTTTTCCAGATAATTATTTCGTTTTACCGATTGCCACTCGCCATGTTTCTGGGCCTTCCTCTAGATACTCCCATGAAAATGACTCCGGGCGTTCCATCATGAATTGGTATTGCAGCGGTCTAGGGTCATGGTCATTGACGATTTGCATGAATTCCCCCTTGTGCAGTGAGTCAAAGTTTTGGAATATGGTCGGGTGTTTTTCCCGTGGGGCATAATCAGGAACATTGATAATAACATTGAAAGTCATTTCACTCTCTCCTTTAATTTCTGATTTCCTTTACATTTACATTATAATTCTCCTGTATCCCACTTGTAGTGAGCGCGGTCACAGAGTAACTATGACTTCTTTCATTCGAGAAGTTCAGTCACCTCTAAATGTGATCTGTAAAAAAATAGAGGAACTACTTTTTCTAGAGAGAATTCTATGAAGGGGAGGGGATTTTTTGAAGGAGCTAGTTGGCAGCTGCGATCGTTGTGGAAAAGAGATTTTTTGCCTGGATGGTTTTTTGAATGGTGTACATAAAGATGGGAAAGTGCTTTGTTTTGAATGCGAAAAAGAAGAGGAACAAAAATCATAATAAAAACCGCAAAGCGATAACGCTTTGCGGTTTTCCTATTAATCTTCATCAACAGCCAAATCTTTTACTGGCAGCTGTTCTTCTTCTTTATGTGTCACATTACGGAGATTGAAGAGTGCTTTTACGCTGAATATTGCCAGCGCAGCAACACCAATCAAGAAAATCGTATCTGGTATTGCCCTCAGCGTCAGGAGCATTTCAACTGTTTCCCGCTGTAAGAACTGAGATGAACGTGAAGCTGCATAGCCATTGAAATATGCTTCTTTTAACTGAAGATATCCGACTGGCAGCAATGACAGGAATACCATGCCAGCCAAGCCTGCGTTCAGCATGATGACTATGAATTTAACCCACCTGTCGTTCCACTTTTCAGGCTTCACAATATTGCGCAATGAGTAGATCAATACTGCGCCTGCGAACATTCCATACACACCCATCATCGCCGCGTGGCCGTGTGCTGGTGTCAGGAATTGGCCGTGCTCAAGGAAGCTGACTGCAGGCAGGTTGATCAGGAAGCCAAGTACACCTGCACCTACCAGATTCCAAATGGCTACTGAAATCAAGAACCAGAATGTACCTTTATAAGGGAAATCAACTCCCCCATCCCTCATCATTTTGTACTGTTCATATGCTTCCAGAATGAGCAAGGTCAACGGGATGACTTCCAGAGCAGAGAATACAGAACCGAGCGCAATCCAGACTTCGGAAGAACCATTGTAATAATAATGGTGGCCGATACCGATGACACCTGCTCCCATCAGCAGGATTAACTGGAAGTATAATGCTTTTATTGTTGATTTTTTCGTGACTAGCTTCATTTGGACCATTAAGAAACCAATGACAACGACTGCGAAAACTTCGAATATTCCTTCAACCCAGAGATGGATGATCCACCAGCGCCAGTAGTCAGCAAAGGTATAGTGTGTGCCTGGATTGATCATGAAAGCGAAGAAGTAAAATGCTGGCACGGCAATTGCTGAGTAAAACAACAGGTGAATCAGGCCGCCTTTGTCTGATTCCCTCTTCAACCCACTCTTGATCCCGCGGAATACGATGAACAGCCAGATCAGCATTCCGGTCGCAAGAATGAACTGCCATATGCGTCCCAGCTCAAGGTATTCCCAGCCCTGGTGACCTAATAAGAACCAATTGTTGCCCAGGTAGCCGTTTGCACCAAGCCATTGGCCAATCATGCTGCCGGCTACAAGCACAACTAGTGCCCAGAATAATATGTCGACTAGTATTCCCTGGCGCTTTGGTTCATGCCCGCCGACCAGCGGAGCGATGAAGATGCCCATTCCTAACCATGCAGTCGCAATCCAGAAGATTGCCAGCTGAAGGTGGAATCCTTTTGTAATATTGAATGGCAGGATATCATGGACCCACTTCATTCCAAAGAAACTGTCAGGCTCGATATAATAGTGAGCGAGCAGCGCTCCGAACATTGCCTGAACAAAGAACAGTACAGAAACAACCGCGAAATACTTACCTGTTTTCAATTGCGAGGATGTAAGCGGAAGCTTCCTCAAATCGATTTTCGGGAAGTTCCCGGCTGTATAAGCCTCTTGCATCCCTAAATGATAACGGTAGAAAACAAACAGGATTAATCCTACGAATAGAATCAATATGGTCACACTCGCACCACTCCACCAGATTGCAGAGAAGGACATAGTGTTTCCGGCATCCTCATAATATGGCCAGTTATTTGTATAAGTAATATCATCTTCGGGTCTTTCTGTACTTGAAAGCCATGCTGTCCAGAAAAAGAAATCAGCGATTTGCTCAATCTGATCGCCCTTTGATACCCAGGCTCGCTCCCCGTCCGGCATATGTTTTTCCTGAATTAACCCTGGCTTTAGACCCCACTGATCACCTTCAGTAAAAATAGTATGATAGAATTCCCTTACCTTTTCGTGCCCATATATTTGTGCGTCTGTCAGCACCAGCTTATCGGTATCCGGCACATAACGGTTTTCACGCATCTCCTTCATGACAGTGTCCCGGATGATTGTTTGTTCATCTCCCGTCAACGCTTTAAAACCCTTACCATATTTTTCTTGTGACTTGAAGTCATGCATCCCATCAGTATAAATTTTCAGTGCCTCTGCCGTGTAATCAGGCCCCATATAGGATCCATGCCCTAATACAGTTCCATAATCCATCAAACCATATTTCTGGAAGACAGCCTGCCCTCCCATGATGCTTTCTTTCGTTAAGATGACCTCTCCCTTTTCGTTTGTCACTTCTAGCGGCCTAGGAGCCATATCTTTAAAGATCCAGTAACCTCCTGTCAGGAGTACTGTAAAGCTAAGTAATAATGTGATGATGAGTACGGATTTCAGCAGTGAGTTTCTATTTTTCTTGACCACTGCCTTCGTGGATGTTCCATGCTGGATTTCCATCTACCATACACCCCTTCCCTGTTTTTTTTACAACTTAAGCATAATGGGAATGAAATGTTTAGTTTGTGAAGTTCCTCATTTGCCGGGTGTGATATTTCCCACAGCAATGATAATTATTTTCATAAAAACGTCAAAATATGATTCAGGTCACTTTGCCCTCCTCTTTCCCTTGATAAAATTTACGGCAGATACTTAATCAAATCATAGAGGAGCAGATTGAGATGCATATATCACAAATCAGACAGCAATTGAAAGAAGTTCCTATTTTCAAAGAATTATCGACAGAGGAGCTGGATCCGATCATAGAAATCGCCCAGCCAAGATTCTTTAAAAATAAAATGTATGCTTTCATGCAGGGAGATCCGCTAGACCGCGTTTTCTTCATTCATTCAGGGAAGGTGAAAATTTATAAAACCGACTCATCAGGAAGAGAACAAATCGTTTCTGTCCTTGAATCCGGTGAAATGTTTCCTCACGCTGGCTTCTTCAGGAAAGGCCAATATCCTGCCCACGCGGAAATAATGGAAGACACACTGATGATCATCGTACCAATCTCTAAATTTGAAGAGATCCTGGTTGCCTATCCCGAACTATCTATTAAGTTATTCCGAGTCCTTGGAGAGAAGATCATTGATTTGCAGGCCAGGCTCGAGGAACAGATTCTTCACAATACATACGAACAGATCATTATGCTGTTACTCCGCCTTTGCAAGACAAATGGAGAAAAGAAGGAACATGGATTTAAATTGACCACCCATTTTACCAATAAGGAATTTGCCAACATGATCGGTACTTCCAGGGAAACTGTCAGCAGAACCATCAACCATTTAAAGAAAAAAGATTACTTAAGTTTGGATCCTGACGGCTACTATCTGATCGACCATGAAAAATTGCATCAGGAATTGTTTTAACAGGAAGAGCAATTTTTCTGCGGTTAAGTGATGCGTATCACGGCAGAAAAGAGTGAAAATGATTATCATTTAATCATACCAACTAAAGTATCGAGGAGCTGAATGATATGGAACACAGAACGATAGAATTGGATGTGCGTGAGGATATAAATAACAAGCTGGAGCCTTTCCAAAAAATCATGGAAGCTATTGGCGATTTAGAATTGAATGACAGACTGGTCCTCCATGCACCTTTCAAGCCTGTCCCCTTGTATGGGGTTTTAAAAGCAAAGGGATTTGAACACGTAGTCGAAAAAATCGAGGCAAAACATTATAAAATTACTTTTACAAAAAAGGGAGGGAAATAAGATGATCCTGGATAACAGAGGGCTTGAACCGCCACAGCCGATGATGCGGACACTGGCAAAGCTGGAGGAGCTTGAGGAAGGACAGACGCTTATCATTATCAATGACCGACGTCCGATGTTTCTGTTCGAGCAGCTTGATGAACTAGGATATCTTTATTTGACTGAACAGCAAGAAGATGGAAGCTATCGCGTGACTATTTCCCGCAAAGCGGGGTGAATCAAATGTTTCAGCAAAAAAGTGGTAACGAAACAAATATAAAGCTTCCTTTTTCATTCATCGGCTTCAGCATGCTCGCGTTAATTCTTTCACAGCTGCTAATCCTGCTGAACGGTGACCTTCTTGTTTCCGGCTTATTCCGATTGCCGGCAATCTGGTCTGCTGCACATCTGTTCGTACTCGGCTGGGCCCTGATGGTCGCTATGGGTGCCATGTACCAGCTGGTCCCTGTCGCATTCCTGACACCGATTTGGAACGAAAAATTTGGATTTTGGCAATTGGCTGTAACGACTGCAGGAATCGTATCTTTCGCTGCAGCATTATACCTTCGCCCACAGGATGCCTTGGTTCCAGGAATCCTGACATTGCTCGGAATTTTGATGTTCATATTTCAGATGTTCATGACGCTTAAAAGCCAGGCAAAACCAAATATCTTAACTTTGTTCGTCGGTACTGCACTGTTTTCTCTCCTGGCAACAATTACACTTGGTATCACATTGGTTCTGAGCATGAAAACAGGTTTTGTATCAGAGTATTATCAATCTATTTTTAAAACTCATATCCTGCTGGGTACAGTGGGCTGGTTCTCATTATTGATCTTTGGTTTTTCTTATAAAATGGTTCCGATGTTCTCACTTTCACATGGGTATTCCATGAAACCGGCACCATTTGTATTCGGTGTTTATGTTGTTGGAATTATCCTTTTAATCTTTTCCTTCTTAACGGGCAGCCATTTATTTGAAGTGTTGGGAACTTTCATGCTATTTGCCGGATTCATGATTTTCACCTGGCATGTCAAAATAATCATTGATAAGCGTGTGAAGAAGAAGCTTGACCGCCCATTCATGTTCGCCTTATTTGCGATTGGCTGCGGTGCTTTAATCCACTTTGCCGCTTTTGCAGGAAGTGCCGCAAATCTTTTTGCAAAAATGGCAGGGCCGATTATTTTACTATATTTAGTCGCATGGATTGCATTCAGTATCATTGGTTATCTATATAAAATTGTTCCTTTCTTGTGGTGGACTCATAAATACAGCAAGGAAATCGGTAAAAAGAAGGTGCCTGCGTTAAAGGACATGATGGATGAGAAGCTGGCACTGCCGCTTTTCATCTTGTTCACTGCCGGGACGATCCTTCTATTACTTTCATTCATTGTCAGGCTGATGCCGGTCTTTTACATCGGTCAGGGATTGATTGTTATCGGGACTGTCCTATTCAGTTATATTATCGCCAAAGTGGTCACTATTTAAGGAGGAGTTAGAAATGAATGAATTAATGGAAAAAATCAGGGGAAATTTAAAAAATGTTATCGATCCAGAATTGAATATTAATGTTGTGGATCTAGGTTTGATATATGAAATAGATGTTCCAGAACCCCGCAAAGCAAAAATTTTAATGACACTGACAACTCCGGGCTGCCCACTTCATGACAGCATCGCCAGCGGCATTAAATATTGCGTACAAGGCATGGAGGAAATTGACCATGCAGACGTCCAATTGACGTGGGAGCCAGCCTGGACACCAGAACGGATGACCGAGGATGGAAAAAGACAGCTTCAGGGTTTTTAATCAGGGGAAATGATGGTTTCATAATCAAACAGCAAAGATGCAAAGAAACGCTTGGGCTTCAAGCGTTTCTTTGCATCTTTGCATTGGCTTATTTAAGATTTGAAAGGCCAAATGACAATGCCTGCCGAAAGTTATTTTCTGCTTCCTGCAATTCTGCCAGCTGGAGTTCATCAGCCTGGAATTCATTACGCAAAGCCTCTGTACTAGTTGAAAGAGCTTTTGAGATCCTTTGGAAGTCGATAAATGTATAATTCATTGCCATCCCTCCGTTTCATAAGAAATGCGCAAGCGCCTTGTTCAGCCCCGACAAGCGTTGGAGGGCCGCCCACTGAAGTCGTTTTTGACTTCATAGGGCGGACCGAACTCGAAAAGCGTTTGCGACTGCCCAACTCCGACAAGCTCTGGAGGGCCTGACAGTGAAGTCGCTCTTTGACTTCATTGGCGGGACCGAAGAGTCTCGAGGAGTTAGGAGCCGTAGCTAGACAAACGTCTCGAGCTGCTCAAAGCTAACGTTTTTCGCAAGATACTCGAAGAAGCCCTCTCGGGGATGAAAAAGGCGCTGAAGCTGGACACTAATCTAAGTGTAAACAGTTGGTACTTTCTTATCCTTTACGAAATACAGATATAAATGTATTTTATGATGTTCTCCCCATATTTATTCCTGTTAGTCAGCCTAGTGGTTTTTTTAGAGGCTGTTTCATCTTGCATATTTCAATTTTTCCAGAAAAAATAAAGCCTCCTGGGATACAGGAGGCTGTGTCTTATTTATCAACTCTTGGAGGGCGTTTACCCCAGTACTGATAGTAATCTGTCCGGATGAACCCATTGAACAGCTTCCGTTTCTTAGTTGCCGGCTTTCCGTACACTTGTTCAAAGTCCTCATTGGAAGTCAGGATGTAAATGGACCATGTGTCAAGCGGATCAAAAGCCTTGCCCATCTGGGTGTACATTTCTTCAACTGCTTTCTTTTCACCCAGTCGCTCCCCGTATGGTGGGTTGCCAACAATGACGCCATAGTCTTTCTTTGTCGTAAAGTCCTGGACACGCATTTGCTTGAAGGAAATCAAATCGCCAAGCCCCGCTTCAAAAGCATTCTCTTCGGCGATTTTTACCATACGATGGTCGATGTCCATGCCGCTGATGTCCAGAGGCTGATCGTATTTTGCAAGATCCTCTGATTCCATCCTTACCTCGTCCCAAACGGAATCAGGAAGAATTGGCCAGCCTTCTGATACAAATTCTCTGTTAAAGCCTGGTGCAATATTTTGACCAATTAATGCAGCTTCAATCGGAATCGTTCCAGACCCGCAGAACGGATCGACAAAGGGCTTGTCCGGATTCCAATTGGTCAGCATGATCAGGGCAGCTGCAAGGGTCTCCTTCAATGGAGCCTCCCCCTGGCCAGTCCTGTAACCGCGCTTATGAAGGCCGCTTCCGCTGGTGTCTATTGTCAGTGTTACGACATCCTTCAGGAGGGCAACTTCTATTTTGAACAATGGCCCGTTCTCTTCAAACCATGTTGTTGTTTTGTATGACTTTCTCATTCGCTCAACAATAGCTTTCTTAACGATTGCCTGGCAATCCGATACACTGAAAAGCTTGGATTTCACTGACTTGCCCGAAACAGGAAATTCAGCATTCTCCGGTAAAAAATCCTCCCATGGGAGAGCCTTCGTTTTTTCAAATAATTCGTCAAAAGTATAAGCCTTGAATTCGCCGATTTTGATCTTAATTCGGTCAGCGGTTCGGAGCCACATATTGCTTCTGGCTATCGCCCTGGCGTCCCCTTTATAAATGATCTTACCGTTTTCCACCTGACATTCGTACCCTAAGTCACGGACTTCCTTTGCGACAATTGCTTCAAGACCCATAGCAGAGGTTGCGATTATATCAAAATTCTTCATCGTTTCACCCTTTATATCCAATATCTTATGTACTCCATTATTAAGTTTGCCCAATAGACTTAATATACATAAAAAAAGCTCTCCTGGCAAAAGGAGAGCTTTAGTAAACACTCATACAAATCCATTAATAACGTTCTGTAAGCCATGTTTTGTACCTTTGTACTGCAAACGACCAAAAGTCTCGTACTCCGGCGGTAATCATCTATCTACAGATGAGAACTCATCTGTCCTTCCCTTTGTTCAGTTCCTCCAGGAAGATGCCCCTACCATCGTTTGGGTTTCTCGCTCGTGGGGTTTACCTCGTTCCACCCTTCCGATTTCTCGAAAGGCTCCGTCACTGTGGCACTTTTACAGGTATTCATGCCATATCGTTGCCGACTTAGGCATTTTCCCGGCCGTCAGCCGAGCGTGAGCCCGACTGCCCTGGCTTATGAATTGGCCAGGCACGAACACTACAGGCATCTCAGCCTGTGCGAGCATGGACTTTCCTCTGCAGCAGAACTGCAGCGATTACCCGAACGTTATTAACAGCTACAAGAAACATTATATGAAATATAGGTTTGAAAAGCAATGGTAATACATTTCAAAAACTAGCAAATGCTGGATTAATCGTAAAGTTTATCCCCAAAAACATGCTTTTCCAGATTCGAAAGCCTTTTAAGGATATCGAAATTCGTTGTGCCGGCCGCCTGTGTGCTTGGTCGGCGTGAAGCTTCATCAAGTTGCTTTTTCAGGCGAAGATTGTCCTGTTGGAGCTCCTCGATCTCCTGCTGCATAACTTCATAGTCCTTGATAATCATATCAAGAAACTTATCGACATCTTCTGGTTTGTAACCACGCATTGCTGTTTTGAATTCTTTTTCTAAAATATCTTTAGCAGTCAACTGTATTTTATCGGATAGCATTCCATTCACCTCAATATACCCCAATCGTCACATTTATTTTTTCAAAAACAAGGGGATTTGTCAATTTTTCTTTTAATAAACTTATTTATGTGGTTCTGCAGGAAATATTTATGGTTAAAAACCCTGCTGTTTCAATTGTTCCTCTTCAACCGCCATTTGTAGATCGTACAATGTGATTAATCTTATATCATAATCGTTTGCTTCTTGGAATTTTTTTGCTGTTTCATATATAAATTTTGGACTGCCTTCTTTTTCAGGATCATATAGCAGGACCAACAAGTCGCTTTTCTCTATAAAAAATTGATTCTTCAACCTGAATTGCCACGGTCTTTCGTATGGCTTTTTAGTGATGGAATCAACATGGTCAGCGCCAGCAATCACTGATTCATACCACTCCTTATTGGCCTCTTTCCAAGTTTCCTCCTGATTCAGAAAAGGAGTGAATACAGAAAGTTTAAGTTCGGGATATTCTTCCTGGAGCTCGAATACAGCCTCACCAGCCCATAATTCAACACCGAGCTGTCCACTTATCATCACCCATTCAAGTCCTTCCTCAATTAAAGGGATCAAGTTCTTCTTTATCGCCATTTTTATGTATTCAGCTGACGGATGATCATGCTGGAATACGCCAAGTTCAAAAGGTTTATAACCAGATATCGCAGCTACTTTTACCATATAATCTCCTTTGAAACATTGATTATAAATAAATCCATATTGAAGGTATTCCCTTTTAGCAGTAAATATTACACCTGAAATTTTCAAAAATAGCTATTTACAAACCGATTGTACTTTCTAAACATATTTTTGCTTCCACAGTCTTATAAGCGTCAGGGCTCATTTCAAGGAGACTTCTACACATGTAATGAAATACTTTACTCTTGATTGACCAAGTAACTGTCTTCGAAAAGAGCTAAAAAAACAAGGGCTGCAAGAGCCCTTGTTGAAGTCATTTTATCGGCCAAATCCTGGACCGCCAAATCCTGGTCCACCAAATCCTGGGCCGCCGAATCCTGGGCCGCCGAATCCTGGGCGAGGTCTCGGACCAACTGGAGCCACTCCGCCTGGCACCGGACCAGGTCCACCATAGTGGTTCTGATGTGTCACCTGATTAACCGTAGACTGTGTTTGCGGGAAATAATGGACGTGATCATAATTGATGTGGTTTACGTTTGTAGTATGTGTTGGATGAACATGTGGTACCACATTATTGGTAAAACTATTGTTCACACAGCACTGAGTAGGATGAACTACTGTTGGCAATACATTTGTTGGCTTGCAGTGCATAGTGCATAACTCCTTTCAATTAGACTTATTGTTTACATTATCAGCCTATGTAGAAGTGATGCGCCTTGTACTAATGAAAACACCTATTTTTCAAAAGAAATTCCCGTGCAAGCACTTAGTGAAATTCTTAGAGGAATGTGTAAAAGTTGTCCTTCAACCCGCTGAAGATCACAGCGATGAGAGTAATCACAACAAAATATAGAACTAATACCGCTTTATACATCAAACCAGCCCCGTAAAATTATATTGTTTTTTAACACCATACAATTTTACATTTTACAACGTCTAAACCATACATACAACAGGATATTACAGGTTTTAAAAGGATAAATGTTAAAATTTTGTTACAATTCAGGATTCCGTGACGAAACCTGGCATAAAACCAATTTATTTTGGCGAATTCTGCGCTTGCCCGGGAAATTCTTTTCGGGAAATCCTCAGGATTCTTTTTTCGAGCTCGCCGGTAAAAATCATGTCTTTTTTTGTTGTACCTTTTTCTTCGCGGTGTATTTCTTCAGCAAGCCGGCAATACTTCATGGCCATTTCAAGGTTTTTCTCGCGATGCTCGAAATGTTTGGCCAGCTCGATGCACGCTTCTTTCTGCTGCTTTTTCGTTCCTTGGGCTGCACTTTCTTTCCATAGCGCAACTGCTTCTTGCCATTCTTTATGCTTTTTATACTCAAAAGCAAGTGCATGCTTAGCTGAAATCGCTTCCTCATTTCCATCATCTAGAAGCCCGCTGAACGCTTGCTTCGCTTTATCCGATTCGCCAAGATAGGAAAACCAGCGTCCCACCTCGTAAGTTTCCCGCGGTGTTTGTGTACGGTCCCTTCCGAGAATCTGGAAAGTTAAATGTGTATAGAGAGTCAATAGTGACAGGATATCCGTTTCATTGTGCCTAATGACTCCCAGCAAGCCTTCAGGGTTTTTTCTCTCCAGAAAGTCAAAATAGATCATTGGTGCCAAAAAGCCAGGAATGTCATCCTTTCTTTCAAGACCTAATACTTCTTGTTCCACAATGCTTAATTTCATCCGCTCAATTTTATGCTTCCATAATCTTCTCGCTGCATGATATAAATCAAAATGGCCAAAGGAAGGCAGCTTTGGCACATGGTCACGGACAAGGGTGTGCCTCGTTTTGACCTGTGGCCAATCGAAAGCCTTGCCATTGTACGTAACCAATGTCGTGTAATCGGCATTCATTAAAAAGCTCTGGTAAAGAGCTACTTCTGCTCCCGGATTTGGCAGGATATGCTGTTTCAATTTTAGTGAATTCCCTGAAATGGACGCATGGCCAAGCAGGAAGATGGTATTGCCTGTCCCTCCCCCAAGCCCTGTTGTTTCGGTATCAAAAAATACCATGTCGGCTGGGCTGTGCCCGAATGCAGAAAGCGGATGCTTTGTCTGCTCCTTGTTCCACAGTGAAACAGCCTCCAGTAAATCGCCGAATTGGTAATGGCCGTGCTGTTGGTCAAGTGGATAACTCACTTCCCTGACAAGGCAATATTGTCCGTCAAAATAGAAGGGGGATACCTGCTCCTGCTGCCAGACATCAAGAAATGGGATTTCCGGTGTTTCTTCCGCTTTAACCGGTTCGGTCTTGGGCTTTTCAGCTCCGCTTTTTATATGCGGCTTCAGCCTGTTCAATTTATTCTTGAGACTCATATTCCCCCTCCTTCCCTACACAGCCGCTTTAAGGAATAAATTCAGTAATTTTACAACATCATTTTTTGAATGAATAGAAGATGTATCCGTTCCGATGCAGGATGGGCACCCGTCTGAACACTGGCAATTCAGGACCATTTTTTTAGTTTGGTTCAAAATTTCTTCGATTCCGGTATATATTTTTTCGCTTAACCCGATTCCACCAGGGTAGCGGTCATAAAAGAAGATAGTTGGCTTTTCATTATGGGCCGCCTTGACCTGCGGAACTACATGAACGTCAGAGGGATCGCACATTACGAATAATGGGGCGATATGTTTTAGTGCCTGAGATGTCCCAATAAGCCCTTCCTCTAGCCGGTCATGGCCGAACTCCGAAAGCTCTTTGTTCAGTGATATCCATGCTGAGCTTGTATGGAGCTCCTCTTCCGGAAGGAAAATCGGTCCTGAACCAATATTCTCATGTGTTTCAAACCGGATCTTCTTGAAAATCGTTGCCATTGCTCTGACACTGACATCTCCATAGCCGATTTCTGTTTCTTCATTGCCCCTGATTTTATCTTCTTCAAGGACGCTAAGCTGGACAGCAAGATTGGCATCGGTAAAATAATCGACATCCACTTCACGGACAAACGCCTTCTTTTCCTCCCAATCAAGCTTTTCCACCTGAAATTGTATTCCCTGGTGGAGATAAATGGCTTCTTCATGCAGCAATGTCATCGCTGAAAAAGTATCCATTTCACCAATCACCCTTACATTGGCTACATCTGACTGGTCGATGATCACCACATTTTCCTGTGATGCTGAACGCAGGCTGATATTGTGTGCCGGGAAAGCGTCATTCATCCAGAACCACTTGTCTCCGTTCTGGTGAAGGATACGCTCTTCCGTCAAATATTCAAGTATTTCCTCAATTTCAGCAGCACCAAAAGTGTCGCCTTTTTTGAAAGGCAATTCATAGGAAGCACACTTGATGTGATCGATCAGGATAATCAAATTGTCCGGGTTGATTCTCGCCGTTTCCGGACTGCGATTAAAAAAGTAAGCAGGATGCTGGATAACGTATTGATCCAGCGGGCTGGAGCTGGCCACCATGATAACAACCGATTCCCCGTGCCGGCGCCCTGCCCGTCCTGCCTGCTGCCAGGCACTCGCGATCGTTCCCGGATAACCGTTCATGATACATACCTGTAGCTGTCCGATATCGACACCAAGTTCAAGCGCATTGGTGCTGACTACTCCATATATGTCACCTGAACGGAGGCCCTTTTCAATTTCGCGCCTTTCTGTCGGAAGATAGCCGCCCCGATATCCTCTGATTGCCTTTGGACCCAGCTTGTGTTTGACCAGCTCCTGAAGATAAGTAAGCAGGATTTCGACCCTCACCCTGCTTCTAGCAAACACGATTGTCTGGATTTTATTTTTCAGAAATTCACCTGCGAGCCTCCTGGTTTCAAGCGTTGCACTTCTGCGGACATTCAGCGGAATATTGACGACTGGAGGATTATAAAATAAAAAGTGCTTCCTTCCTGAAGGAGCTCCATTATTGTCAATCAGGATCATATCCTTTTCAGTCAAACCCTCAGCCAGTTCAAGCGGATTAGCAATCGTAGCGGAAGTACAGATGAAAACAGGATCGCTTCCATAGTAATTGCAGATTCTCTTTAATCTTCTAATGACATTTGCCACATGGCTGCCGAAGACTCCCCTGTAAATATGCAATTCATCAATGACGACATACTTCAAATTTTCAAAAAGGGAAACCCATTTTGTGTGATGCGGCAGGATCGCAGAATGGAGCATGTCCGGATTTGTGATAACGATATGCCCTGCCCTCCTGACCTTCTGGCGAATATTAGACGGAGTGTCTCCGTCATATGTATAACTATTGATTGCCAGCTCCGCCTCCTGGATCAGTTCATTGATCTCACTCTTCTGGTCCTGCGCCAGGGCTTTTGTCGGGAACATATACAGCGCCCTGGCATTCGGATCATTAATGATCGATTGTAATACTGGCAGGTTATAACACAATGTTTTCCCAGAAGCAGTCGGCGTGACAGCCACAATGCTCCGCCCCTGCATGATTTGATCATAAGAGGACTTCTGATGCGTGTACAGACGGGAAATTCCCCGTCTTTCTAATGCTGCTTTTAAAATCCCGCTTAAATCTTCTGGCATTTCTTCCGTTTTGGCTTCCTTCTCTTCAATCGTATGCCAGTGGACGATGTTTTTCTTTACCGATTCACTAACCTTTAGTTCTTGCAAAATCTCTTTCATGCTTTTCCGGACTTTCATAGCGTTCACCTCGTTATTCCTATTTTACCGAATAAACGTTCGTTGCAAAAGATAAAAGTTCAATAAATCAAACTGCTATTTTTTGGAATACACCCTCTTCCATCCCTAATAATATCTATTTACCCTTTCTCGGAACAATCTGTTATGTCTTTTAAATCAGCCTTTTGTTAAAATAGAGTGGACAAACAGCTGATAGAGGTGTTTTTTTTGAATAAAAATGAGATAAAAAGAATCCTGGCTAAATTTTCTTTGTTCAGGGATCTTGATGACCATGAACTTGAGAAGATTGTCGATATATCAATTTCACGAGAATGGAAGAAAAACAGCCATATTTTCATGCAGGGCGATCCGCTTGAAAATGTGTATTTTATTAATGAAGGAAAAGTGAAGATCTATAAAAGCGATGCCAATGGCCGGGAGCAAATAGTGGCCATTTTGAAAAAAGGAGAAATGTTCCCGCACGTAGGTTTTTTCAGGAAAGGCGGATATCCAGGTTATTCCGAGGTATTGGAGCAGGCAAGTCTCGTTGTCGTGCCGATTTCGCAGTTCGAGAAAGTTTTGGTTGATAACCCTCACTTTAGCATCAAGGTATTCAAGGTACTTGGAGAAAAAATCGTTGACCTTCAAGAAAGGCTTGAAGCACAAATCCTGAACAACACATACGAACAGATCATTAAGCTTTTGATCAGGCTCGGTGAACTTCACGGAGAAAAACTGGAGAATGGCACGGTTTTGCTAAAGGCTGATTTCACAAACAAAGACCTCGCCAATATGATTGGAACGACTAGAGAAACGGTAAGCAGGACGCTGACTAAATTAAAAAAAGACGAACTGATTACTACTGATTCAAATGGGAACATAATATTGAACCATGACGTTCTGATGGATGAGCTTGTTTAATTCCGCAAACTATTTACTACTTATCAAGTTCTAAAGCCTTCCGGAAAAAGCACCATAGCTAATAAGAAAATCGGTTTAACAAGTAGTGAACCATTTGATAGCAAACTTAATTAAACGCCCGAAGCATATGCTTCGGGCGTTCTTATTCTTTGGCTGTTTTCGTAAAGATTGTTGTTAAAATCCTAAAGCCGATTTTAACGTAATGTAAGCCATTTTGCAGGTCGGTATTTAGTTTGCATGCTCTTTTCTCACAAACGAGGAAACTTTTCGAATAAAAATAGGCCCTTCAATCCTATTTTGTAGTCAATAGCAACAAAGTTGAGAAAAGAGCCTATTCTTTTTATTCAGTTTTGCTTAATCCCATCATCGTTTCCATATCTTCCTGTGCGGTTGTGATCAACTTCAGGTTGAATGTATCCTGAAGTACTTCCATCACTCCACCAGAAATGAATTCAGGCGGCTTAGGTCCAATGCGGATATCCTGAATTCCAAGACTGAACAATCCAAGCAGGATCGCTACAGCCTTTTGCTCGAACCATGAAAGGACGATACTGACAGGCAGCTCATTAACGTCACATTCAAACGCATCAGCAAGTGCCTTCGCAATTTTTACAGTGGATACAGAGTTATTGCACTGGCCAAGGTCCAAGTATCTTGGAATGTTTGTTCCAGGAACCACTCCATAATCTACATCATTGAAACGGAATTTTCCGCAAGAAGTTGTCAGGATCACAGCTTCTGGAGGGAGTGATGTCGCAAGCTCACGGTAGTATTCTCCGCCTTTACCTGGTGCGTCACAGCCTGCAATAACGAAGAAGCGCTTGATTTTACCGGCTTTTACTGCATCAATGACCTCAGGCGCCAGTCCGATCACTGTTTCATGGTGGAAGCCTGTCACTAATGTTTCTTCGGATTCCATATTGGCTTCCGGAAGCTCCAATGCTCTTTCGATCAGCATGGAGAAATCATCATTTTCAATTTTGCTCACATTCTCAAGGCCCGCAACTTCATATGTAAACATACGGTCTGCATATGAACCTTTAATTGGCATTACACAATTTGTCGTGGCCAGAATCGCTCCTGGGAATTTTTCAAACAGGCGGCGCTGGTCGAACCAGGCTTTCCCGATGTTCCCTTTTAGATGCGGATACTTCTTCAATGCTGGATAGCCATGGGCAGGAAGCATCTCGGAGTGAGTATAGATGTTGATTCCTTTTCCTTCTGTTTGCTTCAATAATTCTTCAAGCGCGAAAAGGTTGTGACCTGTTACAACGATTGCTTTTCCTTCAATCTTATTCTGGCTGACCTTGACAGGCTGCGGAATTCCAAGACGGCTGGTGTGTGCCTCATCAAGCATTTCCATCACACGTACAGCTGACTGGCCAACCTTCATTGCCATATCGATATGTTCTTGAACATTAAAGTTTGAGTTGGTTAATGTCATATATAATGCTTCATGGGTTGTAGCGTCCACAAAGGGATCTGTGAAGCCAAGCTGGTTCGCATGTGTTCTATATGCTGCAATCCCCTTCAAAGCAAAAATCATTGTATCCTGAAGACTAGCGATAGTCTCATCTTTTCCGCATACACCAACAACTTTACATCCCCCTGTTGGCGTTTGTTCACATTGGTAACAAAACATATGTGCATTCCCCTCTTCTGCGTTATTTACTTTTTCAGCATACAGAGGATGAAAATCCTGTTAAGTGACCTAAATCACACTAAATGCATTTTTCACAAAGTGTTCAAAAATTAAGGGCGAAGTGATGAAGCCTTCCAAGGTAAAAAAAATACCAATATTGAACAGGGACATTCCTGTTAACATATCCTATTATAAGAATTCCTGCAGAGGAGGATGTTCCCAATGGCAACCAACCATCCTGACCGCCCAAAAAAACATGAGGCTCTGGAACAATGGTTAAAATCTATGAATCAACTGATACAAGAGAAGCCGGTTAAAGGCATACTGCAAAGCATTGATGATTTTTTCAGACAGCCCTTTCCACATTCACCCTTCAATGTGGTACTGCATGAAACAGAAAAGGAGTATATAGTAAAAGCAGAATTGCCAGGGGTTAAGAGAGACCAAATATCTATCAATATTATTAATAACTCGCTTACCATATTGATCAATCAGACTGACGTCACTTCAGAGATCAATGATATCACCAAAACGGAGAAGCACATGGCTTCGACCCGGCGATTGAGCAGGACGATTCCCTTTTCTGTTCCTGTCAATGAAAGAAAGACCCGAGCTGCCTATCGTGACGGGCTGCTTGAAGTCAAGGTTTCTAAAAAGCAAGGCAAGAAGATTGATATTTTGTCTGAGCAGGATGAATGAAATGATAAAAATCCTTATTGAACCCTTATATAGCAGACGATTACCTCGCATAAGGGTACGATTCCTTCTTTATCGTACCCTTTTAGCAGACGGAAACCTCGCATAAGGATACGATTCCCTCTTTATCGTACCCTTATAGCAAACGAAAACCTCGCATAAGGATACGATTCCCTCTTTATCGTACCCATATAGCAGAAGAAACCCTCGCATAAGGATACGATTCCCTCTTTATCGTACCCTTATAACAGATATAAACCTTGCATAAGGTAACGATTCCCTCTTTATCGTACCCTTATAGCAGATGAAAACCTCGTATAAGGATACGATTCCCTCTTTATCGTACCCTTATAGCAGATGAAAACCTCGCATAAGGATACGATTCCCTCTTTATCGTACCCTTATAGCAGATGAAACCCTCGCATAAGGATACGGTCAACAAACAAGCAGGCTAATTAAATGGCCTGCTTGTTTTTTTGTTCCTATAGCTTTCGATTCCCCTCATAGTAGTTCAGGTATTAAGGAAATCTCCATCTTACTTAAACCTTGAACATCCCGCCAAGTCCTTTGACCAGTGAAGAAACCTGTGTCACTGCATTCATCATCTGTCCAGCCGTATCCACCATTTTGTTGACATCCAAGTTCCCATCCTGGCTCTTAAAGGAGTTCATAATCGATTGCAGGCCGGATGGCTGCTTAGGCATGAATGCATATTGCGGATAGGGATTGAAATTCTGATAATCGTTTTGTGGATTATAGTAACCGTAAATCGGGTCACCCTCAGGCTCAAGGGGATTCTGGAAAAGCATTTTGGAATAGTCATTCTTGTTCCCGGCCATTTGAATAGGCTGATTCCAAGAGCCATTTCCCTGCATATACGGGTTCATTGGATATCCCTGCTGCATATATGGGTTCACCGGGTTTTCCTGCTGTATATATTGGTTAGGCCAGTTTCCTGGCGACGCATTCCAATGTAGAGCGTTATATTGTTGAGGGTATGGCTGCTGCCGGTTCAAACCTTGATTATTCACGTTTACAAAGTTCGGATCTAAATTATATTGGTTTTCCCACCATTGTGGATGACTGGCATTCGTCTTATTTCTGCGGCCAAACATGGCGAACATCCTCCTCCAGGTTTTCATTACGATATTATATGTTATGGCCGCCCAGTTGGTGATAATGCTGGAAGGTGCTTCCGGTTTTGTCTAATGATGAAATATGTTGTCGGAAGTTTCAATTTTTGAAAAATAAATGACAATTGGATTTTCGTGATACGATTATTTCAAATGATGGAGGAGGATGAATATGAACGTTCACGAACTGAAAAATCTTTTTGCCGAGACAAAAGCATATACTCCTGAACATGTAAATGAATTGCTTGATTTCACTAAAAAATCGTACATTCAAAATGAAATTACCATTTTAGAATACCGGAACCTGGTTCGTGAGCTGGAGTTGCAAGGAGCCGTCATTCCTGAGGAACAGAAAGAAATATCCATCTAAACAGATCGAAGCACCAGTTCAGAACTGGTGCTTCTTTATTTTCAGCTGCCTGGCTGACCGGAATCTTCTTCAATGGCAATAATCATGCTGTTTAAAATGAATTCGACCGACTGTAATTGATCGAGGAACCTCTTCTTGCTTGTTTCAGGAAAAAAAGCCTGAACAGAGATGACTTCCAAATAATCAGCCGCTGTTTCGATTTGATTAGCGTGGAGGTTCTTTGGTCTGTTATCCCTTACCCATTTAGCGGCAGATTCTCTCCAGGCATCCGCTGCTATTTTTACCTCATCAGCAAATGGCTTTACTTCCGAATAAAAGTCGCCCCTGATTCCCTTTTCCTTAGAATATTGAAATTTTTTATGGGCTGTATCCACATTTACCAGCAATTTCCGGGACAATGTAAGAATACTATTTTCCAATTCCATGTTCATCACACTTTCTTAAAATCTATTTTAGTTTCGCTATTGTGTCTCGTTGATTCAGTAATACAAAAAAGTAGCCTTCTTTTAAAAAGCTACTTAGTTGAATCTATTCTATTATAAATTAAAAACTCAATTCAAGTTTTAAAGATGTATGTTCAGGCTTGGCATGCAAGGCTGGGGTCATCGGCTGGGGCAGTTTAGCTTCCATTTTTTCTAAAAGAATGCTGGTTTCTGCTAAATGCATGGAATGGGTCCCATACATTGTCTTTCGGATTTCCGTCAATGAATCATGCAGGTTAATATCTGTCACTTCAAGGCTATGGGCCATGTCAGTCAACATCCCTAAAATCTCATCTTTTTCAATTCCTGGTCTCATCGGACATCTCTCCTTACTATAGTAACTTTTTGGGCTGGCAGAACCGATCTCACTGCATGTCAAAGAATCTGATACGGAAATAAAGGAACTTTACTTGTAAATTCTATTTTTGGCTGAAACCTCCTTCCACGTTGACAAAACTAGAAGGAATTCGCCAAACAAAGTGCTTTTCAGCAACAATCTATCCAGCCTTCGACATGCAATTGCCGAATGAAAAACCAGCAAATGAACAAACTAATCTCGGGAGGTGTTCAAATGAATAAAAAACAACAGAAAACTGCACAGCAGCCTGGTAAAACCGCTGAGAAGAAAACAGGATATGGCGACAAAAAATTAGAAGGACCTAACCGTCCAGCAGAATGAACCAAAAAGCGTAAGCGACTCGTTCAGCCCCGACAAGAGACTCAAGGATGCCGACTTGGGAATGAAAACCGGCTGGGCGCTGGAGCTGGATTAAGAAACAAAAAGCAAGGAGCTCCCTTGCTTTTTTGTTTTGTTCATTCCGGTGTGAATAACTCCTTCAGCGAAATCAAAGCATGTAATTGTTTTTGTTTTTTTTTGTACCATCCGGTCAAGTGGACAGGATGCCTGTGATTGATTTCCTGGCTGAACCATTTTTGGTGATATCCCCTCTCTTTATACCAATCACCTTGCTCGTGGAAATGATGCTGAATAATTGGGTATGTACAGCGAAGGAATGGAGTGTCTCTTTTTTTAACACAAGGAAAGTACTGTTCATAATCATGCCTTGAAGCAGTATGTTCCGTATTCACAGCAAATTCCAAAAATAAAGGATAGTAACGGTTGTCAAACAATATTGATGCAAGCCGCTTTCCAAGGTTAATTCTTTTGCTGACAGATTTGAATCCATTCACACTTGCCCCGTAAAGTTCTCCCTCGCACGTCGGAAAAAGGACTGTGCTGAAATGAAGATAATCTTCGAAGGAAAACATCAAGGTATTGAATACTCGCTTTTTATATAGTGGATGCCTTATAACAGGATTATGAATCACGTTTTGTTCATTTATGATCAAAGCAGTCAATAGCCTCTTCTTATCTCCATGCTCCCAAAATATCTGCCATTCCCTTTCCATAAAAGACGAAACATCCAGGAATTTCAGCAAGTGAAACATTGGTGAGCTTTTTTTCGTCGAATAGGAGTATAAAAGGAGCTGAGAATAGGCATCGCGATAGATCAGCCAATTCGCCCTTTCATATGTTAGGAACAAACGCTGGCGGATTGGAGGATCCAGAAACTTGGGGAACCAGTCTCCCTCCAGGTCGCACATATTATATCCGCCATTTCTTGAAACCATGCTGGCCAGGAATGACCAGATCATTTCTGGATATTCCAGATAGAAATCCAGATATGCTCTTGTTCTTGAGATATTATCTAAATTCTTGTCATGTGTTTCCTGTCTGATTTTTTGTAGAACTTCTGCTTCATCGTCAGTCGGTTGGTCAAATTGAGGATTTTGGGTTATTGACACACCTTTTCTCTTCCTTTTCAATAGGTTCTTTATAGGGTGAATTGAAATGAGGCTTTTTATTCAACCAAAGTCCGTTGATATTTGGTATGATATAGAGTAGTCTGCGAGGTGGTAAGCTTGATATTCAATTATCCAAATGGAAAGAAATATACTCCAAACACAAGTAATGAGCCGGCAAAGAAAGCCCGGGTGCAAAAAAACTCAGCCTATAGCAACAGAGGGATGACATTGGAGGAGGACCTGAATGAAACGAACTCCTACTATCTTGATCGTGGCATAGCGGTAATCCATAAAAAACCGACACCCGTTCAAATCGTTAATGTGGATTATCCGCGCAGGAGTGCAGCAGTTATAAAAGAGGCATACTTTAAACAAGCTTCTACTACAGACTATAATGGGGTTTACAAGGGGAAATACATTGATTTTGAAGCGAAAGAGACAAAGTTTTCAACATCTTTTCCTTTGAAAAACTTTCACGGACACCAGATAGTCCATATGAAAGCCGTACTTGATCAAGAAGGCATATGTTTTGTGATTCTCCGCTTCTCCACCGAAGAAGAGATCTATCTGCTCGAAGCCAGCCATTTACTTAATTTTTGGGAACGAATGATAGCTGGCGGCAGGAAGTCAATCACAAAGGAAGAGGTCATGAAAGTGGGCCATCAGATCCCCCTTGGCCTTCATCCAAGGATTGACTATATAAAGATTATCGATTATCTTTATAAACTTAGTTAGTTTTTTATTGCGAGAAAGGAATGAACTATATATGGCACAAAAACCTCAAACTAGAGAGGAGCGACGAAGACAGCAGGCGGCCAAGAATAAAAAACCCCAAGGCAAGAAAGCGAATAAAGGATTGTTCAAGAAAATTTTCCTGACGCTGATCGCCCTTGGCATCATTGGCATGCTGACTGGAATCGCCACCTTTGCATTCATGATACAGGATACGCCGAAACTTGATGAATCCCTGCTAAAAGATCCGATATCTTCTAAGATTTATGATAAAGACAAGAAGCTCGTAACAGAAGTAGGCTCCCAGAACAGGGATTATGTTGCTTATGAAGATATACCAAAACTAGTTGAAAATGCCTTTTTAGCAACAGAGGATGTCAGATTCTATAAACATAATGGTATAGACGTCATCCGCCTTGGAGGAGCTGTTATAGCAAATATAACTGAGGGCTTTGGTTCCGAAGGTGCTTCTACCATCACTCAGCAGGTTGTCAAAAACTACTTCCTCGGCTTTGAAAAAACGATTTCAAGGAAGGCGCAGGAAGCATGGCTTGCATACCAGTTGGAACAGAAATATACGAAAGAACAAATCTTTGAAATGTATGTAAATAAAATTTATATGTCAGAAAATATGCACGGTGTCCTGACTGCATCAAAGACATACTTTGGCAAAGATGATTTAAGTGAGCTTGAGCTTCATGAAGCAGCCCTGCTTGCAGGTATGCCTCAGAGCCCTAATAATTACAATCCTTTTACGAATCCTGAAAAAGCGGAGCAGCGAAGGAACACTGTATTATTGCTGATGCATCAGCATGGCTTCATTTCAAAGGAAGAGAAAGAAAACGCACAAAAGATTCCAGTTGAATCCAGCCTCGTTAAGGAAGAAAACAGGAAGAATAAGAATGAAGAACCATTCGATGCCTTTGTTGACATGGTGATCGAAGAGGTTACGGAAAAAACCGATTTTGATATCTTTTCCGATGGACTTGAAATTTATACAACCCTTGATCAAAATGCACAGAAACATGTGGAAAATATCCTGAATACAGATGCTGCTGTACAATTCCCTAATGAGGAAATGCAGGCTGGTATCACACTGCTTGATACAAAAACAGGGGAAATACGCGCAATTGGCGGCGGCCGAAACCAACAAGTCAAGCGAGGCTTGAATTACGCAATTGATGTTAAAAGACAGCCCGGGTCAACGATTAAGCCAATCCTGGACTACGGCCCTGCAATAGAGCATTTGCAATGGGGTACCTATCATATGCTTGAAGATAAGCCTATGACCTATTCAAATGGCCAGCCAATCGGCAACTGGAATGACAAGTATAATGGCATCATGACAATGAGAAATGCCCTGGCAAAATCAATTAACATCCCTGCCCTGCAGGCATTCCAGGCTGTAGGTGCTCAAAAAGCCAGAGAGTTTGGAGTCAATCTTGGGTTGACTTTAAAAGACCCTATATATGAATCTGCTTCAATCGGAGCCCATGATATTGCACCGATCGAAATGGCAGGCGCGTATGCGGCTTTTGGAAACAACGGTTTCTTTACAGAGCCATACTCGGTTAAAAAGGTAGTCCTGCGTGACAAGACTGAAATCGATTTGACTCCAGAGACTGAAGTCGTCATGAAAGATTATACTGCTTTTATGATTTCGGATATGCTTAAAACTGCAATCAAGCAAGGTACCGGTGCAACTTATGCAAATATCTCCAACCTTCATGTTGCGGGAAAAACAGGTACAACAAACTACACGCAAGATGAAATCAATGATTGGGGAATTAAAAAAGGCGGTGTCCCTGATTCCTGGTTTGTAGGCTATACAACAAGGTATACTGCTTCCGTATGGACCGGCTACAAAGACAGAAAAACTGCACTTTACGGTACAGAACAGAAAATCTCACAAATGCTTTTCAAGGATCTAATGTCATATGTATCTAAAGATGCAGATACTCCGGACTTTACCGTGCCAAAAAGTGTAGAAAGAGTTAAGATCGAAAAAGGCACGATGCCTGCAAAGCTAGCGAGTGAATATACTCCGAAGGATGAAATCCTTTATGAGTGGGCTGTTAAGGGCAATGTGCCAAAGGAAACTTCAAAGAAATTCGAAAAGCTTGAAACTCCTTCAAAGCTTGAAGCAAAATACGATGAAGCGAAAAATGAAATCATCCTAAGCTGGGAATTTGAACAGGAGAATAAAGGAGATATTCAATTCGAGGTTACCGCATCCCTTGATGAAGGTCCTGAACAAAAATTGACCACGACAGCTGAGACAGGCTTGAAAATCGCCAATGCGGTTCCGGGCGGAATCTATTCATTCAAAGTCACAGCGATACGTGGAGAACAGCGATCTGATCCAGCCACTCTGAAAGTCGAAGTTCCAAAACCACTCCTGCCAGAACAGGAAGATGGCGAGAATGAAGAAGAAGAGAATGATGAAGGAAATGGAAATGGAAACGGCAATGGAAATGGAAATGGAAATGGAAATGGAAACGCTGATGGCACTGGTGATGGTGATGATACTGGCGATGGTGATAGTGCTGGAAACGGCGATGAAAATAATGACGACGGTGGGGATGGGAATAATCCCCCTGGAACATAAACCTTACTCAAAAAAACAAACGTCCTGAATCAGTCAGGACGTTTGTTTTTTGATTTGTTTAATATTGCTTGTTTAGCAAACTGCTTTTCCTGTTCTACGAACAATTCAGCAAGCTGTTTATAAGAATGAAAGAGTTTTGGTCTAGATACAATGAAATCAAGTCTTTCTTCTGCATTCACCGGTTTGATTTTACAATCCTTAATCGAATGCATATCCTGATTCAGGCTGTTTGAAAGAATAAGGAACTGTTCAAATAGCAGGATCGCCCTCTTCATCAAAGGCTCTGCCAAATCGCTTTCCCTGTTCCTGAAGTGAGCGGCTAACTTGTCCTTACACTGATTCCACTCACTGAGAAGTCTTTCCACTGCCATGTCGCGATCCTGCGAGAAAGTATCTATTCTATCCATTACGCTTTTGCTCTCATCCTTTTCTTGCCCTCTCTGCATATCTCCAGCAAAGGACATGTTTCACACTTGGGGTTTTGCGCTTTACAATGGTACCGTCCAAAAAAGATCATCCTGTGATGCGTGATTGACCATTCTTCCTCAGGAACCTTTTTCATCAGAGTCTTTTCAACCTCAAGAACTGAATCCTTCCAGCGGCAAAAAGCCAGACGCTTGCTCACCCGCTCTACATGTGTATCAACTGCAATGGCTGGTACTCCAAATGCTACTGAAACAACAACGTTTGCAGTTTTACGCCCAACACCAGGAAGCTTTGTCAATTCATCCCTGTCCCGCGGTACTTCTCCGCCATACTCATCTATAATCATCCTGCAAAGCTTCTGGATATTCTTCGACTTATTTCGATATAATCCAATTGAGCGGATGTCCTGCTGAAGTTCTTCCAATGAAACACTCAAAAAATCCTCAGGAGTTTTGTATTTTTGGAATAAGTTTTTTGTCACCTTGTTCACAAGTGCATCAGTGCACTGCGCAGATAGGGCGACAGCAATCACCAGCTCAAAGGGATTCGAGTGAACAAGCTCACAGTGCGCATGAGGGAACATCCTCCCCATTTCATCTAGAGAAAACCTAATCTGTTGTTTATTTAGCATGTCTATCACCACTTTTCTATATTTGACCTTCCGAAATTTAAATGTCCCTTAAGTTCACACTGCTGAATCGGGCCATTCAAATTAAAAGGCTATTCTCGCAAAGATGTTGTTAAAATCCTAAAGCCGATTTTAACGTGATTAAAAGCCATCTTGTAGTTCAAATAAGTGTGCAAGCTCTTTCCTCATAATTAGCTTTATTTTAAACATAGGCCATTCAATCCTATTTTGCAGTCATTAGCAACAAAGTTTGAGAAAAGAGCCAATTAAAAAAAGAGAGAATGGATGAATTCTCTCGTTACAATTATTGTTCAAGCCAGTTATAAAACGGAACAGGATTCGCAGAAACTTTAGGTTCTTCCTTCCCTGTCTTTTGCGTACTCTGATGCTGCCTGAATTTCCTTCCATAACTTTTTGCTTGTTCAATTGTCTTGATTCCATTCTTCTTCCATTCAAAAAGAATCCGGTCTATGTACCGAAAATTCAATTTGCCAGAGATGACAGCTTCTCTTAACGCAGCTTTAATGATGATTGGATCATGGTGATCATCGTCCATCCACATTGCCAGTGACTCACATTCAAATGGTGATAACGGCCGGCCGAATTCCCTTTCAAACGTTGTATATAAATCCGTCTCTTGCTTTTGGTCCAGAACCTCTTTTTCCTGTTTCCGCTTGAGCATAAACTGATCGAACAGCTTTTCCCATAGCGGTTCCAGTGAATATTTTTCATATCTGATTCCGTCCGTGGAGTTCCCGTCGCTTATCGATATAAACCCTCTTTGAATCAGTGCTCGGAGCAAATCGGTACATTCGAAAGCCGATATCGTCATGCGGGCTGCAAGTTCCGTAGGCGTAGGAAATTCATTTCCTTTTTCAGAAAAATAGAATACATGAAGTAGTAGTGCCAATTCTTGTTCGTTCAATCTCATTTCTTTGTACTGCGTAAGCAATACAGCTGGAATTGTAACATTCCCCTCTTTCAGCCAATCTAACAAATCTGCTTTTTTCATTCCGGACACCTCTTTTCATAGTATAGCATGAACAAGCCCGGCTGGTAATAAAATAGAAAAAGATTAAAAAGGGAAATTAGTCGAAAAATAGCGAAAAGAAAAAAAGCGCAAGCGCCTCGTTCAGCCCCGACAAGCGCTGTCCGCCAAAAAGCGCCACGTCTGGAGCTGGAATATGAATCCTATGGAAAGTAACAAATTCCTTCTAAAAAACAAAACAAAAGGCCTTTCAATATACGGGCCTTTTGTTTTTTAAATACACCTCTGAAACAGATATTATTATTGATTAGGACGGTTCAGCAACCTAGGGAATAGAATTCGATTCACGTTCATGTTCTAACCCGCTGATCCACGCTGCCTGATTTAAACCCGGCTTTCAATGAACTTATGGATCCTGCTGACAGCTTCCTCCAGCTGGTCAAGGGAGGTTGCATATGATAGTCGCATATAGTCTGGAGCTCCAAATCCAGAGCCAGGAACAACCGCAACATTGGCTTCTGTAAGCAACACTTCTGCAAACTCATCTACATCCTTGCAGCCTGACATCAGTGCTGCTTCTTTTGCATTCGGGAACAGGTAAAACGCTCCCTGTGGCTTAATGCAGTTGATCCCTGGAATGTCGTTCAGTTTTCCATGGATGATTTCCAGCCTATTTTCAAACGCTGAACGCATTGTTTCCACGGCATCCTGTTCTCCTGCATATGCAGCTATGGTTGCATACTGTGCCGGAGTAGTCGGATTTGACGTGCTGTGGCTTGCCAGGTCGGTCATTGCCTTGATGATTCCGCTGTCACCTGCTGCGTAGCCAATTCTCCATCCTGTCATTGAATGGGATTTGGAAACACCATTAATGATGACGGTCTGCTTTTTCAGATCTGCTGAAAGCTGGGCAATCGAGAAATGTTCAGCATCTCCATAAATTAATTTTTCATAGATTTCATCCGAAATGATCAGGATGCCCTTTTCCAGGCAGACTTCTCCAAGGGCCTGCAATTCCTCTTGAGAATAAACCATCCCGGTAGGGTTGCTAGGAGAATTGATGATCACTGCCTTTGTCTTTTCTGTGACCTTCTCCTTCAATTGATCCGGAGTAATCTTGAAATTGTTCTGCTCCAGTCCCTCGACGTAAACCGGATTCCCGCCTGCAAGCTTGACCTGCTCTGGGTAACTGACCCAGTAAGGAATCGGAATGATGACTTCATCTCCCTCATTGAGCAATACCTGAAAAAGTGTGTACAAACCATGCTTAGCTCCACTAGTCACAATGATTTCATTCTGCTGATAGTCAAGTCCTTGATCTTTTTTTAACTTAGCTGCGATTTCCTTTTTCAAATCTGGAAGTCCGCCAGATGGTGTATACTTTGTGAAGCCCTCATTCATTGACTTTACAGCAGCATCGATAATATGCTGCGGCGTGTTGAAGTCTGGTTCTCCTGCTCCGAGTCCAATCACGTCTTTCCCTTGCGCTTTCAATTCTTTTGCTTTTGCGGTAATTGCCAAAGTTGATGAAGGAGTGAGCGCTCCCACTCTGCTGGCTAACTGGATCTCCATCCCTTTACCTCCTATGTTTTTTTACATGTATGACGTCCTGTAAACTCCAAAATTTTCCACAGGACTTACAAATTATCAATAGCCCTGAGTTTTTCCCCCGTATCAAAATCGACATAATAATAATTGATTGTGTCGCTGTTGTTTCGGTAAAAGATTTCCCATGCGGGCCTGTCCGTCTTTTGTATTCTGGCCATACCGAGCCTTACTTCAATGATTTCATTCGGATTTTTTTCCTGATATAGTTTATTTAAAGCCTCTTTTTTCGTGATACCATTTTTAGCATTTCTTGTGATAACTTCGCTGTTTTTTTCATTGATCCATACATAAACAGCTTCTTCTTTGGCATTTTTTCCGGTCATCACATAATACGTTTCTTCTCCGCTGTACAAACTGAAGTTTGTGAAATCGGTAAGGTTTGTTTCCTTTAACGCAATTTGTACAGCCTCTTTTTCTGCTGCCTTGACTGGCTCAACAGCGTTTAAGTATACATTGATCAGAATCCCCGTTATTGTAGCAATAATGAGAATGCTGAAAAATATCCATTTCTTCACATGTATCCCTTCTTTATGTATGCTCTTTTCTGCTTAACAAAACAGCAGGTCATGCCAATTACTCTTAATATCATGTTCGGTAAATGGTGAAAACTGCTATTTCTTTATCATCCTGATCCAGTGCAAGACCGAACATAAGATCATCACGCTTCAATGTCCTGTTAAGGGCATCTACTATTTTATATAAATCAGGACTATTCTGGACTTTCACGGTTGAGACTACTTCAATTTTGCTTTCCACGACTGTTCCCTCTCCTCTAACACAATTTTTGTCATTTATATATGAGCGTTCAACTGGCAACAATAGAATTAATACCACTTATTATATCAGGAGATGGCCCTCACTGGTAAGAGTATTACTGCCACACAAAAAACTTTTCTAGTCCAAAACATTAAAAATGGCTGCGCATTTTATGCGCAGTTTTTCTTTAGCCATTTGGTAATTTCAGAAGTGATATTTTCAGCTAGGAAGGTGCAGCTTTTATTCTTCGCTCAAAATCGTTATGACATCATAGGTTGAATCGGTAAGCTTAATTGTAACAGTACCATGCTGCTTTGTGAAATAAACATCAATCCAGGCTTCATGGAGCATTTCCACTAAATCCGGGTCGGGTTTAATCGAATTGGATTTAAAGATTACTGCGAGTTGTGGGTCTAAATGCTCGATCAGCAAATCAGAAAACGATCCTTTTGCAGCAAAGAAAGGCAATTTCACTATATTGACATTCTTCAATGGTTCGGCAAGAAAAGCTTGCTCTGAAGCATGGCTAGCCGAACTAATATAAAAAATCTGATGATGGAAAAATTGAAAAGAAATATCCGTCCCTTCATTTTCTTCACTGCCATCAAAAATGACCTCAGCAGTCAATCCTGGCATTAGCTTTAACAATTCTCCCTGCTTCCAGCTTTGAACCTTCACTTCCGTCGGAATTGAAACTTCTGTAAGGACCTGATTACCAGCTTTCCCGGTAAATATCCGGCGAACATTATATTTCTCGATAATTTGTCCGAGGTTTTCCTGCGCTGTATTCGCTGTTAAAATAATCGTCGATAAATCCTTAACATGAAAAAGAGCGAGCAGCCTTTCAAGCTCTTTTAAAGTACCCTTTCCACCCGTGTTGACCAGTATATTATCCCCATTGGCGTGCTGGATTAGCGCAGCCTCTCCATCGCTGATTGCTAAAAAAGTAAAGGCCAATTCGTTTCTTTTCAGGTTGACATCCACTCCTTCAACCTCTACAGGAGAAGAAGGAGATTCATACGGGAAATAATACCAATTCATAAATGCCAGGATTGCTAATATCAGCTTCATGTATACTCCTCCAATTACTTCTAGCTTTAGAGTGCGTCATTTAGCTGAAATTATAAAAAGCTTTTTAAAAAAGGCAGTTTTCACCTACGCAGAATATACGCAGCGGTCCTACAGCCAATCATGAATCATTTCGACTATTTCTGTTATAGACCTTTTTTCAACTGGAACATCAGGTACGGAATGTAAAAAGGCTCTTCCATAAGAAGTTGTAACAAGCCTTCGGTCGAAGACAAAAATCAAACCTCTATCATTTGATGTACGGATTAGCCTTCCGAATCCTTGTTTAAATCTCAAGACGGCTTCAGGCAAGGATAGTTCAGAAAAAGGACTGCCCCCCTTTTCCTTGATCAAGGAACATTTCGCTGCTGTAATTGGTTCATCAGGAGGTGTAAATGGAAGCCTCACAATGATCAAGCAGGACAGGTCCTCACCCGGAATATCGACACCCTCCCAGAAACTGCTGGTCCCAAATAGAATCGCTTTCTCAAATCGCTTGAAATTCCTGGTCAGTCTTGTCCTGCTGCCTGCAGTAATACCCTGGGCAATCAAAATATATTCTTCCAGGAGGCCGCTTTCCTTGATCAATTCATAAGCCTTTTTCAGCATCTCATGGGAAGTAAATAAAATCAGCATCCTGCCTTTAGTTGCTTCTGCAATCGATATGATATGTTCGGTAACGGCTGCAACATAATCATCATTGGAAACAGACTTTATATCCGGCAAGTCATCAGGGACAACAAGCTTGACCTGGGAACCGTAAGAAAACGGCGATGGTATTTGCTTTTCCATAAGCGTATTCCGGATTCCCAATTCCTTTTTGATAAAAGTAAAGGAATTATTAACAGACAGGGTTGCAGAGGTAACAACTACACTTCTTTTTTTCGCAAAGAATTGTTCTGCCAAATAATCAGATACATAAACAGGGCGTGAAAAAATGGTCGTTGAATTTTGTAAAGCCCTCATATCTGCCTCGATCCATCTCACATAGCCGCTATCATCCATAAAAAGAGTCCTGGCCGTAATGCAAATTTGTTCCAAGTCTTCTTTAACTTGTACAACCTCTTCAAGGATTGATTGCTGAACGCCTGTATATTGCTGAGAGCTTTTCCCAGCCTCAAGCAGCCTTTCCTCCAAAGCCGAGATTAAATCCTTTAAGTGAAAATAAAACCTTTCGGCGGTTGTCTTCAATGCATTCCATATTCGATTATCCCTGTCCGGAACCATGCTTGCATGTATTTTGCTGCCATGAGTTTTATTCTTCAGCGTTTTTCTTGCATAGGTTCCCGCAAGCTTGAATAGTTCCTCTGTTTCGTATACCAGGTCGGAAATCAACTGATTGATTTCAAACGAATGAAGTCTGCCGGAATTAAAATCGCCGTTATTATGGTTCAGCAGAGTCTCCAATTTATAGAACAGCTGGTTTTGATCATATAGCCCAAGCTGATTAAGTACTAGTCTGACAGCGAGATAATCCAGTGATTTCCCAAAGTACTTTCCTGCCGCTTTTTCGAACTGGTGACCTTCATCGAGTACGGCATAGTCATAATTCGGTAACGGACCTTTGTCTGAAACAAGGTCGGCAAGCATCATGGAATGGTTCGTGATCAGAATATCCGCATGCTGTGCTTTTTCAACCGCCCTTTGATAAAAATCATGGCCTTCCCAGTGCTTTGTCTTGAGGAATAGTGCACGTTCATTTTTCACTTTACCCCAGAAGAGCATGCCCCCGCTAGACAAGTTGAGTTCATCAAAATCTCCAGTTTCTGTTTGCGTAAGCCATACAAGGATTTGCATTTTAGTAAGGGCTGTATCATAATTTTCCTCTACTTCCCTTAGGGATTGCTCAAACCGGGCCATGCTGATATAGTTGTTCCTGCCTTTAATCAGCGTTGCATTTATGGATGTTCCCATTACCTGAGCGAGTTTCGGAACGTCATTGAACAGGAGCTGCTCTTGAAGCTGTGTAGTGTAAGTACTGACTACAACTGGTTTATTGCTTTCCAACGCAAATATTGCCGCTGGGATTAAATAACCAAGAGACTTTCCTACTCCCGTTCCTGCTTCAATCAAAGCATGGCCATTCTTGGAGAATGCTTCACGCACGCAGTCCATCATCTCGAACTGCCCATGCCTGATTTCATAGCCAGAAAAAGCTTTTTGAAGTAAGATCTTTTTTTCTACCAAAGATTCAGGATACTCAATAGTACTTTGAACAACCTTTCGGATTTTGTTCCTCTTTTTCAAAGCAATCCCCCGGTAGACCTCAAGATGATCAGGCAGTTCTTCCAGCCTGCTCTCCTTCACAGTCAATACATCATCAAAAATTAAGTGAAGATCGCTCTTCAGTCCCTCCGAAAGCTTTGCCAGCTCCTTGACTGTGACCAGCGGCAAGGATTTTACAGCGTCGAGCATAATCAGGAGCAGCTCTGCCGTCACTTGTGCATCACTATCAGCCTGGTGAGGGCGGTCATGATGCAATTTCTCCCTTGCGGCCAAATCTGTCAATTTATAACTGTCAGCAGACGGATAAAGGATTCTTGCCATTTCCACTGTATCTATAACCGGGCCATAAAAACCTTCCTGGCCAGAGCTTAATAATTCATCTTGTAAAAACGAAAGATCAAATAAAACATTATGAGCCACAAAATACGCATCTTCAAGCATATCAGAAATCTGTGGAGCGATTTCCTCAAATAATGGAGCATCCTTCACCATTGAATCCGAAATTCCGGTCAACTCCTCAATGAAAGCAGGAATTTCCTGCAATGGATTGACAAGCGAGGAGAATCGTCCAGTAATCTTCCCATCCTCAATGATCACGGCTCCAAATTGTATAATACGGTCACCCTTTTTCGGGGAATTACCCGTTGTTTCTAAATCTACAACCACAAATTTTTGGCTCATTCTACAATACACCTCTAACATTCAGTCAAACAAAACCGTATCACAAAAAATACGAAAGTGAAAGCGTGACAGTATCTTTAACGCTGTTACAATAGCCCCCATTGGGACACTTTTTAAATTCAGAAATTTGATTTCATGTTCCAATCGCCTTCATTGGGACACTTTTTTCATCCGGACATTCAATTTCATGATCCAATGACCTTCATTGGGACACTTTTTCCATCCGGACAATCCATTTCATGTTCCAATCGCCTTCATTGGAATTCTTTTTCCATCCCAACATTCCATTTCATGTTCCAAGCGCCTTCATTGGGACACTTTTTTCATCCGGACATTCCATTTCATGTTCCAAGCGCCTTCATTGGAATTCTTTTTCCATCCCAACATTCCATTTCATGTTCCAAGCGCCTTCATTGGGACACTTTTTTCATCCGGACATTCCATTTCATGTTCCAAGCGCCTTCATTGGAACACTTTTTCCATCCAAACATTCCATTTCATGTTCCAATCGCCTTCATTGGGACACTTTTTCCATCCGGACATTCCATTTCATGTTCCAATCGCCTTCATTGGGACATGGAATAATCCACCTACGAAATCCCTATGTAACAGGCTTAGTCTTATTATGACCATTATAAATGCAATTGGATTATTCTTTTAGCCGTATCAGGCAAAATATCTGGTCATCCTTCTGTATGTAATTCTTTTCCGGAAGCCCCTCACCCAAGTCCTCTAAGGCCATGCCAAAGAGTATACAGACTAACGGTATGAAAAAACTCCCGATGGCACGGGAGTTTTCTTGTTTATAGGAATACCGTTTTCTCAGGTTCAGCATGAAGCATCTCAACTATACGGTTATTCTCATCCATCAATGCTACTTTTGGCTGATGAGACGGAACCTTCTCTTCCGCAACAAGCGCGTAAGAAATGATAATCACAACGTCACCCTCGTGAACCAGACGAGCTGCTGCTCCATTTAGGCACACAACGCCGCTCCCTCTTTCCCCCGGAATAATATACGTTTCAAAACGCGCGCCATTATTATTATTTACAATTTGAACCTTTTCATTAGCAACCATACCGACTGCGTCCAAAATATCGCTGTCAATGGTGATGCTGCCTACATAGTTCAGATTGGCCTCAGTTACTCTTGCTCGATGTATTTTAGCATTCATCATGGTGCGGAACATGGAATATATCCCCCTATTTAAGTTATTCTACTTCTAAAATAGTATTATCGATCAATCTGGCTTTTGAGAACTTCACGGCAAGGGCAATGATGACTTTCCCCTTCAATGTCTCCAACTCCTGCAGCTCAGGATAGGTATAGATTTCAATATAATCTACTGTGCCGGTCGTATTCTCATTTATATGATTTTTCATCAATCTAACGAGTTCATCAGCATTTCTTTCACCATTGTCAATGGCGAGTTTAGCCATCTTCAGGCTTTTGCTAAGTTCCACTGCCTGTATTCTTTCCTCGTCATTTAAATAGACATTCCTTGAACTTTTTGCAAGACCATCCTCTTCACGAACTGTTTCAACCGGAATCAATTCGATCGGAAAATTAAAATCCTTGATCAGGCCATCGACCACTGCGACCTGCTGAGCATCCTTCAGGCCAAAATATGCCCTTGTTGGCTGTATGATATTGAACAGTTTGAAAAGAACTGTTGCTACTCCGTCAAAATGCCCTGGCCTTGACCTGCCGCAAAGTACATTTGTCCGCTCAACAACAGAAACCTTGATTGAAGCATTCCCAGGATACATTTCTTCCGCAGATGGATAGAAAATAAAATCCACTCCCTCAGCTTCCGCAATTTTATGGTCGCGCTCAAAATCCCGCGGATAGGCATCCAAATCCTCCGCAGGGCCGAATTGGAGAGGGTTCACGAAAATGCTCAGGACAGCCACATCATTTTCCGGACGTGCCCTGTTCATCAGTGATCTATGGCCTTCATGCAGGAAACCCATGGTTGGTACATAACCAATGGTTTTCCCTTCAGATTTCAATCTTTTCATCTGTTCCTGCATCTCGGTGATTGTTCTAATGATTTTCATTCTTTTCCCCCGTACAATGCCTGCAATTCTTCTTCTTTCATGGTAAAGCTATGTTTATCTTCCGGGAATGCCTTGTGTCTGACTTCGGATACATAGGCATTGAGCCCTGAAGAGATCAATTCATTTACATTCGTATACTGTTTCACGAACTTCGGGACACGGTCTACGCCATAGGTAATGATATCGTGGTATACAAGCACCTGGCCGTCAACCTCTGCTCCAGCCCCGATCCCAATCGTCGGGATTGTAAGGGCCCGGCTGACTTGTTCAGCAAGCTGTTTAGGAACGCATTCCAGCACAACTGCAAAGGCACCTGCCTCTTCGCATTTTTTTGCGTCAGCAATTAATTTCTTTGCCGCATCCGCGCTCTTCCCCTGCACTTTATATCCGCCAAGTACACCTACAGATTGCGGAGTGAGGCCAAGATGCGCTACAACAGGCACTCCTGCCCTGGTCAGTGCGTTTATATGATCAATGACCTCATCGGCACCTTCTAATTTAACAGCATTTGCCCCAGTTTCCTGCATGATTCTCGCACCGTTTATAAGCGTGTCTTTGATTGACAGATGATAGCTCATAAATGGCAAATCGACAACAATGAACGTATTGCCCGCTCCTCGCCTGACAGCCTTCGAATGGTGGACCATATCATCCATTGTCACCGGTACAGTCGAATCATAGCCCAGCACGACCATACCAAGGGAATCACCTACGAGGATCATATCTGCTTCAGCCTGTTCGGCATGCTTCGCTGAAGGATAATCATAGGCCGTCACCATGACAATCTTGTTGCCTGTTTGCTTCATTTTTAAGAAATCAGTTGTTTGTTTCATTTTCATTCCTCCCTTTTTCTGAAGAGGAGATAAAACAATCCATCAATGCCAGACACTAAAAAAGGACCCATCTATGCCAGAAGGACCCTTTGAAGCCTGTACTTGTTTCATCCCTCTGTCCCAGTCCGCTACCGGATCCAGGCAGAACTATTTTTTTTATAAAAAAGTCAACAAGGTGCAGTTCTTTCGATACCGCCCAGATTGATTATAGCAAATGACCGCTTTTTTGGCTACACAACGATTTTAACCTTCGATTTGGATATCAGCCGAGTAAATATTATGAACCTCCCCTGCTGAATCCTCAATCAAAAGAACTCCATCTTCAGTGATTCCGATGGCTTTCCCCTTGATTTCACCTGTTAGTGTCCTTGCAGTGATCTGTTTACCGATGCTTATCGCGTAGCTTTCCCACATCAGCTTTATTGGAAAAAAGCCCTTCTCCAGATAAAGCAAATACAATTTCTCCAGTTTTTCTAAAATCGTTCGGATCAATTTCTCCCTGTCGATTATTTTGCCAGACTCTATCGCTAGCGACGAAGCAATTGATCGAATATCTTCAGGAAAATCTTCTATTCCTGTATTTACATTGATGCCGATTCCAATGATGATAGAATTGATCTGATCGGATTCCGCCTGTAGCTCGGTAAGGATCCCGGTTATTTTCTTGCCGTTGATGAGAATATCATTGGGCCATTTAATTTCGGGCAGTAAGCCTGTTACTTCCTCTATGGCCTGCACCACTCCAACTGCCGTAATCAATGTCAGCTGCGGTGCTTTCGGGATGGGGATTTTCGGTCTTAGGATGAGACTCATCCATATCCCTGAATATTTAGGAGAATGCCATTTGCGATCCATTCTGCCTCTGCCTGCAGTTTGCTCTTCGGCAATCACAACAGTTCCCTCTTCAGCTTGCTCATAAGCCAGCTTATACGCTATCTTCTGAGTCGATTCCACGCTGTCATGGTAATGAAGATTCCTGCCTAAGAATTCAGTGTTCAAACCAAGGTTTATTTTATCTGCAGACATATTGTCCGGGATAGAGATGATCTTATATCCTTTTCTTCTAACCGCTTCAAACTGAAAGCCTTCCTTGCGAAGTTCCTCGATGTGCTTCCAGACGGCTGTGCGTGTACAGCCAGCAATGTCAGCGAGATGTTGTCCGGATAGGTATTCAGTTTCGTTTTTCGTAAATGCATCTATTAATTTTTTTCTGATTTCTGATTGAACGCGCTCAGCCATTCCTTTATTTTCTCCTTCTCATTTGGCACGACGCCATAGATTACAGAACGTTCGATTTCTTCAAGAATGTCTCGCAGCCACGGACCCGGGTGTTTATCCAGCCATGCCATGACATCATTTCCCGTTACCTCCAATTCCTTACGGTGCTTAATCGGAAGCCGCTCATACAAACCCCTGATTTCTTCGTCGCTGCCACTATTGTTATGGAGGGACGCATGCACTATTTCAGCACTTATCGCATCTTCGAGACCTGCCTTATAAACCAGTCCCAGACTCCAGTCATTTTCAAGGCGATGTAATAACAATGAATGAATTTTGTTGATCCTTTTAATTTTATTCACTGGAAGCTTCCATTCTCTCAGGAAATCATCTATTTCCTTGTCCTTCAGCCCTAATTCAAATACTAACAGGACCCAGGACTCTGTCAGTCGGAAGTTCTTCCTTATTCGGCTCGAAAAGCGTTTTACTTCATCACTATGATTTTTCAATCCCGGCAAAAATTGAATCATCCCTCTATTCGCCAGCAATTGAACCGCTTCGCTCCTGCCAGGCCCCATAAGCAATTTTTCAAACTCAACAGTTTTACGTTCAACCGCAATATTCTCAAGCAGATGACAGTGAGCTGCAAGGGATTCTAAAGTATACTTTTCAATCGAAAAAGATAATTGTGACTGGAATCTTACAGCCCTCAGCATCCTTAATGCATCTTCACCGAAGCGTTCATCAGGGTTGCCTACAGTCACAATCACCTTTTTATTTATTGCTTCCTTGCCCGCAAAAGGGTCAATAATCTTCCCTTCTTTATCCATCGCAATTGCATTCATCGTGAAATCGCGACGCTGTAAATCCTCTTGTAAAGACCGAATAAAAGAAACCTTATCCGGTCTTCGGAAATCAGAGTAATTTTGTTCGGAACGGAAGGTCGTGATTTCATAGTGACCGCCTTTATAATGGACCAGAATCGTTCCATGTTCAATTCCCACATCATTGGTTTTAGGAAAGATCCGTTTTAATTCCTCAGGTAACGCTGAGGTAGCAATATCAACATCGGATATTTCGCGGCCGAGGATATGATCCCTTACCGAACCGCCGACAAAATACGCTTCAAAACCAGCATTCTCAATTAACTGGAGGACAGGTGCAGCCTGTATGAATGGTTCGCCAATCATTGTACATCCTGCCCAACGATATTATAATAGATTCCTTCATATTGAGATACGATTTGTTCTGCGCTGAAGCTCTTTTCTGCCCGTTCAATCGAATTCTCAGCAAAACGCTTGTGGATTTCCGCACTTGAGAGTATATTGACAGCTTTTTCTGTTATCTCTTCGATATTTCCTAATTCGCAAATGTATCCGGTCTTTCCGTCCACGATCACTTCTGGAATACCTCCTACATTCGTCCCGATACATGGTACGCCACAAGCCATAGCTTCTAAAGCAACCAGTCCGAAACTTTCTTTTTCTGAAAGAAGAAGCATCAAATCACTTAATGAATAAAGCTCTTCAACTCTTTCCTGCTTTCCAAGAAGCAGTACTTTGTCGCGAATCCCCAGCTCACTTGCAAGATTGCAGACAGCCTTCATTTCCGGTCCATCTCCTACAAGCAAAAGCTTGGCCGGCATTTTTTCTGCGATTCCTGCGAATGTTTTAATGACATCTGGAACTCTTTTAACTGGCCGGAAGTTGGATACATGGATGACCACTTTCTCTTCAGGAAGGATTCCATATTCTTTTCTAAGATCTGTGGAATCGCTGCGTTTGTTGACACGAGTGTCGATGAAGTTGTACACACAGTTAATTTCCTTTTCCGGTTTGATCAAATCATAGGTTTGCTGGATAAGCGAATTAGATACTGCTGTAACAACATCCGATTTTTCAATACCAAAGCGAATGGCATCAGTTAGAGATGGATCATATCCAAGTACGGTAATATCGGTACCGTGAAGCGTAGTGACAATCTTCAGATCACGTCCGCTCATCTGGCGGGCTAAAATGGCACACACAGCATGGGGAATCGCATAATGGACGTGGAGGACATCTAAATTTTCCATGACGGCGACCTCTGCAATCTTGCTGGCCAGCGCAATGTCGTATGGTGGATATTGAAATACTGAGTATTGATTGACCTCTACCTCATGAGAATAAATATTTCGGTACATTTTCTTTAGCCTGAAGGGGAGGCTCGATGAAATGAAATGGATCTCATGACCCTTCTCTGCCAGAAGCTTTCCAAGTTCTGTTGCGACAACACCAGATCCCCCCACCGTCGGGTAACAGGTGATGCCTATTTTTAATTTCTTCATTTTCCTTCCCCTAACAAATCCTTATGGATTAACAATGGTTTTTTGGACATAAAGCCTTCGGCATATGCGACGCCGACTTCCTTGCCGAATAATTTTTCACGCGCCTCGACTGTTTCGATATAGCCGTTCACCAGCGGGGTGTCAAAAGTGGCTGCGCCTTTCACGAATTGGCTTTCGTAAGCATTCAGTGCACTGATTTTTAAATTGATAAAATCCGAAACATCAACAACAAAATCAGGTTTATGGAATCCATTGATCATATAAAAATATAAAGCTTTTGTCCTATGTGGTGTCAGCCCATGATCTTCATCATATTTTCTTACTGCCGCCGAAAAGACCGCCTCCTCAACAAGGCGGGCACAGCTGCCATGGTCAGGATGACGGTCGTCAAGATAAGGTGCAAAAACTATGTCCGGTGTGTTTCGCCTGATCACTCTAACAATTTTTCTTATGTATTCTTCCTTTAAAAACAAGCCTCTGTCCGGCAAGTCAAGTGCTTCCCTCATCTTCACTCCGAGAATGCCGGCTGCTTCATTCGCTTCGCGGCTCCTGATCTCTACTGTTCCATTCGAAGACATTTCGGCTTTGGTCAAATCACAAATCCCAATCCATTTATCTTCAGCAGCATATTTTGCGATTGTACCGCCCATCCCGATTTCCACATCATCGGCATGGGCACCAAATGCCAGAATATCAAGCTTCATTGCTTCCATTTTCATCACCAATTTCTTCTTTTACTATATTTCGCCAATCCAGGTCTCCTCTTTCAATTCCTTTGACAAGAATTTCCGCTGTTCCCATATTGGTCGCAAGCGGAACAGAATATACGTCACATAACCGAACCAGGGCAGTCACATCAGGTTCATGCGGCTGGGCAGTTAATGGATCCCTGAAGAAAAACACTGCGTCCATTAGATTGTTGGCTATTCGTGCGCCGATTTCCTGGTCGCCGCCAAGCGGGCCAGATTGAAATCTCGCCACTTCCAAACCAGTTGCTTCAATGATTCGCAACCCTGTAGTACCGGTTGCGAATAATGTATGCTTTTCGAAAATCTCCTTATAAGCGACTGCGAACCCCACTAAATCGTCTTTCTTTTTATCATGGGCAATTAAGGCAATGTTCATGGTTTCTCCCCTATTCAATGATATTCTCTAATCCGTAAACAAAAGCGTCCACTTTCATAACTGTGTCCACCGCAAGTTTGACTCCAGACATAAAGGAGCTTCGATTGTATGAATCATGGCGTATCGTCAAGGTTTGTCCGTCAGCACCGAATAATACTTGCTGATGGGCAATCAGTCCAGGCAGCCTTACAGAGTGGATGTGCATGCCTTCATAATCCGCACCGCGGGCACCTTGAATCGTTTCCTTCTCATCAGCATGGCCCTGTTTTTTCGGTTCACGTACATCAGAGATCATTTGGGCGGTTTTGACTGCTGTGCCAGATGGTGCATCCAGCTTCTGGTCATGATGAAGTTCAATGATTTCGACGTCACTGAAGTATTTGGCTGCCATTTGTGAGAATTTCATCATCAAAATCGCCCCGACTGCAAAGTTTGGAGCGATGATACAGCCTGTTTCCTGTTCAGCACAAAGCTGTTCAAGTTCTTCAAGGTTCTCCTTGCTGAACCCTGTTGTCCCTACTACGGGGCGAACTTTATATTTCAAAGCAGTCCTTGTGTGGAACATGCCTACTTCAGGTGTCGTCAGATCAATCAAGACGTCTGGCTCTACTTCTTGAAGACATTTCTCGAAATCCGTATAAATGAGGGCATCACTCTCCGGAAACCCCTCGAGCTCGCCAAGTTTCATTCCTTCATATTTTCTGTCGACAACGCCAACAAGTTCATATGTATCCGTCCCGAGCACCAAATTGACAGCCTCTTTACCCATTCTTCCTCTTGGTCCTGCAATAACAATTTTTACTTTTTCCATATATTTAGTCTCCTTTAGCTGTCTTTTCTCGTCCAGCGGTCTTTGTCCCTTGTATTGAACTTTTCCATGACCATGTTATGTGCTTCTTCAAGGTCTATATTTAAAGAGTTGGCAAAACAAATCATAACAAACAGCATATCTCCCAGCTCTTCTTCAATTGTCTTTTCTTTTTCATCGTTTTTCTTTGGCTTTTCGCCATAATAATGGTTAACCTCACGAGCCAGCTCCCCGAGCTCCTCGGTCATGCGTGCAGTCAAAGCAAGCGGACTGAAGTAACCTTCTTTAAATTGGCTTATATAAGTATCCACTTCCTGCTGGAGTTCTTTTATCGTTTTATTTCCACTCAAGAAACTCACCTAACCTTTATTTGTATGTATATCTATATCGATGTTAGCTTAATGGAGGTGCTTTGACAAATATTTTTATTTCAAACTAATCCTGAACATACCGGCGAAAAAGCTTTATACCACCAATTAAGCCTGTCTCATTACGCGGCATGGAACATAGAAGATTCCGACTCTTCCATCCTCCCCTGTAAAAGATTGCCCTTGTTGGTTATATTTTATATAATATAAGCGCTTTATAAGGTAAAACTTCAGTCGTACTATTAGGAGGAATAATTCGTGCTAAACGGCTTAAAATTCAAAAACATCTTCTTCATTTTGCTTGGTGCGGCTATTTTTTCATTCGGTCTTGTTCATTTCAATATGCAAAATAACCTGGCAGAGGGTGGCTTTACTGGTATTACACTTTTGCTTTATTTCGTATTTGGCTGGTCTCCTTCAATCACGAACTTGTTATTGAACTTGCCGCTTTTTTTCATAGGCTGGAAGCTGCTTGGCCGGAATGTATTTATTTACACCATCATTGGCACAGTGGGTGTCTCCATTTTCCTGGGCATATTCCAAAAATATCAAATCGAGATGCCATTATATGAGGATTTGTTTTTAGCGGCCTTATTTGCGGGCGTGTTCATCGGCATCGGCCTTGGTATCATCTTCCGTTACGGAGGGACTACGGGCGGAGTCGACATTATCGCAAGGCTGGCGCAAAAGTATTTTGGATGGACAATGGGCAGGACAATGTTCATGTTCGACTTTGGGGTCATTACACTTTCACTTATTACATATTTGAACTACAGGGAAGCCATGTATACGCTTGTCGTCGTTTTTGTAGGGGCCAGGGTGATTGACTTTATGCAGGAAGGTTCGTATGCTGCCAGAGGAGCTATGATCATCTCGGAGAAGAATGAGGATATTGCAGCGAAAATCATGAAAGAAATGGACCGCGGAGTCACCAGCCTCAAAGCTGTAGGCTCTTATACGAAAGCGGAAAGAGATGTTCTTTACTGCGTTGTCGCCAAGAATGAAATCGTCCGACTGAAAAGTGTCATTAATTCTGTGGATCCCCACGCGTTTGTATCGGTTACCGTTGTCCATGATGTCCTGGGTGAAGGATTTACGCTGGATGAAAATAAGCTTCCTTTAGAAAGATAAAAACGTACAGGACCTGGGGCCAGGGGGCATTCTCAAAGTGGAGTTTATCTTCCCAGACACAAAAAAAATCCGGATCTATGTCCGGATTTTTTTTATTCTTCGCTAGTCATCCCTGTGTAAATCATTACTAAACGAACAAGTTCCAGTACCGCAACAGCGGCCGCAGCTACATATGTCAATGCAGCAGCATTCAATACTTTCTTTGTTTCCCTTTCTTCATCATTCCTGATGATCCCAGCTGAAACCACCTGTTCCATTGCACGGTTGGATGCATTGAATTCAACCGGCAAAGTTACCACTTGGAAAACAACAGCAGCGGCCATGAAAAGAATACCTAGTAAAAGCAATCCGCTTAATTGAGCAAAAATCCCAATCAGGATCAGTATCCAGGAAAAGTTTGAACCTAGGCTTGCCACTGGGACAAGTGCATGGCGGAATCGAAGGAATGAGTAATCCTCCGCATCCTGCATCGCATGGCCTACTTCGTGAGCAGCAATTGCAGCTGCTGCAACTGAATGCCCAAAAAAGTTATCTGAAGATAAACGTACAACCTTTGAACGCGGGTCGTAATGGTCACTTAAATAACCTCTAGTTTCTTCGACACCAACATTGTATAACCCGTTATCATCAAGAATTTTACGAGCCACCTCAGCGCCCGTCATTTGGGACGAAGAAGCCACCTTTGAATACTTCTTGTATGCTCCTTTTACCTTGAATTGAGCCCATAACGGGATCAAAATAATAAGCGCAAAATAGATTATTATAGACATCTAGTACCTCCTTTTACATCTCATGATGTTATCACTATTTTATAAATACTAGAATACGGTGTCAATTCTTATGTTCTTTTTGCACATTTCTTTTTTTATCATTGTCGCCTCTATATTTTCTCCAACCCACATAGGACAATGTAAGAATAATGACACTTCCAGTGGAAATCATTACCCACCATAGTGAAGGGTCTGCTTCATCCTCTGTCATATCATCAAAGATGTTTTGCAAATCCGATTCAAGCATTTCAAGTTCCTCCTTGCTGGAAGCCTCTTGTAATACCTGTGGCCGATACTGGTCAATAAAACTTACTTTGGCATCAACTTTTTGGATCCTTTCCGGATTGATGTCAATCTTCATACTTGGATAAATTACATTGTATAAAGACAGGAACGAATTAAGGTTCGAATGGAATTGGTCATTGTCACCCTCATATGCAGCAGTCTTCATATCATTGAAAACCGTCATGATGGGCCCTTCCATCTCTGTCCATAATGGCTGGTGCGTGGAGGCAATCGCATCAATGACCAGCCTGAATTTTGTAACCCTGTTCATCCTTTCGGCATGTCCCAGGTCCGCGTTTGCTACAGCTTCAATTGCTTCATCATGTGCCACAGTGATAATCCGCAGTTCATCCATAGTAAAAGGCCGTCCATCTCCTGTGACTAGCAAGAATTCTTCTGAAAAATGATTCAACAACCTGTTTGCATCTTCATAACGGTGGAGTTTAACCATTTGCAGCGCTTGGTCTGATATATTGTCCAGTTCTTCAACAGGCGACTGTGGTTCTGCGTATGCTGCGAACGGCGCAATCAATAATAATAGCACCGAAATGAATAAAAGGTATTTTGCCCTCATTCCTGTCCCCCCTCTAAATACTATTAAAATGTATGAGAGGGTGGACAAGGTTAGACCAACATTCGGGGGCTATCTTGATCTTTTTAATGAAAGGGTGAATCGCCCCGGCCGCAGCCCGAAGTAATATCCAACGGCGATTGAGAAGATGCTCAGCCAAAATGTAAAATACCCGATCTGGTCCATGTATAAATCTAGCGTATGGTACCTTGGCATCATTTCAAAAACATAATCAATGATTTCATTATGAAGAAGTACAACCGCAGCTGTAATCAAATGCCATGGTTTCATTCGATAAAAAGGGGCATATAAGACCCCTTCCACTGCCATAGCAAAATGAGATGCCATCAGCATAAGCCCAATCCAATCGAGCTGTCCTGAAACGAAGAACACCATTAAATTCATGACTACCGCCCAAAGGCCATATTTGACTAGGCTAACGATAGCCAATGCTTCCATAAGCGGCCAGTTTTTCCCCATCAGGAATGCCCCTAGAACGAAAACAAAAAACAAACTGGCAGTCGGACTATCTGGTACAAATAGAAGGAATTCTGGCGGCGTATCGATAAGCTGCCATTTGTACCAATAGTACCCGTAAGCTGTCCCTAAAACATTCACCCAAAATAATAGCCATAATACGGATCTATCCCCTAGCAAAGGGTATATTCTTTTGATCATTTTGACTATCTCCATTCCCAAGTTATCTATTACTATTATTACAGTTTATAGAAAATAAACCAAGTTTTCCTTTTCCTTTTAGGGCTTCCTTGCGTATACGTATTTAATTCACTTTTGTTCTTAAATCACCCAACAGACAAATTCCATATGACAACACGAATACTTTCCGCATAAAAAAGAACCTGCAAGTTACCTTACAGGTTCTTTGATATATTACTTGCTCAGTCCGTCGATGAATTCAGCAAGTGTCTGAAGTTCCTCGTCGGTTCCTTTAAAGACCGCAGGCATGCTTCCTTTACCATTCTTGGCAACATCAGCAATTTCTTCAGCATTCATTTTTGTATCTAACAAACTTGGCGCTGCAGCACCACCCGCCAGTTCGCCGCCATGGCATGAAGTACAAGTTTGCGCTTGTGCAATCTTGTATCCATCAGAGTTCTTGTCGATTTCGACATCCACAATCTGCCCCTGTTTCTTGGCTGCTTCCCAGTCATGGTGCGCAACAGATTCCCAAGTTAGGAAGAAAACTGCAGCGATTGATAATAGCATAAAGCCTGTCGCAAGCGGACGCTTTGACGGGCGACGCTCAGGTCCACGGTCAATAAATGGAGCAAGCAAAAGCGCACCAAATGCAAGACCCGGGATGACAATAGCTCCAATAACTGTATAAGGACCAGAAGCATATGAATATTTAAGCAATTGATATAAGAATAAGAAATACCAGTCTGGCAATGGAATATACGCTGTATCAGTCGGATCGGCAATCCTCTCAAGCGGAGACGGATGAGCAATAGTCAAGCTCAAGTATCCGATTAGGAAAACAGCACCAACCATCCATTCCTTCAACAGGAAGTTAGGCCAAAACGCTTCCGTTTTGCCAGGGTATTCCGAGTAATCTTTCGGAATATTAGGCTTACGTTCTGCAGGGACACGTGAGTCACCCACGAACTTCATACCTTTACCACGATGCATCGAGCAATCCCCTCCTTTTTCCGTATCATTGAGCGAAACTCAATTCGCACAATCTTTTCATTCGAATTTTACAATGGACCAGAAATACCTTGCTTACGAATCATCAGGAAGTGCGCTCCCATCAAGCCTAGTAGTGCAGCAGGCAGGAAGAATACGTGAATCGCGAAGAAACGAGTCAAAGTTTGAGCACCAACGATCGTTGAATGACCGGAAAGCAATGTTTTAATGTATGGCCCAATCAACGGAACAGCTTCTGCAATCTGCAATGTAACCTTAGTTGCGAATAAAGCTTTCATATCCCATGGAAGCAAGTATCCTGTCAAGCCAAGAGCCAGCATTACGAAGAAAATTAAAACTCCGACTACCCAGTTCAATTCACGAGGTTTCTTATAAGCGCCCTGGAAGAACACGCGGAGCGTATGTAAGAACATCATTACGATGACAAGGCTCGCTCCCCAGTGATGCATACCACGGACAATTTGTCCGAACGCTACCTGATTTTGAAGATAATAAACAGATTCCCATGCATTCTTGATGTCCGGCACATAATACATTGTCAGGAACATTCCAGAAAGAATCTGAATGACAGTGATGAAAAACGTCAGACCGCCAAAGCAATACACGAACGCAGAAAAGTGGTGCGCCGGGTTAACGTGCTCGGGTACCTCATGGTCTGCAATATCGCGCCACAAAGGCGTAATATCTAAACGCTCATCTACCCAATCGTAAATTTTGTTTAACAAAGATTACGCCCCCTTTCGTGGTTCGGCTTTTCCTACATAAAGGAACCCGTCTTTTTCTTTTGTTGGATATACATCCAATGGTGCCAACGGCGGTGTTCCCGGCACATTTGTACCGTCCTTTTCATAAAGGCCGTAGTGGCAAGGACAGAAGAACATATTCGGATTTTTCTTATCCGTATTCCAGTCTACTACACAACCGAGGTGTTTACATACTGGCGACAGGGCAACAATCTCCCCGCCTTCGTTCTGGAATACCCAGGCAGTTCCAGTTTCTTCAGATTCATACCATGCATCTTTTTGTGTGAAAGTAAAGTTGACTTTTTGCGGTTCATTTGTGATGTCTGCGACCTTCAATGGAGTCGCGATAAAATCTCCCGCATCTTCACCCTTTAGTACAGGATCAACGGCAAATCGAACCATTGGCATCAGCATCCCTGCAGCCATGAAACCGCCTACACCTGTTAGAGTATAGTTTAAGAATTGACGTCTTGAAACACGATGCTTACTCACGCTATTCCCCCCTCTATTCCCAAGTTAAGTCCCCAACGGACATAATTTAAACACATTTTAAAACTAGGACATAACCATGATATATCAATCTCATTACAAAATCAATATAATACTATGTTGAAAACATTTTTTGCAGTGATAAAAATAACACTGAATTATTCTTCTTCCCATTTCTCTGTGAACAAAGATAATAATTGCTTTACCTGGTCATCCACTATGGCAATTTTCTGCTGCTCCTGCATATGCTCCAAAGACAAGGACGGAAGCCATAAAACATTTCCACTCAGCTCTTTTTCCTGCTGCCTCCAGCGGCTGTCCGACGTCACATAAAATATATGTTTGAATTGCTTGTCCAATAGAGTGTTCTCCCACTCCTTCAAAGCGTCCAAGCTTCCCTCATTTTCCTTTATGTATACAAAATCAGGCAAAAGGAAGATTCGGCCCCGAAACTGCTTCTCCAACTGTGATGTAAGGATTCCAGTGAATTCCGCCATTGAAGCATTTTGTTTCATATCCTCACCAAAAGAAACTGGCAAGAGCGGGACGATTACTGTGTCTACATACTCAGCAGCTTTCTGATACATTTCTACATCTGCTGCCACCCATTTCATAATACCAACTCCATCATTCTATTAGGCTTAGTCGTAAAGAAAGGCTTTCTAGGACCCTTTATTTACACCATTCTATAATATCATGATTAAAAGTAGTTTTCGAATCGTTTGGTGGGGTGTGACGCATTCGGGTTTCAACTTCTGTTATAGCCTCCGAAGTTGGTCAGGGTCAGGGTCAGGGTAAAAAATGGGGGGCTCTTCCATTAATCGTACCCTTATGCGCCCCTTTCGACTTCTATAAGGGTACTAGTCTGAGCTTTTCGTACCCTTATGCAGCCCTTTCAGCTTCTATAAGGGTACTATTCTGAGCTTTTCGTACCCTTATGCAGCCCTTTCAGCTTCTATAAGGGTACTATTCTGAGCTTTTCGTACCCTTATGCAGTCAACTCTGCACCTATTAAGGGTACCGTTCAGCCAAAAGGTACCCTTATGCATCCTTTTCCTCCCACATAGCCATCTTTAGGATCAGGTACATCCGTAAATTTCCCTTAGGCCTTCAAACCGCAAATAGGTTGTTATCCATATGAAATCCGGCAAAATAAAAAGCCTGCTATCAAAAGCAAGCTAAAACGAGTTCACGGTACCTAATCTTTTTAATTGTTCAGTGAGATGTTCAAAAGCTTCCTGGTCCTGGCTGTCCAGTGCCTCATCTATCATGGTAAGCAGTTTGTCTTTTTGGAACTTTTGAATGCTTTCTTCAAGAAATCTTTCTGCTACCATCTTGTCACTTTCGCTGATTTGGAGCTGCCCCGGAACATAAGGGTTTTCTTCCAGCACGGCGGCAAACTGATGGGCTTTGTTTGAAGCGTGGAAATTCAATTGGATGTAAATTTCTTCTTCCCTGTTCAAACGAATGTCGTGGAAAGACTTTTCTGCATCTGTCGTCATCACGTTTTCTTTAAAGAACCTGAAAGGCACTTCATCCACGCAATGGGTCGACATCACTAATCCCCTTGGGCAATACTGTGCATTTTCCACAAAATGCACCTTTTCCATCAGCTGGTCATGGCTCATCAAGTAGTTAAGGATCCAAACGCATTCCCGCCTTTTAAGCTGGTAATGGTTTAAAAACCAGCGGATAAAATCCTTTTTCTCGTTGACAGATACAGGGGTTGTCATTTTTGAATCCCTCCTCTGCATAACTCAAATTTTTTGTTAACGTTACAGATTCTCCGTCAAGCGTTCCAATAACTCACGGAATTCTTCATTGCCAGGTTCTTTTTTAACTAACTTACTAAAAATTTCGGCGGCGTCGGCCATTTTTCCTTCTTCAATTAAAAAATATCCGTAGTCTGTCAAAAATTCTTTATTGTCTTTAAAGAAAGTATATGCTAGTTGGTATTTGTTTAATGACTGTGAAAAATCTTCAATTTGCTGATAAGCAATTGCCTCATCCCAAAGAATCTGAGGTTCCTCTTCTTCTTCGTGGATGTCAGCTGCACGCACCAGCTCAAGTACATCTTCATAGCGTTCCTGCTTGAACAGCAGTTTGTTCAGGACAAGGACTCCTTCCATGAACCCTGGATCCAGAGCGATCGCTTCACGAAGCAATTTTTCGGCAGCTTCTTCATCAGGAATTTTAAGTGCCAATTTGCCGCCATAAAAGTATAAATCTTTATTGAATTCATCCTGCTCGATCCCCTGTTTAACAGCTTCGAACGCCTCTTCTGCCATTTCTTCTCGCTCATAGGCTTTTGCCAGATAGAGATAGAGCGAATGGTATTCCGGATCAAGAGCCTTAAGTTCCTCAAACTTGTCAATCGCTGTTTTATTATAGCCTGCCTGGAGCGCTGTAAAAGCAAAGCCGAACAAAGTATTAATTTCCAGCTTTTGCTCGAGCGCTTTTTCGTAAAAATGAAGAGCTTCCTCAAACGAGCCGCCTGCACTTAACGATTCAGCCAATCTCTGATTGAGATTCACTCCGCCAATTTCTTCATGCGACTTAAGGGCTGTTTCATAATACTGTATTGCTTCAATTAGTTTTCCCTGGTGGGCATATAACTCACCAAGAGCAAAGTCAATCACGGGCTCCTCCGGTAAAAGCCTCTTGGCCTCAAGGAGTTTCTTTTCACTCACCTCAAACAGGCCTTCCATTTGATACAGGTCTGCCAGCAGAAGCAGCGCTTGTGGAAAAGATGGATCTTCTTCATCAACCCTTTCAAGAGAAAGCATGGCCTCTTCCTCTTTACCCATTTCAATCTGAGCTTCAGCGAGCAGAACATGGAGTTCGCCTTCATTGGGATAATCCTTCAATAAGCTTTCAATCAAAGCCTCTGTTTCTTCCATGAAACCGAAGCGGAACATCTCCTCAGAAAGAAGGAATTTTTCTTCGTCGCTTCCTTTTTCAAGAATGCCTTTATAAGCAGCCATTGCCTTTTCAAGCTGTCCATTTTCAATATAAGTTGTTATTTCATTTACTCCGACCATTTTTATCATCCTACCCTTACTTTAGGCTTTTGCCTGAAGCTGTCTGATCAGCAATCATTCATATACCGGCAATGCCCTTTAATAATTATCTGTAAAAAATCCTGGTGTGTTAATTATAACATTCTCTCCCTTTCCTGGCCGATAATAAACCTCGTCCCCTGCGCGAATGACTTTTCCCTTATCAACAGTGACGGCCAGATGCTTCGATTGGAAAAACAGCCCATGTTCATCACGTTGTTTGGTTTCCGCGTTTATATTATAAAGATTATAGCTGAGTTCTCCGCCACTGTGCAGATTTGATTTTTCCGGGAAGATTCCGGTTTTCTTTAAAATCGATCTCGACACGGGACCCGGGTTCGCTAGATCATCATGCACTGCGGGAACCTTTTCTCTTTTCATCAAATCACTCCAGGCATTAAGCTGCAGCTGCCTCCCTTTTTTATGCTTGCTTTCAGGAAAGACTGGAATGATTGGGCAGTTATAGGGAAATAGCGCTTCCTTGATCCATCCCCACGGCATCGCCGCCAATTCGTCCATCTCATCAATTTCCAGAAAGATCGCTGGTATCTTCAGTTTTTTACATTTACGGATAAATCCGGGATTCATCAACCGTGGCGGGATGCGGACGCCAAGAACAAAATCAATTGGGCTGTCTAAATAATTACTTTTTGCCTGCTTAAGCTTTTCTTCAAGCTGCCGTTCAAATTGGACTTTCACTGTAGTGAATACAACTGTGCTGCCCTTCATTATAAAGTTCTTCAGATAGTATTCTTTTCTCTCTTTAAAAGATTCGTTTACAGGGAGATTCGGGTCAAAGAGGACATGTATCGGGGTCATTATAAATTTGTCCGCATCCATCCTCATATAGTTATAACGTTCAAATTTGGATGTTGCAGACAAGATTCGCTGGCCCTCCACCAGCATGCTTGTATCCATGAAGGCTTGTCCCTTCAAAAGATGGACATTTTCTATAATGTATGCCATAAAACCACTCCTTTAACGGTCTTATGACAAACTATGCTGAAATTACGAGAATATAACGGCGGTTTTATTTTCTGGCAAGATTGCTGTTAAAATCCTAAAGCCGATTTTAACGTAATAGAAGGCCATTTTGTTGGTCGGTATTAAGTTTGCATGCTCTTTTCTCACAAAAGAGTCAACCTTGCGAAGAAAAATAGGTCATTCAATCCTATTTTGTAGTCAAGAGCAACAAAGTTTGAGAAAAGAGCCTAATATAAATAGAGAGAAGGCCATCCACTGCTCATGATTGGCCTTCCTTCAAACAAAACTATGCTAGTTTCCCAACAAGGAATACAGATCATCAAAGAAATCCGGGTAAGATACGGCGACGGCTTCACTTTGCTCAAGAATGACCTCGCTTTTACAGAGAAGGGCGGCGATTGACAGCATCATTCCAATCCTGTGGTCCCCGTGTGCTGACACAGTGCCGCCGTCAAGGCTTTGACTCCCTTGTATAATCATGCCATCATCTGTAGCCTCTATGTCCACCCCGAGCTTCTTTAGTTCATTGACAACGGTATCAATGCGATTTGTTTCCTTCACCTTTAATTCCCCGGCATCCTTAATAACCGTCAATCCCTTAGCCTGCGTTGCCAGCAAAGCAATGACCGGGATTTCATCGATTAATCGGGGAATCAGGTCACCTTCAATTATTGTGCCCCTCAGTTCTGAATGTTTCATTCTTATATCTCCAGCTGGTTCAGCTGAATCACCCTCGTACGGTTCCACCACGAAGTCGGCTCCCATGGCTCTTAGCACATCGATTATTCCGGTTCTTGTCGGATTTAGCCCAACATTTCGAAGAATGATGTCACTCCCGGGAACGACAGCGGCTGCGACTAGAAAAAAGGCGGCGGATGAAATATCACCAGGAACATTTATAGCAGTGCCCTTCAGCATTTGTCCGCCGGTTACCTTTACGGCATTCTCCCTGCGTTCAACTTGGCCGCCAAATTGCTTGATCATCCTCTCGGTATGATCCCTTGTTTTCACTGGCTCAACAACTACTGTCTCACCTTCAGCCTGCAAACCGGCAAGCAAGATCGCAGATTTAACCTGCGCGCTGGCTACTGGCAGTTCATATGTAATTCCGTTTAATTTCTGGCCTTCCACTGTCAGCGGAGTGAATTCTCCATTATTCCTTCCCGTAATGCTTGCTCCCATTTTGCCGAGAGGAAGGGTCACTCTAGTCATCGGCCTTCTTGCGATTGACTCATCACCTTCAAGAGTTGATTTAAACGGCAATCCCGAAAGGATTCCCATCATCAGCCGTATCGTTGTTCCGGAATTCCCGACATACAGTGTTTCCTCAGGCTGGCTTAGTCCATCCGTACCTTTTCCTGTAACCGTTACATTGCTGCCATTCTGGACAATTTCAACACCGAGCTGCCGGAAGCAGGAAATCGTACTTAAACAATCTTCTCCAGGCAGGAAGTTTTCAATACGGGTGACTCCGTCGGCTATTGAACCGAACATGACTGCTCTATGCGAGATTGATTTATCACCAGGTACTTTAACTTGTCCCTCCAAAGAGGTTCTATTTGTTAAAAGAGTTTTCACTGACATTTTTCTGCTCCTTAAGTCTACTCTGCGACAGACATTTCATAGTCTGTCTTTTTTCCAATACATTCTTGTGCTCTGGCCCGGTCATCAGGCGTCTGGAAACTGATCACCAGTACTCCGTATATATCTTCACGAGTTTCTATGATTCTGATATTCGTTATACTGATGTTTTCAACTGCTAGATATCCGGTGATTTCAGAAATCACCCCTGGATAGTCCGGGACATCTACAAACAAATCATAAAAGCTGGGAATAGCTCCTTTGTCGCTTACAGGGAGACCATCCCGGTATTTTTTGGCTGCATCAAAGAAATCATAGATCCTGTCCTGTTCATTAGCTACCAATAATTCTTTTACCCGGCTCATTTCCTCCTGCCAGTCAGTTAACAGCGAAATGAGGACTTCCCGGTTTTGAAGCAGGATGTCTCTCCACATCTGCGGATTGCTTGATGCGATTCGGGTTATATCCCTGAACCCTCCAGCAGCCAGCCGGTTGACGAGAGGATTGCCTTCATCCGCCCGTGACGCCTGGTGTACGAGGGAAGCAGCTATTATATGCGGAAAATGGCTGACAACTCCTGTTAGATAGTCATGTTCTTCAGGTGAAACATCCAGAAACTTTGCCCGCGTGCCGGAAAGCCATGCTTTTAGCCGGTCTACCGTCTCACTTCCGACTGAAGCCTCAGGTGTAAGAAGATAGAATGCATTTTCAAACAGGATTTTCTTGGCTGCGGCTACACCGCTTTTATGGGAACCTGCCATTGGATGGCCGCCAATGAAGGCAACTCCTTTTGCTCTCAGGCACGTTGCCTTAGTTGAAATATATCCCTTTGTACTGCCGGTGTCGGTAACAATGACCTCATTTTTCAGTTTCAATGTGGCTAATAGTTCAATTATGTTTCCGGTGGCCAATACCGGAGTCGCAATAATGATTAAGTCCGCCTCCGGTGCTTCCACCTCTAAACTGACTGCTGTGCGGTCAATGACCCCCAGCATCATGGCCAGATCCATTTGATTTTTGTCGGCATCCAAGCCAATTAGTTCTGCCTGCGGATGCTGCCCTTTAATACACATAGCCAGAGAGCCGCCAATCAAACCAAGACCAATGATCAATACGCGGCCTTCCATAAAATCAACACCCTTATTTAGATATTACAGTATTAACACTCAAGTATTCTTTGATCAATTCAATTACCCCTTGATTTTGTTCCTTTGAACCAATGGTAATCCTTACACAGGTCGGGAATCCCAGTGCTGTACCGGAACGCACAATATAACCTCTTTCAAGCAGGTATTGAAAAACCTCCTGCCCATCCCTGTTGAAATCGATCAAGATGAAGTTGCCTTGCGATGGGAAATATTTCAACCCTGTACGATCACAAAAATCATAAAACTGATGGAGGCCGTTTTTGTTTTCGTTTTTACATTCATCTACAAATTTTTGGTCACCAAGCGCAGCTATTGCAGCTGCCTGAGCCAATGTGTTGACATTGAATGGCTCCCTTGCCGGTTCAAGTGCCCTGATGGTATCTTCGTGGGCGATTCCATAACCAACCCGAAAACTGGCAAGCCCGTATATTTTGGAAAACGTTCGCAGGATAATCAAGTTTTTATACTGATCTAAAAGACTCAGGGAGTCATGATAATCCTCCGCGGTCACATATTCAAAATAAGCTTCATCCAGCACGACAAGCACATCGCTTGGCACCCGTGCCATAAACGCTGTTAATTCTTCTTCAGTTATATAGACACCTGTCGGATTATTCGGAGAGCATAACCAGACAACAGATGTCCGATCATCAATGGCAGCAGCCATCTCATCCAAGTCATGAGCACCGTCAACCAATGGGATTTCTGCTATTTCACAGCCTTCGATAATGCCATTGTGCTTATACTGCGGAAAAGTCGGAGCGGCCATCACAGTTTTTGTCTCTGGTGTAAGCAAGCCGCGGGCAATCATTTGGATTATCTCATCCGACCCGTTTCCAAAAATGATCTGTGCTTCCTTTACACCTAAATGGTCTGCCAAATGCATTCGAAGCTCGGTTGCATATCCATCTGGGTACACTGAATACTTGCCAGCATAATTTGCGATTTCATTTTCCACTTTTTCTGAAGATCCAAATGGATTCTCATTTGATGCCAATTTTACAATCTTGGATAAACCATACTGCCTTTTCACTTCACTGATCGATTTACCAGGCTGGTACGGCTTTAATTTTAGTAGCTGCTCTTTCCATCTCATCTAATCCACCTCAACTATTCTACTCTTTAATTCACTATCTTATTAAAGTAATAAAGAACACGAGCTTATCATACACTGTTTGGTGCTGCAGAAAAAGTATAAAGTTATAAATCAGGTCTTAGTCCTGCAGCTCCCTCAAGATAAATATGCTTGATCTCTTCCTGTGGTTTTTCAGTGTTGAAATGAATCATGACTCTGATACATTTCTGCAGCGAGCCGGGGACTGATAATTCTTGCATACACATGACTGGAACGTAGGTCCAGCCGTCCAAATTTCTTAAAGCCCTTGCCGGAAAGGCTGCATCTACATCATCAGTAGCAGAAATGAAAATCGAGGCAACATCATCCGGTGTAATATCGTTGGCAGCGACTGTTTCTTTTAAAAGTCTTTCAGCAGCAGTAATGATTTCTTGCTCATCATTTTCGTTTACTGTAATAGCACCTCTTACTCCCCTAATCATCTAACTCCCCCTCTTCTGCAAATTTCACCAGGTTCATCCTCAATACGTTTTCCTCGACTTCCTTGAGTGAAGGCACTCCGACCTTTTCCAGTAAAACGAAACGGATTGCCCCATTAACAGTTTTTTTATCCTGCTTCATTCTTTCCAGCAATTGTTCCGAAGAGAGTCCCGCCGGAATTTTGGTTACATACCCAAGATTGTTAAGCCAGTGCTTGAATGTTTTTACATCGAAATCAAGATCAAGCAATTGTTTGCTTAATTGAAGGGCAAATAGCATCCCGATAGCTACAGCCTCCCCGTGAGTAACTTTACCGTAACCCGCTTCGGCTTCAATTGCGTGGCCAAGTGTGTGCCCGAAATTCAAAAATGCACGGATTCCGGTCTCCCTCTCATCTTCTGCGACAACGGACCCCTTAATTTGAATGCCCCTCGTCAAAAACTCAAGCAATTGTGAGTCATTCAATTTATCCAATGACTGGATTTCTTCTTTAAGCCAGGAATAAAAGTTTTCATCGCTTATCAGGGAGTGCTTGATTACTTCCGCAAAGCCGGACCGGATTTCATGGTCAGGGAGGGTTTGCAGGAAATCCAAATCATAAACAACAGCTTCGGGTTGATGGAAGGCACCAATCATATTCTTGCCTAATGGATGGTTAATTGCTACTTTCCCTCCCACGGCACTATCATGGGCAAGAATAGTGGTTGGGACTTGTATGAAGCGGATCCCCCTCATATAAGTCGCTGCGACAAAACCTGCTAAATCTCCGACTGCCCCACCGCCAAAAGAGATGATCAGCGACTTCCTGTCTAGTTTATTTTCAAGCGCCGAAGTAAGACAATCCTTATAGACATCGAACGTTTTCGCTTTTTCCCCTGATGGGACGATTTTTTCAAATATTCGTTCCAGACTTGTGTGTTTGTGAAATGAATCAAGGTAATGCTTGGCGACTGTTCCATCAGTAATGATCATGATTGATGTATATTTGTCTGCAGCATCATGTACAATGCTCCGCAGTTGACGGATAGCACCATTACCAATATATACAGGATAGGTTTTTGTACTTGCAACGATGTTCACTTGCTGCATCTTTAAAAATCCCTCGCAGTCCTTCTTTGCTCTTCGATTGATGCCTTCAATGTGTCAAATCGATCTGCATAAAATTGGTCGATGATGGCTGAAGCAAGTTCCCAGGCAATAACACTCTCAGCAACCACTGCAGCAGCAGGGACAGCACAGGCATCAGATCGTTCTATACTCGCAGCAAAAGGTTCCTTAGAATCAATATCGACACTCATCAATGGCTTGTAGAGAGTCGGGATCGGTTTCATTACACCACGGACTACGATTGGCATTCCTGTTGTCATCCCGCCTTCAAGGCCTCCAAGCCGGTTCGTTTTCCGGTAGTATCCGCTGCCCTCTTCCCAGGCAATCTCATCATGTACCTGGCTGCCAGGCCTTCTGGCCGCTTCAAAGCCAATACCAATCTCCACACCTTTGAAAGCATTGATGCTCATAATGGCCGCAGCAAGCTTCCCATCAAGCTTGCGGTCATAATGGACATAGCTGCCCACTCCAGCCGGCATACCCTCGGCTATTACTTCGACGACACCGCCAATAGAGTCTCCATTTTGCTTTGCGTCATCAATTGCTGCCATCATTTTAGTCCCTGCTTCTGGATCGAAGCATCTGACCGGTGATGCTTCTGTTATTTCTTTAAGCTGTTCAAGTGAAGTGAAATCCTGTTTTTCAGCTATCACCCCGCCAATTTCTACAACATGGGCAACCAATTCGATACCCAGCAGTGACAGCAGTTTTTTTGCCGCAGCACCTGCTGCGACCCTTACAGTCGTTTCCCTGGCAGAAGAACGTTCGAGAACATTTCTCATATCCCGATGGCCATACTTAATTGCGCCATTTAAATCTGCATGACCAGGACGAGGACGTGAAATCTTCCTTTTCACTTCATCAGAGGATAGGTCATCGAGCGGTTCCTGTCCCATAATACCGGTCCAGTGCTTCCAATCGTTATTTTCTACAACCAGGGCAATCGGCGAACCTAATGTATACCCATGCCGAATCCCTGAAGTGATCTGCACCTGATCTTTTTCAATCTGCATCCTTCTTCCGCGGCCATAGCCTTTCTGCCTGCGCGCCAGTTCTTGGTTAATATCTTCTGCTACGAGCGGCATGCCTGCTGGCATCCCCTCTATAATGGTTGTTAGCTGTGGTCCATGTGATTCTCCAGCTGTTAAATATCTCATATACTTTCCCCCTTCAACTCGCTAAAGGATTTGTTTTACTATATCATACAGTTAAAAATAAATAAATTAAAAATTATGAAATATGTATTATTCCTTCTCAGAAAAGCTCTTATCCAGTATTTTGTTGCATTCTACCCGTGTATGATCTTAATTCCGGTTCAGAAGCCTCCTTGAAAAGAGCCATGACACCTTTGAAAATTCGGAAACAAGTAAATGTCCGAAAAGCAACCTTCAATGCGAAAACAGCCTTTTAAGAATGAAGCCATTTTATCATGAAGCCTGTTGACTCGCAAAAAACAATCTCCTGGGACTCGAATATCCGATTGAGACCTGAAATTTGACCTGCGGCGTTACATGCCCTGATTCGGGACAAAGGAAGAAGGAGCTCGGTTACCCGGCTCCTCCTATTATTTCTTTCTGTAAAAGAAAGTATCTGCAGTTTCAAAGTTATATGTACCAGGGTTGAAGATTTGTTCAGTGCTTCCCACAAACAAAATCCCACCAGGTCTTAATGCTGCGCTGAATTTATGGTAAATGCTTTCCTTGGCCTCCTCGGTAAAATAAATGAGGACATTGCGGCAGACGATTAAATCAAAAGGTCCGCCAAAATGGTCGGCAAGCAAATTTTGCTTTTTAAACGCAACAGTCTTCTTAATGTCATCTTTCACAGTATAATAGGGTCCATCCTGCTGAAAAAACTTCTTAATCATTTCTTCAGGGGCTTCATTCAGTGACCTTGCTGAATAAACTCCGAGCCTGGCTTTTGCAAGGACGTTATCATCAATATCGGTCGCCAAAATTTGGATCTTCGATAATGGCATATGTTTTGACAGCACCATTGATAATGTATAGGGCTCTTCTCCCGTGGAGCAGGCTGCACTCCAGATTTTCGGCTTTGGATTTTTGCTTAACAACTCTGGAATCATCGATTGATCAAGGACTTCCCACCGTTTTGCGTTTCTATAAAACTCGGAGACATTGATCGTCATTCGATCCAAAAATTCGTTCATGAGCTGCTGGTCATTGGCCAGAGCCTGGAAAAACTCCTTGAAAGATGAGCAGCCCTTCTTTTGATAGAGTGAGGTCAATCTTCTTTTCATTTGTGCTTCTTTGTATAGAGCAAGGTTTATACCAGTCTTCTGGTAGATTTTTGAGATAAACTGTTCATAGTCTTGCGGCATCATTTTGCTCCCTCTCGGTACTAGAAAAAGTTGGACATTTTCATTATATCGAAAAATGATATGTAGAGTGAGATATTTTTTCATATCTCAAGAAGCCCGCCTGTCATTATTAAGTGAATGGCTCTGTTGACAGGGCTGTTGATTTTCGTTCCAGGCGCTTCGCTTTCCGCGGAGAAGAATTATGTAAAAGCCAATTGCCGGCTTTTACAAAGATCAAATTCTTCCTTGCAGTCAGGGAGCCTCCTCGTCGCAATCTCCTGCGGGGTCTCCCCATGACTTGCTCATCCCGCAGGACATTGAATTAGCTTCCCAGAAACTGCCCACGCACGATGAAAATGCGTTAGCATTTTCGGAGGAGTCTACGCGCCTTCCACTACAATCAACAAGATTTAAAAACACCATTCAGCTTTAGCTTTATCAGAGCAAAAAAAAAAGAACACTTGCTATTCACAAGTGTCCAGAATTTATTAAAAGATAAGGCGCCTGCGCTTTTCTTAGTAAACCCACTCGTTGATTAATTTGCTGTATTCAGCAAGTTCTTCTTGTTTGAAGAATAACCCGATTTCACGCTCTGCGCTTTCTGGTGAGTCAGATCCGTGAATTACGTTCTTGCCTACAGTAACCCCGAAGTCTCCGCGGATTGTTCCAGGAGCTGCATCCTTAGGGTTAGTTGCACCCATCATCTGGCGTGCTGTAGAAATAACATTCTCTCCCTGCCATACCATAGCGAATACTGGCCCAGAAGTAATGAAGTCTACTAATTCACCGAAGAATGGACGCTCTTTATGTTCGCCGTAATGCTCTTCAGCAAGTTCTCTAGGGATGTTCATAAGTTTTGCCCCAACAAGCTGGAAGCCTTTCTTTTCAAAACGAGCAACAACTTCACCAATCAGGTTGCGCTGTACACCGTCAGGCTTTACCATCAAATAAGTCTTTTCCATGAGTTCCACTCCTAATTCATATATGTATGTGAACCGCTTACAAAAGCAATCCTTAGAAATAGTATCATTTTTTTGAAAAATTCGCAACTTGCTAATACTTTCGTTTCCCGATAAATCTGGCGATATCGCGCAACGACTTCTTGGCCTTATTAGATGGGAGCTCTTCAAGTATATCAAGGGCCTTATCCAGGTAACGGTCACTGATGTTCAGTGATTTTTCAATCGCACCTGAATCCTGAACAAGCTTAAGTATTTCATTAAGTTCTTCTCTTGGCATGCCCTCATGGACATTCCTGATTCGGCTTTTGATATATTCGTCCTGCATTGCGTACAGTACAGGAAGTGTTATATTCCCCTGGAGAAGGTCCCCGCCAGCCGGCTTTCCAAGTTCTTTTTCTGTACCAGTGAAATCCAGCACATCATCCGTGATCTGGAAGGACATACCGACATAGTAGCCAAACTTATACAATTTACGGTGGTCCTGCTCAGGAACTCCTGATACCACCGCACCAAGCTGACAGCTCGCTGCAATTAGAAGAGCAGTCTTCCGCTTGATTCTCAGCAAGTAATTACGCAGGTTCTGGTCAAAATTATATTTATCTTTTATCTGTTCTATTTCGCCAACACTTAATTCGACGATTGTATCAGAGAGGATTTGGTGCGCTGTCGGATTTTTGATGTCAGTCATAAGCTCCAGCGCCCTGGCAAAAATATAATCTCCCGTATACATCGCAATTCTGTTATCCCATTTTGCTTTGATTGTCGCCTGCCCTCGGCGCAATTCAGCATCGTCGATAACGTCATCATGAACCAGGGAGGCCATATGGATGAGTTCAAGGGAGACCGCTGCATCCTTAATGGTATTGATATCATAATTACCGAATTTTCCACCAAGCAGGACAAAAACGGGCCTGATCCGTTTCCCGCCGGCTTTAAGCAAGTGCAGGCTTGCCTGGCTGAGCAGCTGGGAATCCGCCTGGATCGCTTCTTCCAGTTCTCTCTCGATCAATGTCAAATCAGAATTCAAATATGTATATAGTAACTTCATCTTCATAATTATCCACCCAGCTTTTACATCCTCGATATCCATTGATGCAACTTTGACCGTACCTTTTCGGCGCCTCAATGCATTCAGGAGGTTTCTATTATGCTTGGAGCTTTCAACCGGCCAAGCTAATTCATTTCTCTGCATCCCGATCCATTCTGATAGCCGCTTCGCTATTTTCAACATTGCGTAAAACTAAAAATAAAACAGGCTGACCTTCCTTGACGAGCGAAAAAGAAAAGGACAGCCATGGTCTATTTATACCATCAGAATGTTTATTACCCTGGAAAATGGTCCAGCCAGAGCGCTTTGCAAGCCTTCAAGCCAGTAAAACGCTATTCGTTAAACTCGGAAGAAACCACTCAAGACAGTGTCCACTGACCAGTGCGTTTGCACTCTTCCTATTTCCGGCCGATATGCACGGCCGCTACCCCGCCGCTATATGGCTTGTATTCGACATTATTGAAACCTGCCTCGGCGAACATTTTGGCAAGCTCTTTCATGCCTGGAAAATCTTTAGCGGATTCCTGGAGCCAGGAATACTCGTCATAGCTCTTAGCGAACATTTTGCCGAACATCGGCATGATAAACCTGAAGTATACTCGATATGCTTGCTTGAAACCTGGCATTGTCGGCTGGGACGTTTCGAGGCATACTGCCATCCCGCCCGGTTTAAGGACTCTGTACATTTCACGCAGCACCTGATTGTAATCTGGCACATTCCTCAAACCAAAACCAATAGTTACATAGTCAAAGCTATTATCCTCGAACGGGAGCTCCATTGCATTCCCATGGATTAGAGTTGCCTGATCCAGGTTGCGGGCCTGCAGTTTCTCCTCCCCTATCTTCAGCATATTTTTGCTGAAATCAAGTCCGACCACTTCGCCATCTTTCCCGGCAGCTTCCGCAAGCGCAATCGTCCAATCAGCCGTTCCGCAACAAACATCAAGTGCTTTGGCTCCCTTTTGGACATCCATCTTTTTCATTGTGTCATTGCGCCATTTAATATGCTGCTGAAAACTGATGACAGAATTCATTTGATCGTAATTCTCATAGATTTTTTCAAAGACTCCATGGACACGTTGTTCTTTCGATTGCTGCATTGCATTACCCTTCTTCCGCGAATTTTTTCGACATGGTCTGATGCTGCCCTGCAATCAGGTCTAACCGTTCCATCAGCAAGCTGTTCATCCCTGGCAGCTTCTTTAACGCTGCATTAATCTTCGTCATTGAAAATTCAATATATCTTGTGCAAATTGTTATAAGGTATTTTTGCTGTTCCGATGAAAGATTTGTTGTAGTCTGGTCCATTTTTGGCAGAGCAATCTTTTTAAGCGCATTAAAAACAAGTGAACTGCCGGATTTAATGAACTTGGTTTCTTCTGATAGCAGCCTCTTGACAAAAAGCCAATTGGAAGCGAATTCAAACCATTCTGACGCATCCAAATGGTCAGCGACCTTGCCTAAAAGAGCCGACTCGATTAATTTTACACTATCCATTAATTTATCGATCGCTTCAGCTTCTTTTTGGTACAGCAAAATTTTCTGCTCATTGACTTCTTTTACTCCTGAAGCTAATAGCTTGATCATTTCTATATCATCCATATCAGCCAGCAGCTTGTAATATAGGCCACTGAAATAAATTCCAGCGAGAACCGTCAGCTGGCGGCGCTTATGGCTTTCATCCTCTTCACCTGGTTGTGAGTTATTGACCTGCTCATGGGTATCAAGGGCAATTTGCAGGAGCATTGTGGTCACAGTGTAGTTCTTTGCTTTTTCCTGATTTACTTCCTGCTGTTCCATCAACGAGGTAAGCAACAAGAGCCTGTCATCATCAATAAAAGGAGATTCTACATGCTCCAGCAAATAAGGATGTGAAAGTTTTTCGAGAAGAAGCTCTCTGGTGCCGTCTAATTTGTTTTGTAAATCTAGCAAATAAATCACCCTTGTTCCCCTTATTTATGTTGGATTGCCGGCGGCGAGCACAATTTTTTCTATCATGAAAGCCAGCCGTATGCAGAAATCTGGCTATTGAAAACAGACATAAAAAAAGCGCCTAAAAACTATTTTTGCAATTGTACCGAACACTCCAAGGCAGTGACAATTATATCACAAATAGTAAAAACATGAACGTGATATTATAAATTAAACACTAATTACGAAGAACCGAGCTGGATTTTGTAACAAAATAGTTGGTTTTGCACTGATCTACTTCTTCTCACTCATTATTTCACCGAATGGCGTGACGATCTTTGCATGCCCTCTGATTTTGATGGCAGAAGTATGTTCTGTAAACTGCGCGATCATAACTTCACCCTGGTCGAGCTTCTCGGAATGATGGAATCGAGTGTCGGTCCCTCTTGTAAGACCAATTACATTCACTCCATCCTCAATGGCTTTGATTACTACATAATCGGTGTTAACGCTTTGTTTCTTATCCATTATTATCCCCCTTACAGGAAAGAATATGTTGTGTACGGGACGCACTTGTTTAGCCCGTTTTTATAACGTGATAGGAAAGTCCAAAAACTTACTTTGAGAATTGTCCAGCTCCCGCCCCTAGCTCCTCGGGTCGCCAGCCACAGGATAAGGAAAGCTTCGAAGCGAATCATCGCACGACCGAAAGCGGTAGCTTTTGGGAGGACGTGGCGTTATAGGCGGGCAGCGCCTGTCGGGGCTGACCAAGGCACTTGCGCTTTTCTTATAATATAACAAAAGGCTAAAAGAATTACTTTCAGCCTCTGACACTTTTGCATGCTACTTTTTTATCAAATCTCTTTAAGCTTTGATCAATGAGAGAATTTCAGCTCTTGCGTTTACATCCTCGGCCAAAGTACCTCTTACAGCAGATGTAACTGTTTTCGAGCCAGGTTTCTTTACCCCTCTCATTGTCATGCACATATGTTCTGCTTCTACCACTACCATTACACCATGGGGATCCAGCTTTTCCATGATCGAATTCGCTATCGTGGAAGTGATCCTTTCCTGAAGCTGAGGTCTTTTAGCCACTGCTTCCACCGCTCTTGCAAGCTTGCTGAGCCCAGTAACCTTTCCTCCTCGCGGAATGTATGCGACATGCGCCTTGCCAAAGAAAGGAACCAGATGATGTTCACACATAGAATAGAAAGGAATATCCTTTACCAATACCAACTCCTCATGGTCCTCACCAAAAATGGTTTCGAAGTATTCTTTAGGATCCTGGTTCAATCCTGAGAAAACCTCCTCATACATCTTAGCGACCCGTTTGGGAGTATCTAGCAAACCTTCCCTGTTAGGATCTTCACCGACTGCTTCTAATATTAAACGCACCGCTTCTTCAATTTGGGCACGATTGACGTTTGACATCTGCGTTTCCTCCTATGATCCATCAATCTCATCATAATCCTGCATAGATAAGCAACTATTAGATTATAATATTTTCATCTTAGCATAACCAATTCTCAGCAGGCAAAACTTAATATTCAACTGTAACAATAAAAAGCGCAATCGCCTCGTTCAGACACGACTCTCGATGGAGCTCGATTTAGAAAACCGTCTATAGTTACCGATCCAAGGTTTTTCAAATTCCTGGAAAGAACAGAAAGCGCAAGCGCCTCGTTAAGCCCCGACAAGCGCTTGAGGGCCTGACAGTGAAGTCGGTCTTTGACTTCATTTGCAGGACCGAAACGACTCGAGGGGCTAGGCGCTGGAGCTGGGTTAATTAAACTTTAGAAGAGTATTCAACA
>NZ_JAGGQM010000018.1:0-42763 GCF_018613295.1 Bacillus sp. ISL-39
GGGGTGACTTCGGACAACTTCTGCTCTTCCATCGGCTGTTTTGTCTGAACCTGGGGTGACTTCAGACAACTTCTGCTCTTCCGTCGGCTGTTTTGTCTGAACCTGGGGTGACTTCGGACAACTTCTGCTCTTCCATCGGCTGTTTTGTCTGAACCTGGGGTGACTTCGGACAACTTCTGCTCTTCCGTCGGCTGTTTTGTCTGAACCTGGGGTGAATTCAGACAACTTCTGCTCTTCCGTCGGCTGTTTTGTCTGAACCTGGGGTGACTTAGGACAATTTCTGCTCTTCCGTCGGCTGTTTTGTCTGAACCTGGGGTGAATTCAGACAGCTTCTGCTCTTCCGTCGGCTGTTTTGTTTGAACCTGCAACTTACTTTAGACTAAATCTGTTCTTCCACCAGCTGTTTTATCCGACAAATTCTTGGCAAAAAAAAGACACCCAAAAAGGTGCCATTAAGGTTTATAAGCCTATTCTTTTTGTTCGATAAAGATCTCGGTTTGTCCACCAGCTGCCTTTATTGTGGCAACTGCCCCAATAGGCAGTGTGGCAAGAGGCTGGACATGCCCGAAGTTGACGTTTGCAATGATTGGGATATTCCGCAGCTCTTCCTTACTTGAAATAATCTTCCTTAGTGCTTCTTCCGTAATATTGGAGTTCTTTTGGAATCGGCCAATCAACAGAGCTTTTATCGAATCAGCATCCGGAAGATGAAGCAGCGATTGCAGGTCCCTGTCGAAGCTTCTGGAGTGGCTTTCTTCGTCATCCTCGATGAACAGGATGCTATCCTTGATGGAAGGCATGAATTCTGTACCCTGAAGCAGGTTCATCGTACAAAGATTGCCGCCGATCAGCATTCCCTCTGCTTCGCCTTCCTGAAGAATTAAGTAGCCGTTTTGTTCATGAAATGTCCGATTTTCCTGGTCGAGATACCAGGCATCATCAGACCATGTTTCAGATGGAACGACCTCATATGGGGCATCATTGGTGACGGCCTGCAAGAATGATTCCATCGTATATTCAAGACCATGTTTCACGCCAAAGCTGGAAAAAAGGGGTCCAGAATACGTAACAAGACCTGTTTTTTGATAGATAGCCAGCTGCAGCGCTGTAATGTCACTGTACCCGCAAAAAACCTTCGGGTTAGCAGCAATCAAGTCAAAGTCTATATATTTTAGCAGCTGATTAGAATTATAGCCGCCAAGTGCAGTAAGAATCCCTTTTACATTTGGATTTGCAAACGCATCATGCAGGTCATCGATTCTTTCTGCAATGGAAGAGCTGAAAAAATCGTCATGGACATCTGCGTTCTTTCCGAATGTCACATTGAAGCCCAGTTTAGTCAGCCTTTCAACTGCCAAATCAACCTGAGCTTCCTTTAAAATGATCATGCTGGTCGCAGGCGCGATTACTCTTATTTCATCCCCTGGCGCTAGTTTAGGTGCAAACATACTCTCCCCGCCTCTTCTGTATTTAGGTTTATTTTATCAAAGAAGGGGAAGTGTGTATGCATCTTTAAACAAGTGCAGGCTCTGTTTTCCGGCCAACCCTGGACTTTTCGATAATGTCGGTGGCAATCCATACACCACATGCGCTTGCCTGAGCCAGTCCTCTTGTGATTCCGGCTCCGTCCCCTCCAACATATAAACCGCTTATTTCCGTTTCAAACCTGTCATTCAACTTCGGTCTTGCGGAATAGAATTTCGCCTCCACTCCATAAAACAAAGTATGGTCTGAAGCCAGACCAGGAGTAACCTGATTGAGCGCTTCCGTCATTTCAATCAAACTCTTTAGCGTGTTATATGGAAGGACTAGTCCAAGATCCCCGGGAACCGCTTCCTTCATTGTCGGTTCCAGGAATCCTTCTTTGATCCTTTTTTCAGTGGATCTTCTCCCTTTTAAAATATCGCCATACTTCTGTACAATCAGGCCGCCATTTGACAGACTGTTTGCCAGCCTGGAGATTTCATGGGCATATTCATTGGGCTTATCGAATGGTTCAGAAAAAGTATGTGATACAAGCAAGGCAAAATTGGTATTGCTGCTTCCCAGGTTAGGATCTTTGTAAGCATGGCCATTAGCAAGCATGATTCCAGAATGGTTCTCGACCACAACATGTCCGGATGGATTGCTGCAAAATGTCCTGACACTTGTCCCAACGGATGTATTGAAGATAAATTTCCCTTCATATAAATGCTCATTTATTTCCTCCATGACGACATTGGACGTTTCAACACGGACGCCAATATCGACCTGGTTATTCATCATCTTAAGTCTTCTTTTTTTCAATAGCTGTGTCAGCCATTTGGAGCCATCCCGACCAGGGGCAACGACAACTTTCTCAGCAAAAATTTTCTCACCGTTCCTTAACTCAACACCCATGACTTTATGGCCATCAGGTGTTTTTTCGGTAATCAAATCCTCGATTTCCGTCTTGAACGCCATATCGACCTTATCTTTTAAGTACTCAAAAATATTTTTCAAAATTTCAAGGTTCTGTTCCGTCCCAAGATGGCGGACCTGTGCTCTCAGCAGCTTCAAGCCGGCGGCATAGCCCCTTCTCTCAATTTCCCTTACCTTATCTGTCATAGGATCGGTTATACTCTCAGTTGCGCCATGCCTGAGATTGATTTCATCTACGTATTTAATTAGTTCGACAACTTTGGAATCAGGAAGGTAATCTGTCATCCATCCGCCGAATTCACTTGTAATATTGAACTTTCCATCAGAATAAGCCCCGGCACCGCCAAACCCATTCGTAATCGAACATGCCGGAAGGCAACCGGCAAAATCCTTCTTCCCTGCTGCTGGCGGGCATTTCTCGATCTTCTTTTGCAAAATTGGGCAGTTCCTCCGATAAATATCGTGTCCTTTATCCACAAGCAATACAGTCGCACCAGGCATTTTCAATGATAATTCATAACAAGTAAATATACCTGCCGGACCTGCTCCAACGACAATCACATCATAGTTTGTATTCATTCAGCATCCCCCGCCAATCAGTTTTTTGCTTAACACTTGGTAAATATAACAAATGACAGCAGGGGAGTCAATAAAAATCACGAACTATATTATATATTGTTTAAAATAACGTTCGTGTTTTATACAATTAAAAAAAGAGACTGCCTGGCAGACAGCCTCCTATTTTATCTCAGCACATTGTTTACCAGTTATAGCTGCAGCATGCACCAATGATGATTAACAAGATGAACAGTACGACAATCAATGCAAAACCGCCGTAACCGTAACCAGCTCCTCCTACTCCAGCACCGGCGACTCCTGCATAAGGATAACCTCCGCCACAGAAAGTGCCATAAGCTGGTGCTGTTCCCATCGGTGATGTTACAGGCATTGGGGCATTATCATATCCGTACATTAAAAACCACTCCTCGTTTGTTTTTGAATTGCTTTCCCTTTACGGTATGATATGGGTACTTGACCCGTTTGTGCATTAGCCTATTTTTTAAAATTATCGATTCAATAAAAGAAATAAATTACAGCCAGCTCGCTGAAAAATTTCTTTTCACTGTTCCTGTACTAGCAGTTACAATTAGGTTAAAGCTTTACTTTCCGGAGGGATACCAACACGAATGAAATCAAGCGCTAAAAAAATTCTCATTACAGTTTTTCTTACCGCCACAGTTATTTCCCTTTTAGCCATACAGTCAGAACATTACCTTTCCGAAGATTTATCAGTATATGAAAAGATTGAAGCAGGTTCATCATTTAATTATTTGATCATCGGTGACAGCATTGGCCGGGGTGCTGGAGCAGAAAATAAAAATTTACGCTGGTACAGCCAGCTTGAAGTGCTTTTAAAAGATTTCAGCGGGGCCCGGGCACGCAGGAATATGCTCGTTCAAAGCGGAGCCACCGCCTTCGAAGGAATTTACAAACTCCAAAAGGCTCCAAAATTCCGGGATATTGATCTCATCTTCATCGTTTTTGGTGAAAATGATCGCAAATACATGGATTCCGAACAGTTTACTTTTTTTTATGAAAAATTGATTCGAAATGCCAAAGAGCGTTACCCTGAATCTGAAATCATCACCATCATTGAAAGTCCCTTAAAACAGGAACAATTTGCAGATGCGATTAAAAGAGTATCTGTCCATTACGGAGCAAAGCCGCTGGACATGCGTATTCCTTTTGAGCAATCAGGGATGCTCACAGAGCAGCTTACGACGGATACTGTACATCCTAACGGTAAGGGATACCAGCTGTATGCTGCTTCAATGTTTGAACTGATCAAGAATAATATCGAAATAGATGCCGAGATTGCAAGTCTCCCAAAGCCATTGACCAGGGAGCAAACCTTATACTTTTATGAAAAAAAGAACTTATCTGGAAGCAAAGGATTCGTCATCGAAAATGGAATAAATATAAGCAAAAGAACTGGTGATTATCTAGAGTACGAGTTCAAAGGCTCCATTCTTGGGGTAAAAGCTATTCGCAGTCTGGATGGCGGAATGCTGAGGGTGTATATTGATGGGGAATATATCAGGACAATTTCTACCTGGTGGCCTTTCACACGTGAAAGGTATCTATATATTGCAAGCGGCCTGGATAAAGGACGGCACACTGTCCGGTTTGAAACAGTCGAAAAAACGTCTCCAAACAATACCAATGAAAAGCAAATCACCCAGATTTCTTCGATTATCGTCGCAAAGGATAAGAAAAAATAATCATAGAAAAACCATGTAAAAAAGTGTATGATACTTCCATATGTTTTGAATAAGGAGTTTACCATGAAAAGTGTATTGAAGAACTTCATTAATGGGATCCTGACAATAGTACCGATCATCCTCGTTATCTATGTCATTTATAAAGTATTTATGTTTTTAGACAGCCTTCTTGGAAATGTACTGAAACCTTATTTACAAGAACGGTACATTCCTGGCATCGGCCTTCTGACCACCCTTATCCTGATTACCATTCTGGGATGGCTGTCCACCCGGTTCATCACAGGAAGTATCATTAAGCTGATTGACAAACTGCTGGAAAAAACTCCTTTTGTCAAAACGATTTATTCGGTTATAAAGGATACGGTCCATTCCTTCCTTGGTGATAAAAAGTCATTTTCCAAGGTTGCTTTGGTTACCATACCCGGTACCGACATGAAGAGTCTCGGCTTCATCACAACCGATAACCTGAAGGCATTCCATGAGCCACTATCAGAGTATGTTGCTGTCTATGTGCCTCAAACGTTTCAGGTGGCAGGTTTCACTTTCCTGATTCCCAAAACTGACGTAGAAATCATTGATGTAAAACCTGAAGATGCAATGAAATTTATCCTCTCAGGCGGAATGACATCCACTAATGGCCAAAAATCCGTCAATGAAAACAGCCGCTGAATCAGCGGCTGTTTTTCATTGACGAACGATCCCTTTCCATTATACTCAGGCTATTCACAAGTTTGGGTACTTACCCTATTCAAAAGTCACTTCCAGGATTGGTGTCGTGCCCTTTTCAACATTTCCTTCTGTTAAAACCTTCAATGAAGCAGCCTGATCAGTGTTGGTGATTATAATCGGTGTTACTGTACTCTTTGCTTTTTCGCTGATAACGGAAAGGTCAAAGGTTACCAGTTTATCGCCTTCCTTGACTTTGTCGCCTTGAGCCACATGTGTTTCGAATCCTTCTCCCTTGAGAGAAACAGTCTCCAATCCAATATGGATCAATAGCTCTGCTCCGTTTTTCGCTCTTATTCCAACCGCGTGCTTTGTAGGGAAAACCTGAATAATTTCACCATCGATTGGCGACACGACAACTCCCTCTGACGGTTCAATCGCTACACCGTCCCCCATCATTTTTTCAGAAAAGACAGGGTCAGGAACTGCACTTAAATTGATTGCATTTCCCGTAATTGGCGCTTTCAGCTGGATTGTTTTTACCGGCTCTTCTTTTTTTCCAAATAACTTTTTAAACAAACGAATCATTCCTTCCATTCTTAGAGCTATGATTAGTCATTTGATTAATCCTTTGGATTAATCCTGAAACAGCTTGAGGTACTCTCCATACCCTTCCTCATCCATTTTTTCTTTTGGAACAAACCTCAATGCAGCGGAATTAATGCAATATCGCAGGCCATTCTCTCCGGGACCATCATCAAACACATGGCCCAGATGGGAATCTGCTGTTTTACTGCGCACTTCAGTCCTGACCATGAAATGGCTACGGTCTTGTTTTTCGGTTATTTCTTCCTCCAAAATCGGCTTTGTAAAACTTGGCCAGCCGCATCCCGCATCATATTTATCCCGGGAACTAAATAAAGCCTTGCCAGAGACGATATCCACATATATCCCTTCTCGCAGATCATTCCAATACTCATTCCTGAATGGCGGTTCTGTTCCATTATTTTGTGTAACTTCATATTGCATGGGAGTTAATCTTTTCTTTAACTCCTCTCGATTATTTTTCGTCATTTCTTTTCCCCCCAATGGTTCTTTATGAAAGCTGAACGTCCTGAACCCCTATGATAAGCATTATAATGTCCAGGATTTTTCTTATAATAATCCTGATGGTATGTCTCTGCAGGATAAAATGTTTTGGCCGGTAAAATCTGCGTAGCGATAGGTTTCGTGAAAACTCCGCTTTCGGCAAGCGTCCGTTTCGACTCTTCCGCTAACTGTCTTTGTTCTTCGTTATGATAAAAAATTGCTGTCTGATATGACTGTCCCCTGTCGTAAAACTGGCCTCCTGGATCGGTCGGATCTATTTGCTGCCAGTATAACTCCAGAAGCTTCTCATAAGGAAAGATTTCTGGATTGTATGTGATTTGCACGGCTTCATAATGACCCGTTGTCTCGCTGCATACCTGCTCATATGTAGGATTCTCCGTCGTGCCTCCAGTATAGCCGGATACAACGCTGACAATTCCCGGCTGCTCATCAAACGGCTTGACCATGCACCAGAAACAACCTCCGGCAAATGTCGCAAGCTCATTATTCCCTTTTTCCATCGTGACACCTCTTCTTTCAAGCTTTGGATAAATCAATGAAACACTCTACTCAAATACTTATTCCCTATTCTATAACTTTTAAAGCAAAAAACACATTCAGAACCCTTCAAAGAAAAAAAGCATAAGCGACCCGAGCTGCTCAAAGCAAACGCTTATCGCAAGATACTCCAGGAAGCACTCTCAGGGATGAAAACTGGCTAGGCGCTGGAGCTGGATTAAGAATACCACAAGTAGTTCTATAGAATGATAAAAGCCCCTTCACAAGGGAAGGGAACTTTTGATTATTTTCGTTTATGCTTTGAATTGTGGCGGACTTCCTTACTGATGTTTTTCCAGTGCCTCTTTTCATCAGCTTGCGCCTTTTTATCCAGCTTCCTGTCAATATAGACCAATTCTTTTTGCAGCTTTTTATAGCTAGCAAGCCTGTTTTCATCCAGCACCCCTTCATAGATGGCTGACCAGACTGCACAGCCTGGTTCGTTATTATGACTGCAATCGCGAAATTTGCAGGCTTCTGCATATTGCTCAATATCAGCGAAGCTTTCGGCAATTCCACCCTCACTTGTCCAGAGCTGGATTTCCCTCATACCAGGAGTGTCAATCAGTATCGCTCCTCCAGGCAGCAGAACCATTTCCCGATGAGTCGTAGTATGCTGGCCCTTATCATCACTCTCCCTGATTTCCCGGACCAGCTGCTTTTCAAATCCTGTGAAGTAATTGACAAGACTTGACTTGCCCACTCCCGAAGAACCTATCAAGGCCACTGTTCGACCAGGAGCAAGATATGGCTGCAGTTCCTGAAAGCCCGTACCCTCGAGAACGCTTACTGCAATAACAGGTACCCCGATCGCCACTGCTGAAACCTGATCCATTTTGGCTTTTAGGTCTGTCGCTAAATCTGCTTTGCTCAAAATAATGACAGGGTTTGAACCACTTTCCCAGGCGAGCAGCAGATATCGTTCAATCCTTCTCAGATTCAGATCATCATTCAGCGAATTTACGATGAACACTGTATCAACATTCGCTGCTACAATTTGCTCTTCGGTAATTTGCCCGGCAGCCTTTCTAGAAAACTTGCTTTTACGCGGCAGAATGCCCTTAATTAACCCTCGCATTTCACCTGGAGAAGTTTGTACAGCAACCCAGTCACCGACCGCCGGAAGGTCTTCCCGGCTGATTGCATTAAATGTCAATTTGCCAGCTAGAGTACAGAGGTATTCTCCATCTTCCAGCCACACCCGGTAACTATGCTTATGCTCTAACGCTACCCTGCCGAGCTTGATTCCGTCAGGATAATTTTCATTAAAATGACTGTTCAATTCAGTCGTCATACCAACATTTTCAAAATTCTTCAATTCTCTTTTCCTCCATTTTGCTTTCCGTAATATAAAAAACCACAGGCATGCACAGCCCGTGGTTTCAAAAGCATGGAGAAAAAAGACTTATTAGTCAGTTGATCCGCTTAGGTTAGGGGGCCGTGCAATAAGTAACATCCAACATCAATACATTTAACATCCTGCTCATTACACTCCACCTGCCTCTCTTTTAATTAGTTATAGTATATGGAAAAACATTCCTCATGTAAAGACTTATTCTAAATTTTTCTTTAACAACTGACACTGATTCGCACCTCTTGCGCCCAATTTGCATATTTTACATTTGAGCATTCAATAAATTTAGGAGTGAGGGGTATGTCCATCAGGAACCAGAATGATTACCTTCATAAAGCGGCCATGTATGATCTTTTGGCTAATTACTATAAATACCTTGATCCAAATTTGCACGTCATGTATTACCACAAGCACCTGCGAAATCTAAATAAAGCTGTCCAGTTAATGCGCTCCCCTGCTATTCAGGCTAGTCCATCCAACACATTACCATCCATGGTACGCTTTTTGCATGCTTCCCCGCCGGTAAAGGATGTTGATATTTATGTAAATGGCAGCCGAGTTGTCCGCGACTTCAGCTATAAAAACAACAGCAGCCATATGCAGCTTCCGCCAGGGAAATATCAGATCGACATATATCCTGCAGGTGAAAGTGTTTCTACTGTGATCAGCAAAAAGATTATGGTCGAACCAGGGAGGATTTACACAGCTGCCATTGCCGGGCCGGCTAAGAACCTAAGGCTGCTTACATTTGAAGACAACCCGCAAACCCCGGTAGGAGAAACAAAAGCTAGATTTATACACCTTTCTCCCGACGCGCCGGCTGTAGATATAACAGGGGAAAATGGGGATGTCATATTCCCGAACGTATCCTATAAACAGGCAACAACTTATCTGGCCTTGAATCCAATGACCGTTACGTTGGAAGCTAAAGTCGCAGGCACTAAGAACACGGTCGTTACCATCCCGGATGTTAAATTGGTACCAAACAATGCCTACACGATTGTCGCATTAGGTACTGCTAAAGGAGAACCCCCAATTGAAGTAATTGTATTGCAAGGGTGAAAAGGCCGGGCGACCGGCCTGACTTTTTGCTGCTAACTGACCATTTTCCAATCCTTATTCAAACCGACCATTCTCGTTTTTTAAGGATTAGTATTCCACTGTCTTTCACCCTGGCATTCAAGTACTAAGCAAAAAGAAGGCACCCGTAAGAGTACCTTCTTAATCCGCTGGAACAAGCAGAGTAAATTTGATGTTGTCCTTTTTCAAATCAAATTCATTTACCCGGACCTTGATATCACTTTTCAGCTTCAGCCTCTCCATTGATACGTATACTCTCTCTTCCTTCGGCTGGATATTCACAGCATCCGGCATATCGTAGCTGTCCCGGACAAATTTAAGTACAGTTGATACAGGAAGGTTGAGCCTCCCCACAGAAATTGTTCTCTGTTTCAAGATTAAATCACCATTCTTCAATGCCTGAGGCTCAAAGGTCAGACGCAATTCCAGCTCTTGACTGAAGAGCGGAAGCGTCCCATATAACTCAACCTCATCTGTCAGCAATACTTGATAATCAATCTGACTATTTTTTGCTTCCTCTTCTAAGTAATGGTTGATCACCCTGTTTAAATCACGTTTGTTGGTCGATACATTAAATGCAACATCATCCGTACCAGCTCCACTCGTTCCTGGTTGTGGTTTAGATTCCTCAACTGGTGAAGCAATGAGGAACCAAACCAACAGGATAGCTGCAGCCACGATACCCAATAGAATAAAAAAACTGATTTTCCATTTATTTTTCGTCATAAATCTTTGTAACTCCTCTTCCCAATCTCATTACCTTAGTTAGACATCGAGTCAATGACCTGTTCATCAAGGATTTCATAAATCCTGTCAGCCATTAATTGGTATCCCAGGTCATTTGGATGAAAATAATCAGTGTATAACAGGTTTTCTTCATTATTGAGGAAAATATCATGAATGTCGACAAAGTAAGCATTCCCATCCTGCTCTACTATTGAAAGACTTTGAGCATTCCATTCATCCACTATTTGATTCATTTCCTTTACATCCGCAAACCAGTTGTAAAACGGATTATAGAGTCCGACCAATACGATTGGAGCTTCCTGATTTTGATTTCTGATGGCCAGGAAGATTTCCTGCAGCTGTTTTGCGAACAACTTTTGTTCTGTCTCAAAATGGTTTAGTTTAAGACTGGAAAAATTCTCCTTCACAACTTTCATCAGATCATTCCCGCCGATTGTTAAGATAACCAGGTCAGCTTCCTTTACAGAAGATTGTATATCTTTGTTTTTCAGCCTTTCCAGAAGCTGGTCTGTCCTGTTCCCTCTCACACCGAAATTTTCGAAATTCGCATTCTTTATTGTCTTTTCTGCCTCAAGCTGCTCAGCAAGGTATGGGATATATCCACCCGTATCTGTGCTGTCTCCTACGCCCTGGGTAAGCGAATCCCCCGCAGCAACAATATGCAAATCCTTCGGGAAGAAGGAAGTCGGCAATGCTTCCTTTAGTTCCATGCCTGTTTCCTTGACCTTATTGAAGTTCCCTTTTTGAAAATTTTCAAACTGGCTGCAGGATCCTAATATCATCGCCAGCACTATATAAAGTAAGGTGAATTTCTTCAACAATATTAATCACCTGCCTTTAAAAGTATATTCATTATATCATTTAATGCCCTTTTCAGGGTTACATAAGCACTTATTTCAGCCGTCTTTATTCTCGCAAGCTGTAACTGCAACGTACTAACAGCGCCGAATGTTCCTTATAATTTGTTCAACCTGGAGAGGCTTATTCCTTGACCTAAATAAAACAGGCCACAAAATGCGGCCTATTGGAGTGTTTTAATATCTTCAATTATTTGTTCAAACGGTACTTCCTTCAGTCCAGTATAATATTTCCTCATGTCCCCGTTTTGATCGACAAGATAAAAATCTGTCCCATGGATCACCTGATCCCCTGTCTCCGGTTTCTTGACAAGAGTCTTGAAGTTTTCAAGCGCGAATTTTTCTATTTCCTCTTGTGAATAACCTGTAAGGAAAGACCAGTTCGTGAAATCAACATTGAACTTATTGCCATACTCTTTTAGTACCTCAGGACTGTCGACAGAAGGATCTACACTAAAGGAAACAATCTCGACATCCTCGAGCCCTTCTTCTTTCATCATATCCTGAAGTTTCGCCATATTGGCTGTCATTGGCGGGCACACATCCGCACAGTTTGTGAAAATAAAGCTGGCAACCCAGACTTTATCTTTAAGATCCGCCTTACTTACTGATTCCCCATTTTGATTCGTGAAAGTAAAATCCTCTATAGGATAATTTTTCGCATCCTTTAGACCGCTGTCACCACATCCCGCAGCAAAAATGATAACTGCTGAAAGCATAAGAATAGCGTAAACCTTTTTCAAAATCATCACCTGCAATCTTTCGAATAATGTCCATAGACAATTCTAGCAGACGCATTTGAGAGAAGAAAGAAAAAGGTATGAAAGAAGTGTGAAATAATCATTATTTACCCTGTGCCATTGTGTGAATTTGAATTTTTCATCGTTGTAAAAAAATCTTTAATGAACTCTGTATAGCTAAAGTTAACAGCTACTTTATGTACTGGATAATCCGCTTTATTAATTGTGTTCCTAAAATCTCCGATGCTCTGCCCATATGCCTCTCCTTTGTTCACAACAACTTTAACAGGAATTTCGAGGGAAGCCACATGATCTTCTTTTACTAACGCCCATAGTGTAAGAACATCGTGAAGGGGAGCTCCCGTCAATTCAGGATTCCTCTGCTTATAAAACTTGTAGTAATAATCAAACATTGGCTTCACCAGCTTTCCTACTTCACTCCCAATAGATTGGTAGTACTCATCAAGCTCGTTGATCAAGGCAGGTGTCACAATCGCTCCGCTTGTTACATCAAGCGGAATAATTTTCACAGGTGGGATTGCCTGGCTCAATACAATATTTGCAGCGTATGGATCTCCATAGAAATTAGCTTCAGCCACTGGAGTCACATTTCCCGGTTCGTTGAACGCACCACCCATAATGTAAAAATCCTTTACTTTTTTCATGGTTTCCGGATAAAGAATGAAAGCAGCTGCCAGTGATGATAGCCTGCCTACATTCACAATAATGATTTCATCCGGGTTCAGTTCGATTATTTCCTGTATGCCATGGAAGTTTCCCAGAGTATAGTCCGCCTCTATATCAGGGATGATTGGTCCAAGACCTTCACTGCCATGAACGTCTGGTACATATTCAGGCGGATCTCCTGTCAGCGGCAATTCTGCACCTGCAAAAGCTGGAACATCACTTCTCCCAGTCAGCTTCCGCAAATAAGCGGCATTTCGCAGCGCATCTTGTTTTGATACATTTCCGTAATCGGCAACGACGCCAACCAAATCTATATCTTTATTAAAGAACGCATATAATACAGCAATATTGTCATCTATCCCAAAATCACTAAAGAAAAGCACTTTTTTCACCAAAGTCCGGACACCTCCTTTATAAATTATATTTGGGGCTTTGAAAATAATGGCAAAATTTTAAAAAGCCCCGAATATTACTCAGGGCTTTCCATTAATAACGGGACCATAATCTCAAAAGTGGTACCTTCTCCTTTTTTACTTGAAACCTTGATTTGACCTTTCATCCTTTCAACAATCTGGTAACAAACCATCAACCCCATGCCTGTACCGCGTTCTTTAAACGAATAAAAAGCCGTACCAAGTCTTGAAAGCTCCTCCGCAGTCATGCCAATGCCTGTATCTTTTATGATAAACACACCGAAATCCCCTTGCTTTTCCAGTGTCACGCTAAGCCTTCCGCCATCCCCCATCGCCTCAATACCATTTTTTAAAATATTGATGAGCACTTGTTTTAATTCACTTTTATTGCCCCTGATTTTTACCTGATCCTTAATTTCAGTGTGCATGGAAATGTTTTTTGACATCATCGCGTAAGAACTCATCAAATCCATGACCTGCTCCGTCATCTCGCTGCCATCGATGATTTCAAGCTTCCCAACATCGGGTTTTGCCAGACTCAAATAGTCATTTATGATTGTCTCCGCCCTGTTCAATTCTTCAATCATAAGTTTTAAATACATATGATCTTCCTCAGTCATATCTTTAGAAAGGAAGATTTGCAAAAAACCTTTCACGACAGTCATAGGATTCCTGATTTCATGAGCTACAGAAGCAGCCAGCTGGCCGATTGCGTTCATTTTCTCTGCCCGCTGGAGCTCCTGCTGTACCTTTGTGCGTTCAAATATATCCTCCATTGTGTTAATCGCTTCCTCTAACAAAAGCGATTCCTTATCCTCCAGCGGTGGTTGGCCGAGTTGCTTTGAGGCGGCTGAAACCCTATCGAATAGCTGCGAGAGCTGAGAAGCCATCTCATTGAATTTTTCACTCAATAAACTTAACTCTGATTGATCGTGAACAGGCAGCTTGACGGTGAAATTGCCAGAACTGATTTCCTTAATGCCAAAGAATAAGTCATCAACTGGTTTCATGACCTTCTTAAGGCCCCAATTCAGTATTACATAGACAATAGCCAAAATGGCGGCCATCTCCAATAATAACAGCATAAGGATTTCCATTTGATTTTCCTTAATTATGGAAGCCTTTGCATCTATTCCAAGAATGGCCACCACATTTCCACTGTTATCAGTGATTGGGGCGAAGGATGAAATCCAGGAACCGTATTGATCGGTGAAGATTTCCGTACTCGATATTTTCTTCTTTTCCCGGGTATTTCGATATGCACTTATAAATTCTTCACCTGCATCATAGAACATTAGAGAATCGAAAGAGTACGCCTTATAAATATCGGATGCGGACAAGATGTAAACTTTCTGATTTGGATATTCCTCAGGCAGAATAATATAAGCCCCAAGGAATGAAGCACTTTTGTCGCCCACCATCGTCAGGAGTTTTTCCAGCCGCTTGACGGAAGGGTTAGACTCATCGCGAAACTCATTTGCCTTTCTAATATCTTCAGGATCCAGTGTAGATGACCAAATTCCTGCGACTCCTTCAACCTTGTCAGCCATTTGACTCTTCAATTGTTTCGACTGCAGGTAGAAACTTGTCCCCGTTATCGACACTACTACGATCGTTGTGATCATAAATGAAAACATTAATATTTTTTTAAATAATGGCAGGTTCTTAACATTCAGTTTCATAATTTCATTGTCACATTCCGTTCTATCCTAAAGTGAATTGTTGAAAATATTCGACACAACTTCATAATTATCCTGTATATTTAAATAACTTTGCCCAGCTATCATGGTGTACGCAATAAATTTCAAGGGAAAGGGCATAAAAAAGTCCTGAAGTTATACACTTCAGGATCTATCACTTCATTATTTTATTCAAATGCTGTTTTCGAAAAGATTGTTGTTAAAATCCTAAAGCAGATTTTAACTTGATAATAAGCCATTATGTAGTTTGGAATTAAGTGTGCAAGCCCTTTTCTCATAATTAGCTTTAATTTTGTGAAGGAACATGGGTCATTTAATCCTACTTTGCAGTCAATAGCAACAAAGTTTGAGAAAAGAGCCTATTCAAAATAATACATGAACCCAATAGCACCAGGACCCGTGTGAGTACTTACAATTGGTGTCGTTTCTTCGATGGAAAAGTCATCATATCCAGAAGTTTCAATAACGGCAGACTTTATTTTCTCGGCCAGTCCTTCTCCTTCCGCATGAACAAGTCCTACCCCTTTAATGGTTTTCCCTTCTGTATCTGCGGCAAATTGGTTTCTAAGGTATTTTACAACTTGCGAATGACTTCTAGCTTTAGAGACAGGAGTATATTCTCCTCCTTCGAGTGAGGCGATCGGTTTAATATTCAATAATGAGCCGATCATTGCTCTTCCTTTGCCAATTCGCCCTCCCTTGACCAAATTCTCAAGGGTATCAACGACGACAAAAAGACGAGTCTGTTTTCTAATCTCATCTAGTCTTGCTACTATTTCATCAGCTGTTTTACCTGCAGCGGCCATCTGCGCAGCCTCAAGAACTTGAAAGGCTAACCCTTTCGAAATAAAGCGGGAATCAACCACATTTACCTTTGCACTGGTCATCTGGGCGGCACTTTCTGCCGAACGCACCGTACCGCTCATACCGCCTGTCATATGTATAGAAATGATTTCAAAACCATCCGCGGCCAGCTCGTCATACACCTTCAAAAACTCACCGGCAGGCGGCTGGGAGCTCTTTGGCAAATCAGGAGAGGCTTTCATCTTTTCCATAAATTCCTTTGGACTGATATCCACTCTATCTAAGTAGTTTTCACCATTAATAGAAATTGATAAAGGGACAACAATAATCCCCCACTTTTTGATGAGTTCATCATTCAAGTCACAAGTAGAATCAGTTACAATTTTGATTTTAGTCATAAATTCACATCCCTATCAAAAGCACTGCACTATGACTATTATACCTATTCTCAGATGCAAAGAAAATTATTTACATTCAAAAAACCCTGTAAAAAGAACAAAAGCGCCTTTGTGGAGGCGCTTCAAAAATGAATCTTCAGGCGTTATTTTTTAATTCAGCACATTGGAATAACTGCTCATAATCCGGCCACTTCATAACTCTCTTTAAATACTCTTTAAAAGAATAAAACTTTTTTGCGTTTCTTTCCTGGTAGATTGCTGTTATAAAAGTTTGCAAACGGACTTGGATCATAAAATAATAGGTGCTCTCTTCTTCCAACACAGGAATATCCACGACTTTAACCTTCTGTCCAACAACATTTTTGAACTCTAGGCTTTTGAATAGCAAAATATCAATCCTCTTTTATACCCGTTTGATTATATTATACCCTAAATGCTGCTCGAAATGTGTCTGTTTACGCGGATATATATAATTTTTTTTGTTATTTCGTGAGCCTGTGAATACAAAAAACGTGTGGAAGGTCCACACGTTTGAATGCGTTTTGATTCATTTTACAAGGATGATTCCTCGTCGCTTTCCTCTTCCATATCACCATATTGCTCTTGCCACTCTTTTTCCTTTTTAAGCTTCCGTTTGTAAACAAATTTAGACAAGTTTACACTGATTTCATATAAAACCAGGAGCGGAATCGTAACCAGGATATCCGACATGAAATCAGGCGGTGAAATGATGACTGAAATCACAATCAATATAAAATAAGCATATTTTCTGACCTTTACTAAAACGTAAGGATTAATGACTCCCAGGGAAGTCAAGAACATGACGACAACCGGCAATTCGAACAGCACTCCAAATGGTAGGGTCATATTCATAATAAACTTGAAATACTTTTCCGCCGTAAAGTTGGTTACAAGCATATCTCCGCTAAGTTCTACAAGGAAGTTCAATACTGTAGGAAAAATCACAAAGTAGCCGAAAGCAAGGCCAACAATGAACAGCAAGAATAAAGCCGGGATATAAGAAAGTGATATTTTCCGTTCAATCGGCCTGAGCGCTGGTTTGACAAAAAGCCAAATCTGTGTGGCCAATACAGGAATCGTACCAGCTATCGCGATGATGGTGGCAAGCATGAAGTAAATCCATACGATGTCACTTGGACCTAAGACTATTAACTTTACGTCCAAATCGCGGACAAAAAAGTTATATATATCTTTAACATAGAAAAATCCTAAGCCAAAGAAAATAATAAATGCAACTGCCGAAATGATCAGTCTGTTCCGCAGCTCATCGAGATGATCCACCAGATTTAATTCTTTATCTTCCATATAACTATCCCCTGCCAATTCCGTTTGGTGCACTTCTTGATTAAAGCCTGTCATTTACAAACCTTTTTAAGAAAAAAGGTGTAAGACAAAAGCATCTTACACCTTATTTAGTAGCTTTCGTAATTTCTTTCTTTTCTTCTTCAAATTCTTCCATAACATCACTTGTCAATTCACGAGTCGACTTCTTGAATTCGCGAAGCGTCTGGCCAAATGCACGGCCGATCTCTGGAAGCTTTTTAGGTCCAAAAATAATGAGTGCTAAGACAAGGATTAAGATTAATCCAGGAACTCCGATGTTAGATAACATATCAACATCTCCTTTTCATATTGTAAATCTACTATGATTATAGTACTTTTACTCCCCAAAGTGGAGGAATGCCGTGAAAGTTCATAAGAAATTCACAAAGGACTCCGTAATCTGACGAAGTGTGACATTTCTTATTTTATAACATCTATCCTTAATTATCTATTATAAATATTATACCAGTAAATTAAACAGCTGATTGTCCTTGTTCAATTCCATAAAGGCAAAACCTTTGTTCTCCATGCTGGCGATCAGTCTTTGATATTCATGCTTATTCTTCAATTCGATTCCGACAAGTGCTGGACCGCTTTCCTTATTATTCTTTTTTGTGTACTCAAACCTTGTGATATCATCCCCGGGTCCCAGTACATCATCGAGGAATTCGCGCAGCGCACCTGCACGCTGTGGAAAATTGACAATAAAGTAATGCAGCAAGCCCTCATGGAGAAGAGATCTTTCTTTAATCTCCTGCATCCTGCTGATATCATTGTTTCCTCCGCTAATGACACATACCACTGACTTCCCTTTTATCTCATCCCTTAGAAGATCCAGTGCTGCAATGGGCAAGGCACCTGCGGGTTCAGTCACAATTGCATGCTCATTATATAGCTCCAGGATAGAAGTACATACTTTCCCTTCAGGAACTGCAACAAGTCTATCAACATTTTCTCTGCAAATTTCATATGTCTTGCTGCCTACACATTTTACTGCAGCACCATCTACGAATGTATCGATTTCTTTTAGGGGAATAACACTATTTTCTTCAAAAGCAGCCCTCATGGATGCTGCACCGCTGGGCTCGACTCCCACTAAGGTGGTCGTCGGTGATACGCTTTTTATATATGTACTCAACCCTGCCATCAAACCTCCGCCACCAATACTGGCGAAAATAAAATCAACAGATTCCTGACAATCATTAAGAATCTCAACTGCAACAGTTCCCTGTCCAGCAATCACCTTTTCATCATCGAAAGGGTGGATGAATTCCCTTCCTTCCTGTTCAGCACATTCCCGCGCCTCCCGGTAAGAATCATCAAAGGTATCACCGACCAGGATGATGTCGACGTACTCTCGCCCAAACATTTCAACCTGGCTGATTTTTTGGCCAGGCGTTGTCGCCGGCATAAAAATTTTCCCGTTCACACCAAGCTGCCGGCAAGCATATGCTACACCTTGAGCATGATTGCCGGCACTCGCGCAAACTACACCATTATCAAGCCCTTCTTCCCATAATAACTTCATTGAATAATAAGCGCCCCTCAGCTTGAAAGAGCGGACATGCTGTAGATCCTCACGCTTCAAATAAATATCTGCTTCATATTTTTCAGATAATCGCTGGTTCAATTGCAATGGAGTGTGGGCAACAACCTCTTTGAGATGCCGATAAGCAATAAGGATATCCTCTACACTCACCCATTTTTTCTTCACTGTTTCTTGTTCCATTTTGTCACCCTCACTTTCCAAAATATTAATTTTTCCATTATAACATGAAATTTCACTATGTATTGAATTTTTTAAATATTTAAAATTTTAGGCTTTCATGTTGAATAAAATGGTAGTAAAATAACATATAATAACGAAAATACGCTGGAGGGAATGAAATGGAATTTTCATTAAACAGTTATGACGGAGCTTTACCGGTAGAGGTTACACTTGATGAGGACAACGGGCGCTACATGATTCGCAAAAGTGATACAAGCGGAGAGTACTTCAATAGTCCGCTGGAAATGGTAAAGTGGATTCGCGACAACTTTAAACCAGATGATTTTTGCATACCTGCAGAATTCACCCAAATGATGAAAAGCCTGGCACAATTCGAATAAGAACTCCATAACATCATCCAGCCATTTTCAATAAAAGCAGCCCCTGCGATAAAGAGCAGGGGCTGTTGACATTTAAATGAAGGCTGTTTTCGAAAAGATTGTCGTTAAAATCCTAAAGCTGATTCTAACGTAATATATACCATTTTGAGGTCGGTATTAAGTTTGCATGCTCTTTTCTCATAAAAAGCGCCTACTTTACGAAGAAATAAAGGTAATTCAATCCAATATTAAATTCCATAGCATAAAGTTTGAGAAAAAAGCCTTAAATGCTGATTATGAGGCAATCCGTTTTGCATTACGGCATTGGATGATTATATCCCTTATGTCTTCAGCAAGAGAAATCAGCTCTTTATCCTTATATTGCCGGCTGTAAACCGGTGGACTAATAATCACTTTTATTTTTGCAGGTTTGACAAAGCGTCCGTTTTTTTCAAATACATCAGCGGTGCCCTGGATTGAGACCGGCACGATCGGAACCCCGGAATCTTTGGCAAGACGGAAGCCTCCTGCTTTAAAAAGACCTACAGGGCCACCCTTGCTTCTCGTTCCTTCTGGAAAAATCACCAATGAATTCCCTTTCTTCAAAAGGTCCACCCCTGACATAATGGAGCCAGCCGCTTTTTCACGACTTTTTCTGTCAATAAAGACACATTCAATCGCTTCCATCCAGGAGGATAAAACCGGGACCTTCTTCACTTCAATTTTCGAAATGAAGCCAAAAGGTTTTTCAATGGACCCAATAAGAACGGGTATGTCGAAATTGCCTTCATGGTTACTGGCAAATAACACTGGTCCTTCAGGTATATGATGAAGTCCAATTACCTCCACCTCTGATCCTGTAAGTGCCATGAATGTTTTAGACCATTTTTTTGGCGTCTGATGAATCAGGTGCTTTTTAACTTCTGGTTTCAAATCTTCCGGCAATCTCTTTAATCGTGAAAGCCTGGGTATGGTGTAAACAAGATAACCACCCATATACAAAAAACACGCAATTAATCGAAGCATTGTTTCCTCCTAAGGTTATTCTGTTGTCATTATACTGGATTTAATGTTTTGAGACTATATGTAATTTGTGCAGAAATATAGATAAAGGAGGTGGAATGTTCTCATTCCACCTCCTTCTGTATACTAACAAAGCTTCTGTTAAAGTGACTGTATTTCTTACTTACGCTTATAAATCAGAAACTCATAATCGTAGGGATTTTTTTCATCCTTCGGTCCGATTTCCCTTGATTCTAGCTCCCACTTTTCGATGTCAAAAACCGGAAAAAAGGTGTCTCCTTCAAACTGATGATGGATCATGGTTAAGTACAGCTTATCCGCATCTGGCAAAACTTCCTTAAAAATCTCTGCGCCGCCAATGACGAAAATCTCTTCTTCTTTTCCCTTTGCATAAGCCATGAAATCTTGGATGGAGTTCATGACTGTGCAGCTATCCTTCTGGTAGCTTTCATCACGGGTTATGATGATATTTTCTCTCCCAGGAAGTGGCTTGCCAATTGACTCGAACGTTTTTCTTCCCATCATGATTGGGTGCCCCATCGTTACACGCTTGAAAAACTTTAAGTCTTCCGGGAGCCTCCATGGGAGCTGATTATGGTATCCGATGACCCGATTTTCATCCATTGCCCAAATTAGCGATATCATACACTGACCACCCCTTTGATATGTGGATGTGCCTCATAGTTGACCAGCTCGAAATCTTCGTATTTAAAATCAAATATTGACTTGACTTCAGGGTTGATTTTCATCTGCGGCAATGGCTTGGGATCCCGTGTGAGCTGCAGTTTAACCTGCTCCAAGTGGTTCATGTATATATGAGTATCCCCAAAAGTATGGACGAACTCGCCAGGCTCAAGGTCGCAGACATGAGCGACCATCAATGTCAGCAAGGCATAGGAAGCGATGTTGAATGGCACGCCAAGGAATACATCTGCCGACCTCTGATACAGCTGGCAGGAAAGCTTGCCATCAGCGACGTAAAACTGAAACATGCAATGGCAAGGCGGAAGGGCCATTTTATCGATTTCAGCCACATTCCAAGCATTGACAATCATTCTTCTTGAATCAGGATTGGTTTTTATAGTATGGATCAATTCCGTAATCTGGTCGACAGTTTCTCCATCCGCACCTGTCCATGATCTCCACTGACTGCCATAGACCGGTCCAAGCTCCCCTTTTTCATCTGCCCATTCATTCCATATACGCACTCCATTTTCCTGAAGGTATTTCACGTTCGTATCGCCATTCAGGAACCATAAAAGTTCATGGATGATTGATCTCAAGTGGAGTTTCTTTGTGGTGAGCAGCGGAAATCCCTCCTGGAGGTTAAAGCGCATTTGGTAGCCGAAAGTACTGATTGTTCCAGTTCCTGTACGGTCTTCTTTTTCTACCCCAGTCTTCAATACATGTTCGCAAAGTTCTAGATATTGTTTCATGAATCTCCCTGCCCTTCAAATCGTTCAATTTCTTTTTCTTATTTTAGCAAATTAATCAACAATGGTGGAAGGATATATCCTTATTTTGAATTCTCTTATTACTTTGCTGTGTGATTCCATATTTCCTGCCTAAATGCAATAAATAGGAAAAAGGCCTATTTGAGGCCTTCGATATATTGATATGTTTGCGGCGCGGCCTCCTTAAGGAGTTTGGCCGGCAGTCCGCCAATATAGAACATTGCAAAGCTTTCAGCAAAGTATTCCTCAGGGTAATCAAGGAAATAGGCACGGCCAGGGAAAAGCAGACGGCTTTCACGCTTCCAGATTTCCTGGAACCTTTCCTCGTGCCTGATTCCGTCATAAACATGGCGGTCAAGTGAGTGCGCAAATTCATGCAGCTCAAGATTGACAGAACCGTGACCCTTTCCCTTTTCACTGCTGCCAATTTTCACAAGAACGGTTCTTGATCCGCCAATCCCGGGTACCTGATCCCATGTCTTTTCAGTTGTATATCCTCTGGGAACAATCCCCTTCAAATGGCTTGCTGTTGGATTATCTGTCAAACTTCCTTCAAATAACTTCACTTTAATATTGGTGTCTACAGCTTTTTGAATCATGCTTTCCGGAAGGCTCGCAAGTCTTTTTATGATCATAGCAGCTTCTGCCTGGTCAAAATCCTTTTCCGGCAGAACAATCAATTTACCAGCAAGCCTTGCGTTATCAGGCTGGAGTGATTCATAGAGCAGGGATTGTTTAGGATATTCATATAGAAAAATGCCGTCCATATTAGCATTGGAGCTGCCGAGCATTGTAAAGGAAAGTATGATAACAACGAATATTTGATAAACCTTTCGCATTTATTATCCCCTTTCCTGAAGTGTTTTTCCGAAGATGTAAATTGAGTTGGCGAGTTGATTTTTACGAGGGAATTTCCTTATAGTAATCTACTAAAAATTATAACATATGATCGCTTGCCTGCTGGCTGAGAATTTCAGGAAGGTACTGTCGAATTTCATGATGATCGGCACTCGAGGGGCTAGGCGCTGGAGCTGGATTAAGAAAACTTCAGAGAGTTATCCACAACTCAATAACTTTAATAAATTCCTTAACCACAAAAAAACTCATCCAAAACAGTTCGGATGAGTCAATCAGGCTTGAAGCAATTATTTCTGCTTACTATTCTTAAAGTTTTTCTGTAACTCTTTTAAGCGCTGTTCCCCTTCTTCACGGAGACGCCTATTTTCTTCTTCGATTGTCTTTATTTCCTGCATTCCCTTCAGAATAATGTTGAAGCATTCCTGTATCGTCTCAATCTTGATCCCAGGTGAACCCGATAAACGGGCAACCTCAATACTTTGACCGGCAATGTTCCGGGCATTATGAACCATCATTTCATTCGTGCGCCGGCCGAGCTCTTTCATTGATTCAGCCGCTAGTTTTTGCCTTTTTGCTGCTACCGCCTGAATCAGCCCTTTTTTAAAAATTGGAATGGTGGTTATAAATGCCGAATTGATTTTGCCAATGAGCTTCGCATTCCCACCTTGAAGCAGCCTTAATTGCGGTGCAGTCTGCAGAGCGATGATTCTTGCCATTCCAAGGTCAAATATTCTGTGTTCCAGGAGCTCAATCGCATTGCGCAAGGAATCTAGTTCCATCGAAAATATTTGATCACCATTCAAAGCATTTTGTTCAAGCTGCGGAAGCTTGTTTGTTTTCAATTCATTCAGCTTCAGCTCTGCAGCCGCCACATATTTTTCAAGCAGCAGGTAATATTGGATGTTCTGTTCATACAGTCGTTCTAGCATAGTCGCTGTTTCTGCCATCTCACTCTGGTATGCAGAAATTTTCACATAGATCTGTTCCATTTCTATTCCTATCGACTGGTATTTGCTATACAGCCTATCAAGCGTCTTTTCCCGTTTCTTGAATAGCTTGCTGATCAGTCCTCCAGAGTTTTTTTCAAAATCACTTATGTCAAAACGTTCCATAACCCTGCCCAGCTGCAAAAGTAATTGTCCAAATTGCTTTACATTGTTCGTCCGCATTACAGCAAGGATTTGATCCGAAAAACGGGAGATCTCAACAGCTGGCTCCTTCCCGTATTCAAGAATTTGGATGATATCATATTCATCAATGCTCCGTGCCAGCTTCTGCACCTCGGGTTCATTTCTCATCGCCAACTGTATATCGTTAACCGCCTCTTCACTCAACAGTCCCTTCGAATTGTCCATTAACGGGCTCACATTCCGGTCGTGATTAGGATTCATCGGCTTAATCTCTCCTTAGGATTTTTAAAATGCCTTGAAAGATTACTTTTTTTATAGCGGAAGGTTCCTTTATCTCTTGTTCAAAAACAACATCATCAAGCCAGTGGGATACAAATTCGCTATCGTCGATGTAATTTTCTATATCACTTTGACCAGCCGGGTTATAAACCACTAAATCAATACCAAATTGATTTAATAACAACAGGAGGGCAGCATCTTGCCTGGTTAGCGATCCATTGAGCTGGTTGTTAAAAATGATCAGCTTAGGCACATTCTGGGAGTAATCGTATTTCTGCAGCATTTTTAAAATGAATGGCGGTATCTGCATTGACTGGTTAAACAAATAGACCTTGACATCATCCTCTTTCTCACTATTCCGCGGCTTCAGTTTTGGGTTTGCACATATATTCCTGATTGCAGAAGCAAGACCCTTTTGAAGACCTGAAGGCAGGTGGCTGTACTTCCAGTATCGGGCCCCTGTCATCTTTTCCGGATTGAGCAATCCGTCATTGTCCTGGGACTTATGATAATGGAATCGGAAATCATTGTTTGCACCCTTAGAAAATGGAAGACTTTTAACGAGATAGGTATTTTCCTGAAAAATCAATCTATGGAGGCGGTTCCAATATTCACGGCGATTACTGGAGACGCCATTAATTTTTGCAAACAAGGCAGGAACCTTAACTCTTTTGTTTTTCACTTCAAAATATGGCCTGATCATCGCCTTTTCCCTGGCAACTAAAAACAATTCATCATACGTTGTCTTCAGGGTAACGGCATCAGGTACGTATTCTCTTAACTGCCATGGTTTATAAAAAATCGTTCCATCGTAGTTTAGGAGTTTTTCAATGTCCTTTGATGCCCGGTATGCTACCGTCGAGGTTTGCTTACTCTTTTCCATTGGAAACGGCTTTGGAATACCTGTCTCCGGGAAAATATGGACAAAGGCTTTCAGCCTATCCGGCCCCGTGATCGCTAATACATCATTTCCCGCCGGTGTGAAGGTAACCAAATCGCACCCAAGTTGTATCAAAAAGTATAACAGGTACTGATGACTTTTCCTGTAGTTTCCATACCAGAGGAATGCAGGCATATCACCTTCGGGATTAGCTTTCTTTAGATGGTGATTCAAATTGTAAAAGAACCATGCTATGACATCATTAAGAATTGAAATGAACTCCTGGCTCTCAAGGCCGCCTTTTTCAGTTCTTAAATACAATTCGGTCATTTTAACAGCAGCATCCCTTATTTGTCTATTGATCATGAAGTTATCAAAGGATGGCAGTAAATTTTCTTGGTCTATGAGTGCCACAAAGCGTTTTATTGGTAAAGTTTGTTCTCCGCTAAATTTGCTAATTTTTTCGATTGATTTAAATCGAAAGTGATCAAGTGAATGATTTAGTGAAGATTCGCTTAATAAAATCAGCCCGTTCGAGTGAACATAGTCATACAATTGGTTATAATACTCATCTTCATCATGAGGAATGCCGATGAACTTGGCAGTGACCTGGCCGATATGTGTGAAGGCACCGTCTTTTTTGTAAAATGGCCGCTCTCTTGCAGTGGTTTTTATCAGGTCCAGCCAGTTGTCATATGTAACAGGCAATGGATGTATTATTATTTGGTTCACATGTGAATACATAAAATCACTTCCCGCTGAGGACGATAGACTAAAAATAATGATTCAAATTGGCTGATTATACCCATTATCATAACGTACATAGTAAAACGTCTATTTAGGCTTGTAATTGCAGTACGGACTAGTTTAACAAAAGTTTCAAGAAAGTTTATAATTCCTGGATTTCACCCTTATTCCTGTCCATGCATATAGATGAATACTTGGATCTGGAAGGTGAACTTACATGCGCTTTATTTATAAAAGAGAGCCTGTTGAAGATTTGCAGCTCGAATTGCGGAAAGTCAGCCAGGCTATGAGCTCTGGTGGTCTCGTTTTGTTTGATTTATTATTTTATTCACTTATTTTCTCCCTCTTAATCATGCCAGCAGCCTCCCCCATACTTTACTTCACAGGCATCTATTTACTCATATATGTAGTATTTGCCTGTATATTCTTATTTGTCAGGAGGGCAGCAAGAGAGCTTTCTGAGTATCACGAAAAGTAGGTTTCGCGTTCGATTGTTTTTAAATATAGAATAAAAAAAAGGAACAGACCTGCATCCGTTCCTTGTTCCATCATTGGACATTCTTTTGCTGCTCATTTACTTCAGCTTTTTTCTTGTTCAAGAAATGGACGACAAAGGTTCCTGTAAAAGTGATCAGCAACAGGATGAAGAAATAAGCATGTTCTATATGGATTCCAAAAACACCAGCCAGCATTTTTGCGGAAATGATAAAAATCAGGATGTAGGCAGTCGTCTCCAGTTCTGGAATACGCTCAATCAATCTAAGGAATACTCCCGCAACTCCTCTCATCATCAAGACACCCAGCATACCGCCAAGAAGCAATACCCACACTTCCTCACTGATGCCCAAAGCTGCCAGAACGCTGTCCACAGAGAATGCAATATCCATTAATTCCACTGCGGCAACCGTACCCCAAAATGTACCAAACAACCGGATCAGAAGGCCGCTCTGATTGATTCCAGCAACTTCCCCGCTATCCCGATTCTCACTTTTTTTCTTTTCGATAAAGTATTTGATTGCCAGCCAGGCCAAATAACCAGCGCCAATCACTTTAACCCACCAGAACTCGATTAAATATACACCTATCCCAATTGCGATGAACCTGAACGCATATGCACCAAGCAGTCCATAGAATAAAGCTCTTTTTCTCTGTTTCTCTGGCAAATGTTTCACCATCACAGCCAGCACTAAGGCGTTATCAGCAGATAAAAGCCCTTCAAGGATGACGAGTGTCCCGATCAGCCCCCAGCTGACAGGGTCAGTTAAAACCTCGACCCACATATCCCAATTAAAAAACTGGACATAAGTATCAACAAACCCTTGCAGTATGTCTGCCATTCTAGATGTTCCTCCCATTTTTTGGTTCTTAGGCTGTATAGAAAAACCCAGCATGAGCCGGGCCTCTATAAAAACTTATTTCGTTTTTCTTTATTTAAGTCCTAAATCAGCCAAAATAAATGAGATTCTCACATTTTTATTGATCAACACAGCTTTTGGAATCCTTCGATTCTTATCTTCAGCTTTTCCACTTAGGCGGAGTATTCTTCGCCCAAAATATTTTTCCTAGCTCATAATGGGTCTGGAAATCATCATGATAAGTATGGTAATGGAAGTTAAACCAGAAACCATCCTTCGGCGGCTGGTCTCTCCTTACGTGGAAACGGATAATGTCCTTGCCATTGTCTCCGGTGATATGGAATATCTTCTCCGACTCACCGCCGCCAGGCATTTCTGTGATACGGAGAGAATTCAGCTTTTCACCAGGATACTGGAAAGCTACCGTTTCAATCGCCATTTCAATGTTTGGCAAAATACTTTGCCTGAATTCATCTTCAATTACAGGACCAATTTTTGTTCCGAATTTCTGGAAAGATTGTTGTTCGGCTTCTCTCATTGCTCTGTCAATGAACAGGTCCCTCTCCGCTTCCTCATCTTCGGGTACATCAAGTGAATCAATGAAACTTGTTTCGGCAGAGGTTGACTTTTCTGATCTTTCAGCTGTAGTTGTCAGGAACCCATTCACCTGGGCAGGAGACACCATCCCAAAAGTGACAATGGAAATCATGACAACGAGCGATTTAAGCAGCCATGCGGGCATGTGGATCACATCCTTATGTAAATAAGAAATAATTAAGCTTTAAATAGCATTTGTCTAAAAAAATTATGCGTTGAATTCACCTGAATTGGTGATAATATATAAAATTTGCTTAAGGATATTATAACTTGTTTATACGTAAAATTGGGCAAAGGGTTTCAGATTTTTCAAAAATGGTAATAAGGAAATAGTAGATGCTTCATTACTGATAGTGAAAAAGGGAGGTCAATAATATGGAGATGACATGGATCGTCGTAGCAGCCAGCTTTTTGATGCTTGCTTATTTTGTCTATTTGGCAATTGCGGATTAAGTCGTAATTGAAATGCGGTGGAAGGTAAGGCATTATTTTTTGGCACGGAGAGATATTGGCTTCTCATTGTTTCAATAATGGGTGGAAGAATTCGTTACATACAAAAAGAATGAGGTGATTCCTCATTCTTTTTCTATGGCTCCGAAATGGAATTTTGCTGTTTTTCTTCTGTATACATTAAAGCCATACTCATCAAATCGCCCGCTTCGGAAATGGTCTTTCAGAACTACTCGTTTCCTGGCAACACGTTTCGCATGATCAATAACTTCTTGTGTAAGTCCATCATATACAGCGAAGTGAGTCAGGCCCCTGATTCCATCTGACTCTAATATCGATTCATCGAACATTGGGTCAAAATATACACAATCTACGCTTTTATCTCCCTGCAACTTGAGGAACTCCAGTGAATAATCTTGCATGACTGTTATTTTGGCCATCGACTTATTGATGGCTTCATATCCTGAATCCCATGCTTTGAGTCCAGTTTTAACCAAATATGCGAGCTCTTGTCTTGCTTCAATACCTGTGACAGATCCTGACTCACCTACCACAAAGCTCGCAACGATACTATCTGAAGCCAGACCGAGCGAACAATCAAGAAAACTCATCCCTTCCTGCAGTTTTGCTGCATCTATGAGAGGATCATTTTCCCCTTTCATTAACCGTTTGATTCGGAACATAGCGGAATTCGGATGGAAAAAGAAAGGCTCCTCAGCTCCCAGCGGGAAAAGTTCAAGACGGTCTTTGCCAACTACCAGGCAATCATCCTTCACGATTTCCTGGATACCTGACACTGACCTTTTTTTCCTGGGTATGAAATCCACATTAAGCTCCAGGGCTATGGCTCTAGCTTTTGCGGTCATACTCTCATTTGTCCTGCCTGCTGTTGTCACAAACATGCCCTAAACCCCCTGACACCTATCTGCATACAAACAAAAAGGACGTCAATAGACATCCTTTTCGAATACTTTAAGCAATACAGTTTGGTATGCTCACTTAATATTGTCCTGCTTTTGAAAATAAACACATCCTAGCAATGGGAATCAAAAGCAGAAGTTAAGTTATCCATGATTGCTTCCATCGGCTGACCTTCGATATCATGGCGAGGAATGAAGTGAACAACTTCTTTTCCTTTTAACAATGCCATTGATGGTGAAGATGGCTCAAGACCTGTGAAGTACTCACGCATTTTGGCAGTTGCTTCTTTGTCCTGGCCAGCAAAAACAGTCACAAGATGATCAGGTTTCTTCCCGCTTCGCAAGATTGCTTGAGTTGCTGACGGACGAGCCAGGCCGGCAGCACAGCCACAGACAGAGTTGACTACGACAAGTGTTGTTCCCTCTGCATTTTCCATGAATTCTTCGACTTCAGCCGCGGTAAGCAGTTCTTTGAAATCCGCACGTGTCAATTCTTCACGCATCGGCTTTACCATTTGTCTCATATATTCTTCATATGCCATTGACATAAATAAATCCCTCCCAAACAATAGTTTGCAGTGTTAGCATACTATATTATTTATACCAAACGCAATAAAAGAACGTCTCACACTAGGAATGTACGGGCTTTTGAGCTGTCTTTCCTTCAAAATGATCCGTTACAGCTCCTTTGGAGGAACAAGATACAAGTCTGGCGTATTTAGCAAGTGCCCCTCTGGAAGGAAGTGATGGCGGTGTCCAGGTTTGCCCGCGGGCAGCCAGCTCTTCTTCGTTCAACGCAACTGAGATCAGCCTTTGTTCACTATCAACAGTTATCATGTCCCCATCTTTTATCAATGCAATCGGACCGCCAACCTGTGCTTCAGGGGCAATATGGCCAATGACCAGTCCATGACTTCCTCCCGAGAATCTTCCATCTGTCAGCAATGCAACACTTTCTCCAAGGCCTTTTCCTACAAGTATCGCTGATAAGCTCAGCATCTCAGGCATGCCCGGGCCTCCTTTTGGTCCCTCATAACGAATGACCAATACGTCTCCAGCGACAATTTCATCAGACATCACGGCTTTGGATGCAGACTCCTCATCATCAAAAACCTTGGCCGGACCCGTCATGGCCTTCACCTTCAAGCCGGATACTTTCGCTACTGCGCCGTCTGGTGCAAGATTTCCTTTTAAAACAATGAGTGGGCCGTCCTTTCTAAATGGCTGAGCTGCAGGCCGGATAACTTTTTGGCCAGGTTTTAAGTCTGGAAAATCCTTAAGATTCTCTTCAAGTGTTTTTCCCGTAACTGTGAGGCATTCACCGTGCAGCATCCCCTCTTCTAAAAGGAGTTTCATGACTGCCGGAACCCCGCCAGCTTCAAAAAGGTCCTGCATGACATATTTGCCGCTTGGCTTTAAGTCAGCAAGATGGGGGACTCTTGCCTGGATCCTGTTGAAATCATCCAGCGTCAGGTCGACTTCAGCAGCATGTGCTATTGCCATTAAATGAAGAACGGCATTTGTAGATCCCCCGAGAGCCATTACGACTGTAATAGCATTCTCAAAGGCTTCCTTCGTTAGTATCTGTCTTGGGCGAATATCCTGCTCCAGCATCTGATAGACTACTTCTCCTGCTTTATAGCAATCTTCACGCTTTTCATCCGTTTCCGCCGGATGTGATGAACTTCCCGGCAGGCTCATCCCAAGGGCCTCGATTGCGCTGGCCATTGTATTCGCTGTGTACATCCCTCCACATGAACCCGATCCCGGGCAAGCTTGACATTCAATCTTATGAAGTTGTTCTTCACCGATCGCACCCTTGTTATATTGGCCAACACCTTCGAATGCAGACACTATGTCAATGTCCCGATCATCAAGCTTGCCTGGCTTGATCGTGCCTCCATAAACAAAAACAGAAGGAAGGTCCATTCTGGCAATAGCCATCATGCAGCCAGGCATATTTTTATCACAGCCGCCTATTGCGACGAAACCATCCAGGCTCTCTCCCTGGACCACTGTTTCAATCGAGTCAGCAATTAAGTCACGACTTGGGAGCGAATAGCGCATGCCGTCTGTCCCCATTGATATTCCATCTGATACAGTGATCGTGTTGAAAATCAGCGGCGCCCCACCTGCCGCCCTTGCACCCTCTTTTGCTTTCACAGCCAGCTTATCAATATGTATATTACAAGGAGTAACCTCGCTCCAGGTACTCGCTATTCCGATCATCGGCTTCTTGAAATCCTCGTCACCGAATCCTACCGCCCGAAGCATGGCCCTGTTCGGCGCCTTTCTGGCATCATCACTAAACACATGGCTCTTTATTCTTAAATCTTTTTTCAAAGTATGTCCCTCCCAATTTTTTATTCACTACGATACCGCTTTTTCGGAACATTTGCAATAATAATCTAAATATTTTAATTATTAAAAATAAGTAAGCGGATACATTTTCTCATTACAGAGTGAAATTCATTTTTCCATAGAAAAAAGACACCCCGGACATAAAGATGAACATCCCGGGTGTCTTGATAATCTTTTATTGTTTCCTGGCTTCCGTCATCTGTTTCCAGACTGAGCCTTTTGCTTCCTCGCCAAGCTCGATACGGGCAATTGCCAGTTTCACCTGCATGCTTACTTCAAATTCCGGGTCATCTTCAGCACCTTTTAAAGATGGCAATGCGCTTTCATTTCCAACTTCATAAAGGAACATCGCTGCTCGCCAGCGGACAAGCTTACTTGGGTCCTTGAGTGCTTCCATCATTTCGTCCATCGCTTCCGTGAAACCAAGGTCTGATAAGCAGTCACCCGCTGTCCTGCGAACGGTAACGGTTTTGTCGTTTAAGGCTTTGTACAGCAAAGGCAGCACCTTTTTGTCCTCAATCATTCCTAAGTATACGGTGGCCAACCGGCGTATGGATGCTTTATCATCCTGTAAAGCTTTTTCAAGCACCGGCAGATCGTCTATTGTCGGATCTTCCATTTGCTCAAGAAGCTGGTATCTTATCCGCCAATCCTGATTTTCCAAATCCGCTTCTGTTATCCTGATTTTTTTCTTTGCCGCTCTTAACTGAGCTTCCTGACCGGGATTTTTAGCCAGCTTTACAAGCTCCTCCAGCCTCTCAGGAGGATATGCCGCTAAAAGCTCTTCCACAACATCATTTCCTACCTGATCGAATTCCCCGTACCGTACTCCGAGTTCTTTCCACCTGCGGACCATGACAACGTTATCCTCCGGAGATTGTACCTCCCCTACTTTTTTCACGAAAGTTTCTGGCAGTCCATACCGCTTCTCTTCAGTGCCGTCAGTAAGCTTCACCTGCATGGGAATCCCCTTATATACTTGCACAAGGACTTTTACTTCCCCAAAATGCTCATTGATTTCAGGTTCATCGTCCCCTGATTCCTCTGCATCTTCTCCGAACGCTTTCCTGACCTCAGGAAGAATCACCTTCCAGTCATACTTGGCATTTCTTTCGACTGCCAGGAAATCTGCAACATGATAAACCCCTTTTACCCCTTCAATATCCAATATGTTCAATACGACTTCCGGTGCCCCGGCCGCTGAATCCTTTTTATAGTTAGTGCTCTTGCCCATAGGAAGTTCTTCATCCAGATTGATCTTCATCGTATTCGGGCTCGGCGTTGGTTCTATTGATACAATTTTCACATTCCCACCCCTTTATATTTTTCAGGAAGGCTCTTTTCGCAAACTTTGTTGCTTTCTTAACCAAAAGTAAAAACCGGCACCTGGGTTTTTACGAGAACTAAAGCAATCTTCATCCAGCAATCTCCTCGAAAAGAGCCCCGACACCTTTTTAATGTGTTTTAAAACATGTACGAAAAGCAACAATCAATGCGACAACATCCTTCAGGATGAAGCCATTTTAACATAATGAAGGATAGATAGCATTTCGGAGCCCCTCTGACCTAAGCCGTCCTTGGTTCAGACAGCTTTACCTTTTTTTCTGAACCTGTCCGAAGTTGCTTTGACTTGTGACAGCTTTTCCTCTTTTCCCGCTGAACCTGTCTGATGGTGCTATGACTTCATATAAGTTTAAGACAGAAAAAATAAGACCTGGTTTCCCGGGCCTTATTCGTTTTCTGCGAGCTCGGATAAATAGCTCCATCTTTCAATTAGATACTCTAATTGCTCATTCAATTCTTTCTCTTCATTTACCAGGGCCTGGCCCTTTTCAAAATCACTCCCGATATTGGCCATTTCTGCCTGGACCTCTTCAAGGCGCGTTTCTGTACCTGCAATATTATCCTCAATTTCTGCCCATTCTTTTTGCTCTTTGAAGGATAGTTTCTTTTTCTTTGGCTTTTCTGTCTGGTCTACTCGTTCCTTCTTCGGTACCGACGTAGCTGCTTCTGGTTTCGGTTTCTTTTCAAGGTATTCGGAGTAGTTGCCGTAATGCAGATCTGTCTGCCCATTTCCTTCCAGTACAAGCAGCAAATCTACGACCTTATCAAGGAAATAACGATCATGGGATACCGTAATGACGACACCCGGGAATTCTTCCAGATAATCTTCCAGTACTGTTAATGTCTGTGTATCCAAATCATTTGTCGGCTCATCAAGGAGCAGGACATTTGGTTCTTCCATTAACAGTTTTAACAAGTATAGTCTGCGTTTTTCGCCACCGGAAAGCTTTCTGATAGGAGTTCCATGTGCATAAGGCGGAAACAGGAATCTCTCTAGCATTTGTGCAGCGGAAATGGTCTTGCCGTCAGTCGTATGGACTATATCCGCGGTCTCTTTCAGGTATTCTATTACCCGCTTATTTTCGTCCAAATCTTCATTTTCTTGAGTATAGTAAGCGATCTTTACGGTTTGTCCGGTAATGATTTCACCATCATCAAGCTTGATCCTGCCTGCGAGTATATTCAGCAAAGTTGATTTGCCTGTCCCGTTCCGGCCGATGATTCCCAGTCTGTCTCCAGGTTTCACAAGCAGATTGAAGTTGTCGAGTATTACTTTGTCTTCATATTTTTTGGTTGCATCCTTCAGTTCAAGCACCTGTTTGCCCAGCCTGCTGCCACTTAAAGAGATATCGAGTTTCTCTGAGGACTTAACATTAGAGACTTCATCATCCAGTTTGTCAAAGCGCTGTATGCGGGCCTTCTGTTTAGTTGTCCTCGCCTTTGCTCCGCGCCTGATCCACTCGAGTTCCTGTCTAAACAAGTTCTTCTTCTTTTCAAGTGTTGCCGCTTCGTTTTCCTCGCGGATCGCCTTGGCTTCGAGGAAGCTGGCATAGTTGCCTTTATAGCTGTACAGATTCCCTCCGTCAAGTTCAAAAATCCTATTCGTGACTCTATCAAGGAAATAGCGATCATGGGTGACGAGCAGAAGCGATCCCGAGTATCTGGAAAGATAGTCTTCAAGCCATTTTACCGTCTCGTAATCAAGATGGTTTGTCGGCTCATCCAGAATCAGCAAGTCTGGAGCTTCAATCAAAACCTGAGCGAGTGCGACACGCTTCTTCTGCCCACCTGAAAGCTCCCCCATTTTTTTGGTGAAGTCAGAAATCCCAAGCTGCATGAGAATGGATTTTGCGGCAGTATTGGCATCCCAGCCATCTGAACTATCCATTCTCCGCTGCAACTCATAAAATCTTTCCTGAAGCCCTGAATCATCAGGTTTTCTGCTTAATTCAGATAAAATAATCTCATAGTCCCTCATCAGCTTCAGGATTGGCGCCTCCCCGCTGAAAACCTGATCAAGTACTGTTTTATCATGTTCCATTTCAGGCTGTTGGGATAAAAATGAGATTTTATAGTCTTTTGCAAAGATTAAATCTCCAGAATCCGGCTGGTCGATCCCAGCCACAATCCGGAGTAAAGAAGACTTGCCTGTTCCATTCACACCAATCAGACCAACTCTTTCACGCTCGCCAATCGTAAATGAAATCCCATTGAAAAGCTCTTTTTCTCCGTATGTTTTTGTCACGTTTTCAATCGTGATCATTTTCATGCCTTACCATTCCATTCACTATAAAATTGTTCAAGGAAAGTTTCCATGAAACTATGTCTTTCCTCTGCAAGTTGTTTCGCATGAACAGTATTCATTTTATCTTTAAGCTTTAAAAGCTTCTCATAAAAATGATTGACCGAAGAACTGGTGCCATTCCTGTATTCCTCAAACGTCATTTCCCCCCTGACATCCAGGTCAGGCTCGTAGATCGGGTGGCCTTTTTTACCGCCAAAGGCAAATGTCCTTGCAATCCCGATCGCACCAAGGGCATCGAGGCGGTCGGCATCCTGGACAATCTTCGCTTCAATACTATTAAGCTCGATCACCCTGCCGCCTTTATAGGAAACTGTTTCAATACAACTCTTTATTCTTGATGAGGTTTCACTATCTAATTGTATGCTTTGTAAAAATGAATCAAGTTTCATCCATCCGGCTTCTTCTGATTCATTCAATTTATCATCTGGAATGTCGTGGAGCAAGGCGGCCATTTCTATGATGAACCAGTCACCCTGCTGTTCTTTGCTCCATATAAGTCGGGCATTCTTCCTGACCCTGTCAATATGGTGCCAATCATGCCCGGAAGAATCCTTGCCAAGTTCAGCTTTGACAAACTCCACTGCCATTGCTAATTTACCTCTCATATCCTGCACCTACTTTCCTACCGAACTTATTTTACCATAGAAATTGGTTTATGGCGGCTGGGTTAATTGGGAATTGAAATATTGAATTCGACAAATCTTTCTTGGTTGGAATGTTAGTCCTTTTATTGTCCCCCGTTGACCTTTAGAAACATTTTTAGGATATCTTCCCGTTTCCGCCTATGTTTTTTCAGATAGAGCCTTCCTACCCTGTTTTGATTGCATCGGAGTAGTTGTTTAAGTAATAAAAAAAGTGCCAATTTGGCACCTTATGCATCTGCGTTATTCCAGCTGATTCCGATTGTATGTTCACCTGCATGGACGCCGATCACGGCTCCAATCGGACAGCTGAGGAAAGTGATCTCAGGAAATATTGCCTCCAGCTCTCTTTGCCATTCATCAGCAACCTCCTTATGAAGGCCATAGAGAATGTACACTTCCTTAATTCCGTATTTCTCGTTAGACTGGGTCAAATAATCAAATATTTTCTCGCGTGCCTTTTTATCGCTGCGGACCTTTTCCTTGGTATTCAATGCGCCATCTTCAATACTGATGATTGGTTTGATATTCAGCATGCTTCCAAGATAAAATTGCATCCCCGACATACGGCCGCTTCGGTGAAGCTGTTCCAGGCTTCCTATCATCACATAGGTTTCATTGGACTCCCGAATGGTTTCCAGCTTCTCTTTGATTTCCTCGATTGTTGCCCCCTGTTCAGCCAACGCAATTCCTTTTTTCAATTGGGCTGTTAATGGATATGTGAGAACTTTAGAATCAAAGGTTATGACAGGAATATTGACGGCTTGGGCAGCCTGTAAACTTGAGGCGACTGTCCCGCTCAGCTTGGATGAGATCAGGACAGAAAAGACGAGATCATAGTCTTTCTCAAGCTTCTCATATAGTTCCATAAAGACACCAACAGGCGGCTGCGAGGTTTTCGGCGCCGTTTTCACGGTCTTTAATTTTTTATATAGTTCTTCTGCAGTCAGATCTTTTCCATCAAGATACTCAACATCATCCAATACAATAGTCATCGGTACTTGATATACATCAGGATGATTTTTCAACTCCTCATCCAGGTAGGCTGTACTGTCAGTAACCCAGGCGATTTTTTTCAAATAAACTCCCCCTATTTCATTTTTCCATTTTAATAGTATGATGGTTTGCAGATGCCAACCCATTCCCCTGTATCAATCGTACAGAGAATCCTAACCTTAAAAGGGCTGATATGCTTGTCCTAACAATGGGTGCTTCCAGCAATAGCAGAATTATAGAGAACCCCTTTGTTAATAGATTATTCTGAAAACAACACAGAAATTCCTGCCTTAAAGACAGGAATTATTATTCAATCAATAATTTTTTTTAATTTTTCCAGTGAAGTTATCATATAATCGACCATTTCTGACAAGTCGTCGATCTGTTCTTCGAAAACAAGGCGATTAAAGGAAACCTTCACCTGACTTTGAATGAGTGATTTCTTTTCCAAAGGGTCGATCATGGCGGTCTGCACAATCGCCCGGTCCCTTCCCCAAATCCCCACCAGTGCTTTCTGAACTTCATTAAAAACATTCATTTCGTTTCTATGTAAAAGCGTGAATGAAATACCTACTATACAACCTGCAAGCTGTTTGGCATTCTCGTTTTGCAATAGTTCAGCAGAGAGGTTCTCCAACCCGGCCTCGATGGTCATGTTTGCCGACAAGAGCCCCTGTTCATATCCTTTTTTTGCGAATGAAATTTCGTATTTACGCGACAACTTGGCGGCATTGATCCAGTCATTGCGGTCAATGACAATAATTTCCCCGCTCAAATCCCTGTCATATATATCGCCTTCAATGACGACTTTGATGTTTTCAAAAGCTGTCGGGTCAAACAAAGCTTCCACTCCTTTTACCAATCATAATTCTGCCCTTTACAAAAATAAAAAATGGCCAGTCCAATGTACAGCATTATGTCAGACGCAAGATAGAAAAAACAATCACACGTCGACACTATGACTGCCAGGACTGACCAAAATGTTTTCTTTTACTTAGAACAATCCAACAGCGTTGCCCTCTTCATCGACATCCATATTCAATGCTGCCGGAAGCTTTGGCAAGCCAGGCATTGTCATGACTTCGCCTGTCAATGCGACGATGAATCCCGCTCCAACTGACGGCTTAAGTTCCCTGACTGTAATAGTGAAGCCTGATGGCCTTCCAAGTTTTTGCGGATCATCAGACAATGAATATTGTGTTTTAGCCATGCAGACAGGCAGCACACCCCAGCCAAAACCTTCAAAGTCAACAAGCTGCTTCTTGGCTTTCGGCGAAAATTCGACTCCATCCGCACCATAAACCTGACGGGCAATCGTATTGATTTTATCCTCGAGTGAATCGGACAAGTCATAAAGGTGGGCAAATGTGTTTTCGCTTTTTTCAATTACATCAAGAAGCTTCTCCGCAAGCTCCACTCCGCCGGCGCCGCCCTTTTCCCAAACTTCCGTCAAGGCAACCGGGATCCCAGCATTCTCGCACAGCTCTCTCAATGTATTTGTTTCTAGTTCCGTATCTGTAATGAATCGATTGATTGCAACAACATATGGCAAACCAAAGCTTGAAATCGTCTCAATATGCTTTTTAAGGTTCGTGAATCCATCCCTTAATGCTTTCACGTCTTCTCTGACCAATTCCGTTTTCTTCATTCCGCCATGCATCTTCAGTGCGCGTATAGTCGCTACAATAACAACAGCTGACGGATCAATTCCTGCTGTTCTTGCTTTAATATTCAAGAATTTCTCTGCTCCAAGATCGGCACCGAACCCTGCTTCCGTAACGACGAAATCAGCAAGCTTGGATGCAGCCTCGGTGGCGATGACACTATTGCACCCGTGTGCGATATTCGCAAATGGACCACCATGGATCAATGCCGGAGTATGTTCAATCGTCTGGACAAGATTTGGCTTGACTGCTTCCTTCAATAAAAGCGTCAAAGCCCCTTCTACTCCTAGATCACCCACAGTGACAGGCTGCTTGTCATAATTATAAGCAACAACCATTTTTGAAAGACGCAGTTTCAAATCCTTCAGGTCACTTGCAAGGCAAAGGACAGCCATGATTTCAGAAGCAACCGTAATATCGAAGCCGTCTTCACGAGGAACTCCCTGCATTGGCCCGCCAAGTCCGACGATAACCTTCCTCAATGCACGATCATTCAAGTCGAGAGCCCGCTTCCAAACTATCCTGCGCTGATCAATATTAAGGTTGTTTCCCTGCTGCATATGGTTATCAATCAATGCAGCCAGCGCATTATTCGCTGTTGTAATCGCATGCAGGTCACCCGTGAAGTGAAGATTGATATCCTCCATCGGAAGCACCTGTGCGAAACCTCCGCCTGTTGCACCGCCTTTGATTCCCATAGTAGGTCCCAAAGAAGGCTCACGCATAGCAATCATTGTTTTTTTACCAAGCTTGTTCAACGCATCTGCAAGTCCGACTGTAACAGTTGATTTCCCTTCCCCTGCAGGAGTAGGATTGATCGCAGTAACAAGTACGACCTTGCCGCTTTCTTTTGTTTTTAATTTAGCTAAAGCTTCTGACGAAAGCTTCGCCTTATACTTTCCGAACAGCTCAATATCATCGGCGTCCAGGCCAATGTTCGCTGCAATATCAACAATCGGTTTCATTTTACTATCACGAGCAATTTCAATATCTGACTTAACTTGAATATTTGTTTCCATTTCCATTCCCCCCAGATATTCTCTATATGCTTACCAACTTATATTTTACCATCAGAGAAATACTATCAGACAAAAAATATTTATTTGTCATAAAATTTCCTCTTTAGCCAATTGCTCCACGAAAGAATTCAGACTATAATAAAAATTATTGATTTTAGTTTACTAAGGCTCTTTTCAAAAACTTTGTTACTTTTTCAAACAAAAGTAAAAACCGCCACATGGGTTTTTGTGAGTATAGATGCAATCATTATACAGAAGTCTCCATGAAAAGAGCCCCGATACCTTTACTAATACGGTTATTAGAACATGTACGATTGCGAAAAACAGCATTTACCAAAGGGGAGGTTATACTTTGCCAATAAAAATCCCGCTGCACTTGCCAGCGAAAGAAATACTGGAAAAAGAAAATATATTTATCATGGACGACAGCCGAGCTGCAAAACAGGATATCCGGCCGTTGAATATATTGATCCTGAATCTCATGCCCGAAAAAGAAAAAACAGAGAGACAGCTGCTGAGACTGCTTGGAAATACACCACTCCAGGTGAACATAACATTTTTAAAAACCGCTACATACGATTCAAAAAATACATCACAATATCATCTGGAAGAGTTTTACCAAACCTTTACCGAAGTAAAAGAAAAGAAATATGACGGCATGATCATCACCGGTGCACCAATCGAGCTGATGGAATTTGAGGAAGTACATTACTGGGACGAACTGAAGGACATCCTCAACTGGACAGAGCAGAACGTCACTTCCACTTTGCATATATGCTGGGGAGCACAGGCTGCTTTATACCATCATTTTGGCATCAAAAAGTATGCCCTGCAGAGAAAGTGCTCAGGCGTGTTCAACCATAGAGTTCTTGACCATACCGAAAAAATCTTAAGAGGATTCGACGATGAATTTATTGCTCCGCATTCGAGAAATACGGATATCTCTGAAGAATCATTGCAAGATCATCCTGATTTGAAGCTGCTGGCTTCATCAGAAGAAGCCGGCGCTCTGATTATTTCCAGCAGAGACAGCAGGAAAATCATGATTACCGGCCACCTTGAATACGAAGCTGCAACACTCGCAGAAGAATACTTAAGAGATAAGGAAAAAGGGATTGAAATCGAAGTGCCTGAGAATTATTTCCCTAATGATAATCCTGAAAACAAACCGGTCAACCGCTGGAGGTCACATGCCCATTTGTTCTTCTCCAATTGGCTGAACTATTATGTATACCAGGCTACACCATATGAATGGGATTAAGAAAAGGCATCGACGGAGTCGATGCCTTTCTTCATTTCGGATCTATTTCCGGCTCTTCTATTAACTTTGCGGAGCGTAATAAACTTCTTCAAAAGGCTGGACGACAACGAAGCCTTCTCCACTGAATTTCATCTGAATGGATTCGCCGCTTCCACGGCCAAGGAACGTTTTGAACGAAATATCTGTTACGAATTCCGGCTGGAGATTTCCAGACCAGGCTACTGTTGCATTCGGGTCTGTATAAACCGGATTATCCGGGCTGACAAGCAGGGTCAGCGGTTCATAATGGGATGTGATCGCTACCATGCCCGTACCCTCGAGGCGGACATTGAACAATCCGCCGGACAGCATTCCGGCGACCCGGCGCATCAACTTGATATCCCAGCTAATGGAAGGCTCGAATGCCAACAGGTCATTGCCGTTTACGAAAATGGCTTCGTTTTGCAAATGCAAGATTGATATTTTCTTTCCCTGATCAGCAAGATAAAGCTTTCCATTTCCATTTGCCTTCATTAGTGAAGCACCTTCCCCCGTTAACGCCTTTTTGAACATCTTGCCGATCCCATGTTCAAGCACTCCCTCGCGCTCAAACTTGATCTGGCCGCGATAGGAAACCATCGCTCCTGCTTTCGACCATACCCGGCCATTCAAATTGATTTCCAGCATTCTCGGTGTTTCCAGCTCAAATAGCCCTTCCCCTTTATCCTGCTGCTTTGTGTTGTTCACAAACTCCTCAATTGAATACCGACTCATTATACTGCCTCCTTATTTTAAAACCTGGAACATGAAAACCCACATAAATGATAGTGCTTGCTGCAGTTCTGCTGGCAATGAACCATGCGGCACCTGCTCTGCCGCTTTTTTAAATACTCCGAACTCACCTGCTTTTCTCCAGCCATTTTCCAGAGCCAGCTTTTCCAGCTCCCATGGCATGATTGTGTTGCAGATTACCTCTTCTCCATACAATCTTCTGAAGCTATTTGTCCTTGGGCCTGCAGTTGGACCGAGTATGCCTATGCAGGCATATCCATTCGGTTTGAGGATGCGTCCCATTTCTTTTATAGACTCATACGGAAGGCTCGTCCATTCTATTGAATTAATCGCCATAACCGCATCGAAATAGTTATCAGGGCTTCCGCAATCCGATAGACTTCCCTTGTTGAAAAAACAGTGCTCATTCCTTGGATTCAGCCTGGCTCTTTCAAGCATCTCCTCAGACACGTCAATTCCGGTCACATTATAGCCTGCTTCCGCCAACTTTTCCGAACCTGTTCCATCTCCGCAGCCTAAATCACAAATAAGGGAACCCTCCGGAACAAATTGCTTGATGAATGGCACGATATCCTTTCGGCTTCCAGATTCCCACATCCCCCTGCTCCTGGAATTCCACGAGGGGGCCATACTGTCCCACTGTTTTTCAGATTCCATTTTCCAGTCAAATGTATCCATTAGCTCACCTGCCTAGTTTTTATTTCCTATAATAGTTATTTCGTTACGCATAAGGGAATTCCTCTTAAGTTTATTTTTACAGAAAAAGTGCAAGACTAGGAGGTGTGAAAGGAGAGATTATATTGGAACAAGAACAATTGGTTGCCATACATAAAAATAACGCTGGTGAAATCATCAGTTTCCAGACATCGAGCGGAAGGATCATATCTTACCGTAAGGCACTGATGGAAGTTAATACAGGAACAATTACAGGCGTAAATATCAATGAGGGTGCAGATGGAAATAATTCCTTAGCTTCAGCTGATGGAACAGGCTTTGAACAATTTCCCGATATTTATTAAAAAACGAATAAACCACCTGACAGCATTGTCAGGTGGTTTGTATATATAGAAAAGGACGGAAGTAAACCTATAAATTTATGTAAGAAGGAGTAGGCTGCTGCAATCGTAACCTTATGCAGGGGGTTCCCTTCTATAAGGGCACGATTCGGCTTTTATCGTAACCTTATGCAGGGGGTTCATCTTCTTTAAGGGCACAATTTGGCTTTAATCGTAACCTTATGCAGGGGGGTCACCTTCTATAAGGGCACGATTCAGCTTTTATCGTAACCTTATGCAGGGGGGTCACCTTCTATAAGGGCACGATTCGGCTTTTATCGTAACCTTATGCAGGGAGGTCACCTTCTATAAGGGCACGATTTGGCTTTAATCGTAACCTTATGCAGGGTGACCACCTTCCATAAGGGTACATTTAATTAATGAATTACCATTACCAACTTCCAGTATTAACACCTTCCAAAAAATAAGACAAGCTCGTTTCCATT
>NZ_JAGGQM010000001.1:0-134488 GCF_018613295.1 Bacillus sp. ISL-39
CGCAGAAACTGGAGACTCCGACAAAGAAGCGCTTTTTGCTTCTGCCGGCGGAGTTGAAGTTTCGGAGTTTCTAGGAGGCGACACTGGACATGCGACTCGAGGGGGTAGGCGCTGGAGCTGAACACTAATCTAAGTGTAAAAGTTTATACTTAATTTTAAACAAAACAGCCTCCTTTTCTTCGGAAAGGGAGGTTTTTTCCTTTGCACCTAAAATAGGACTTTTTTACAGTGTGCTTCCCTTGGTATACTTTACCTAAAAGGCATAATTGGGAGCGGTATATGAATCTTTCAAAGATATTAGCGATTGGTATTTTCGTAAGTGGTGTGATCATCCTGGGCATTGGATTATTTCAAATATGGGACATTAAAAAACAGGAGCAGGTTTCTCTTGCAGCGGCAAAGGAATTGGTCCAGGAAAATACACCAATGGCAAATAAGAAAGAATTCAAGCCTGTGACCGGAGAGGCATCCGGATTGCTGCTGATTCCAAAAATCGATGCAGAATTGGCTATTGTTGAAGGAACGGACCCGGACGACCTGGAAAAAGGTGTTGGCCACTATAAAGGCTCGTTCTACCCGGAGGAAAATGGCCAAATTGTCCTCTCAGGCCACCGTGATACGGTTTTCCGAAAAGCTGGGGAACTGGTATTGGGTGATCTCCTGACGATGAAAATGCCATATGGGGATTATACATATGTGATAACCCGAACAAAAATAGTCAGCGCAGATGATACCAGTATCATAAACCTCCAGAATTCCGAAGAAGAGCTCCTTTTAACAACATGCTACCCATTCAGTTATATTGGCGATGCCCCAGAAAGATATATTATCTATGCAAAAAGAATTTTAGATAAAAACTAGTTAACCAGCATGAAACATCCCTGTGCTGGCTTTTGTTTTAGCCTTTTTTATTCCCAAAATGACTAAATATATTTATAATAAAGAAAAGAATGAATGTTCATTCAGTTTACGGGAGGTTTCAGCATGAAAAAGATGGAATACATTAACGAGATTGTAAGCTGGGAAGAGGAGTTTGGATTTTTTTATCAGGTGAAGGTTCGGTTTTCGGAAACTGATATGTTTGGGCATTTAAACAACACAGTTCCGTTTACATATTTCGAACAGGCGAGAATTGAATATTTCAAGAGCCAGGGATTCATGCAGGATTGGGTCAAACCAGAGAACGAGACGATTCCCGTTGTGGCCGATCTCCAATGTGATTATTTAAGCCAGATTTTCTTTGATGAAGACCTGAAAATATATGTGAAGGCCAATTCAATTGGGAATTCCTCAGTTGACCTTCACTATATGGTCAAAAAAGCGGATGGCTCGATCTGCTTGACTGGAAGGGGCACAATCGTGCAAATTTCCAAGAGAACAGGCAAGGGAGTATCCTGGACAGAAGAAATGAGGCAATTGTTTTCAGAAAGCAAAAAATCTGTCGTTAAATAAGTTTTGCATGTAAAAATAAAAATTGGCATGAAGTCCATTAAATGTTGTCACTACACCTCTTTCCTTCACATATGATATTTTGACTAAATTTATACCCACCCCGCAGTTCACAGCTGGCGAAGGCAAGGAGGGTTACAATACTTGAAGGAAAATGAATATACTCACAAGCCATTACTCACAAAACGCGAAAGAGAAGTTTTCGAACTGTTAGTACAAGACAAGACAACAAAAGAGATCGCTAGTGAATTATTTATCAGCGAAAAAACGGTTCGGAACCATATTTCAAACGCCATGCAAAAGCTTGGTGTAAAGGGGCGTTCCCAAGCTGTTGTAGAGCTCCTGCGTATGGGAGAGCTAGAACTTTAATCATGACCGGCCAACCCGAATGGGGGGCCGGTTAAGATGTTTATAGGGCAAAACAGGCTCTTATCGGAATTCTGTCTTGAAATTTGCTCGAAAAAAGTAGAAAATAAGGGCAATAGTAAAAATCATCTCAGCTTGGAAAACAAGTTTTATGGATAAAGGAAATAGATTTTTAGGAGTTGTTACGGATGAAAGTTGAAGGGGTAGACAAGAATCAGGGACTGGAGACGGTTGCTGATATCGAAAAGGATCTCCGGTACATATCAGGTATTATTAAGCAGAAGGGCCGCGAGCTCCTCAGCAATTACACGATCACACCTCCCCAGTTCATTGCGCTGCAATGGCTGTTTGAGGATGGGGATATGACAATTGGGGAGCTGTCGAATAAAATGTTCCTGGCTTGCAGCACGACCACGGATCTAGTAGACAGGATGGAGAAGAATGAGCTTGTTGTCAGGGTGAAGGATCCTAATGACAGGCGTGTAGTCCGCATTCATCTTCTGGACGAAGGCGAAAGAATCATCGATGAAGTAATCAAGAAACGCCAGCTGTACCTTCAAGAGGTATTGAAAGACTTTTCAGGTGTGGAAATATTGTCCCTTAAAGAGGGGTTAGCGAAATTACATCAAGAAATGCGTGGAGAATGAGGCGAGTTTTTTGAATCGACCAATAGGAATCATTGATTCAGGAGTAGGCGGGTTAACCGTTGCCAAGGAAGTCATGAGACAGCTGCCATATGAGCAGATCATCTATGTTGGTGATACGGCACGCTGTCCATATGGCCCTCGACCCGTTGAGGAAGTGAAGAGATTCACCTGGCAAATGACCCGTTTTCTTTTGGAAAAAAATATTAAAATGCTGGTCATTGCGTGCAATACAGCGACGGCTGTGGTCCTTGATGAGATAAGGAGTGAACTCCCGATTCCTGTGTTAGGTGTCATCCAGCCTGGTGCACGGACAGCGATCAAGGTAACGGACAATTATAAAATTGGCATTATTGGAACCGAAGGCACGGTAAAAAGCCGTGCGTATGAGCATGCGCTGAAATCAATCAATCGCAAGACTGCCATTGAAGCACTCGCCTGCCCAAAATTCGTGCCGCTTGTAGAAAGCGGAGAATATGATGGGCGTGTCGCAAAGAAAGTGGTGACTGAAACCCTTCAGCCCCTGCAGGGACAGGGGCTTGATACATTGATCCTTGGCTGCACTCACTACCCTTTGCTCGAAACGCTCATTAAGGAAGTGATGGGGCCTGAGGTCAAGGTGATTAGTTCAGGCGAGGAAACAGCGCGAGAAGTAAGCACGATTCTCGGCCATAACGACATGTTTGCTGAAAGGGAAGAACTTCCGGAGCATTTCTATTACATGACAGGCTCCAGAACAATTTTTTCTGCCATAGCATCCCAGTGGCTGGAGAGGCCGATAGAACACGTTGAGAAAATTAAATTAGGTTAGAAAGGCTTCCGGAGACGGAGGTCTTTTTTTCTGCTTATTCGATTTTAATTCTAAAAATCTTCTCTAAGGCGGTCTAAAATATCCAGAGGCTCGTATACATATTAGTACAAACTGTCTTTGGAGGGATTTATATGTCAAAAAATAAAAAGGCTGTGGTCGTTACAGCTGCTACATTGGCAACTACGGTATTCCTATCAGGCTGCGGGCTGTTCGGGGGCGAGGAAAAGAAAAAGATCGATCCTCCACAGGATGTCACTTTCATGGAAGATGGGGAGGCTCTCGATGAAAATGTTTCTACAGAAACAACTGAGGATGGTAAAGAAGCGGTTGAAACATCCATCCAGACAGAATTGTATTTAATCGATAAAAATGGCTATGTTGTCTCACAGACAATGGATCTTCCGAAAACAGAAAGTGTCGCCAAGCAGGCACTGGAATACCTTGTTGCAAATGGGCCAGTCGAGCAAATGCTTCCAAATGGCTTCAGGGCCGTCCTTCCAGCTGATACACAAGTGACAGTGAACATTAAGGATGGGACGGCAACGGTTGATTTTTCAAAGGAATTCGGTTCCTATCAAAAAGAGGATGAGAAAAGGATTCTTCAGGCTGTGACATGGACGCTCACGCAGTTTGATACCATTGATGAAGTGAAGCTTCAGATGAATGGCACCCCTCTCGAAGCGATGCCTGTTGGCGGCACTCCTATCGGGGGAGAGTTGAGCCGTGCGGATGGCATCAATGCTGACAATACCGATGTTGTAGATATCACAAATACGAAAGCGGTCACTGTATATTATATTGGTGGAGAGGAAGGCGCATATTATTATGTACCAGTAACAAAACGCGTCAGCAATGATGTGAAGGATAACATTACTGCAATCGTAAACGAGCTTGTTGAAGGGCCAGCGTATGCATCCAATCTTCTGTCGGATTTCCAGTCGGGTGTGAAGCTGCTTGACACACCTAAAGTTGAGGATGGCAAGGTAACTTTGAACTTCAATGAATCCATTTACGGCAGCTTTGAAGAAAAAATGGTGTCCGAACACTTGCTGAATTCCCTTGTGCTGTCACTGACAGAACAGACAGGTGTTGAGAGTGTGGCCCTTACGGTTAACGGAAAGGCAGATGTCCTTACAGAATCTGGAGAAAAGCTGGCTGAGCCGGTTACAAGGCCTGAAAAAGTGAACACAGGTAGTTTTTAATAGCCGGATTTTGATATACTAATTAAAGACATTCAAAGAGGCAGGCTTATTTCCTGCCTCTTATTTATATTTTGGTTACCGGGCAGGCTGCCTGCTTTTTATCATGCTAAGGAGGAAATTTATCATGCGATTTGATGGGCGTGAACCATTGCAATTAAGACCAATACATATTGAAACAGATTACCTGAAACATCCAGAAGGCTCTGTGCTGATCTCTGTTGGAGATACGAAGGTGATATGTACTGCCAGCATTGAGGACCGCGTTCCTCCGTTTATGAGGGGCGAAGGAAAGGGATGGATTACGGCAGAATACTCTATGCTTCCGCGCGCTACAGAACAGAGGAATATTCGTGAGGCGGCAAAAGGCAAGATATCCGGAAGAACGATGGAAATCCAGCGTTTGATCGGGAGAGCTTTGCGCGCAGTCGTAAATCTTGAGGCTATTGGCGAACGTACTGTTTGGGTCGATTGTGATGTCATCCAGGCGGACGGGGGCACTCGTACTGCTTCAATCACAGGAGCTTTTGTTGCGATGGCTATGGCACTTGAGAAGCTGAGCAAGCAAAAGAAGCTTTCTGCTTATCCTGTGACTGACTTTCTTGCCGCGACGAGTGTCGGAATTCTTAAAAACGGTGAGGCTGTCGTTGATTTGAATTATGTCGAGGATTCTGCTGCCCGTGTCGACATGAATGTTGTCATGACCGGCAATGGGGAATTCGTCGAGCTGCAGGGTACTGGGGAAGAAGCTACTTTTTCATACAGCCAGCTGCAAGAACTTTTAAAGGCCGCACAAGATGGAATCACAGAACTATTCGAAAAACAGAAGGAAGCTCTGGGAGAAGAGTTGACGGCCAAAATTGCGGGCGGAAAACAGAGATAGGGGAGTTCTCAAAATGGAATCAGTCATAATCGCGACAAAAAATAAAGGAAAAGCTAAAGAATTCGAGAAACTTTTTTTGCCAAAAGGGCTGGCGGTAAAAACTTTGCTCGATTACCCAGAGCTTGATGATGTAGAGGAAACAGGTACAACTTTTGAAGAGAATGCGATCCTAAAAGCTGAGGCAATCGCTAATATTCTTGGAGTCAAAGTAATTGCAGATGATTCTGGGCTTGAGATTGACGCATTGGAAGGACGGCCGGGTGTGTATTCGGCACGTTACGCAGGTCCCGAGAAAAATGATGAAAACAACATCGACAAAGTTCTCGATGAACTTCAGGATGTGCCAGAAAGTGAGCGCACCGCAAGATTCTGCTGTGCACTCGCAATGGCAGAGCCAGGCAAGGAAACAGTGACTGTATTCGGTACATGTGAAGGCAAAATCCTTAATGAACGACGCGGTACCAACGGTTTTGGCTATGATCCCATTTTCTTCGCAGAAACAAAGGGAAAATCTATGGCTGAATTGGCATCAGAGGAAAAAAACAAGATCAGCCACAGGGCCAATACGATCAGAAAGCTGGATGATCTTCTTAAAAAGCGAGAGGAACGCCATGAGTAGGGTGCTGATTGTCAGTGACAGCCACGGGTCAACAGAGGTACTGGAGGGAATTGAGAAGCTGCATGGCAATGATGTGGACTTGATGATCCACTGCGGTGACTCAGAGCTAGATGAAGATGATGCTGCTATTAAGAATTTCAAATCGGTGAAGGGGAATTGCGATTTCTATGGCCATTTTCCTGATGATGAAATCCATGTGATAAATGGCGTGAAAATTTTTGTGACACATGGGCACCTATACTCGGTGAAGTCTACACTCGCAAACTTGTACTATAAGGCAAAAGAACTAGAGGCTGAAGTCGTATGCTTCGGTCATTCGCATTTGCTGGGAGCAGAAATGGTAGATGATGTACTGTTCATCAATCCGGGAAGCATCAGGCTTCCACGCGGCAGGTCAGAAAAGAGCTATGCCATTCTCGAACTGGAAAATGGAAAAGCGGTATTGCGGATCTATGACTATGGAAATGGTGAGATGTCTGAATTAAGACAGGAGTTTTCACTTCACAAAACAAGTTAAAACTACTATAATGATTTTCTGAGGGGAATCAGCAGGTTTCCCTCAGAAAAAAGTTTTGATTTTTTATTGACATTTAGTCATTTGGCTAATATAATAAATCTTGTCTTTAAAAAACAACCAAGTCCCAGTAGCTCAGTTGGATAGAGCATACGCCTTCTAAGCGTACGGTCGGGAGTTCGAATCTCTCCTGGGACGCCATTTAAACTACATACCTTAACTCACCTTATTGAAGGTGAGTTTTTTTTTATGTCCTATAGTTCTTACTAGCTCTCCAAAACTGAAGTCTATAAGGGGTCAGTAAAAAAAAAATTAATTTTATTTAAATGTGAATATATCAACAATGTAAGCGTATACAAATAAACTAATTAATCTAAATTATCAAATAATTTAGAATAAGGGTGTTGACGAGTGTGGAAATTGGGCGTAAGATAATCCTCAAATAAAAAAACAAGTTGATTGCAACCAAAGCGAGTCATAGTTTTAAATTAATTTTAGAATAATGTAAAATTGTATTTTTTTAACCTGTAAATTTAATAATTTAAAGCGTCTATTTGTTAAAGGAGTGTTTATTGTGCCCGATCAGTGGATCTACTTAAACGGTGAATTTGTCACCAAGGAAAATGCTAAGATTTCGGTATATGATCATGGATTTCTATACGGAGATGGTATTTTTGAAGGGATACGGGTATACAGCGGCAATATTTTCAGGATGGAAGAACATATGGACCGGCTTTATCGGTCAGCGAAGTCCATTATGCTGAACATGCCACACTCTAAGGAGGAGTTCACCGGCCTGGTGGTTGAAACGGTCGAACGGAATCAATTGAGAGATGCTTATATCCGCATTGTCGTTTCCAGAGGTGTCGGGGACCTTGGGTTGGACCCCTATAAGTGCCCGAAAGCGAATGTCGTCATCATTGTTGAGCCCCTGGCTATTTTTCCAAAGGAATTGTATGAACGGGGACTGGAGATTGTCACAGTCGCGACAAGGAGAAATCGTCCTGATGTGTTAAGTCCTAAAGTGAAATCACTGAATTATTTGAATAATGTCCTTGTAAAAATTGAAGCGCATCTGGCAAATGTAAGTGAAGCACTTATGCTGAATGACCAGGGCTATGTTGCCGAAGGATCCGCGGATAATATTTTTATCGTGAGAGGCAGCACTTTCCTAACACCGCCAGGGTATGTAGGAGCACTAGAAGGAATCACCAGGAATGCCGTTATTGAAATCGCCAAAAAACTGGGGTATGAGGTCAAGGAGGAACCATTTACCCGCCATGATGTATACACAGCTGACGAAGTATTCCTTACAGGGACTGCAGCAGAAGTAATCGCAGTCGTAAAAGTAGATGGAAGAGTCATTGGCGATGGAGTGCCAGGAGAGCATACACAAAACATCCTGGATGAGTTCCGGGCAAGAGTAGTTGCGGATGGGATCCAGGTCTATCCAGAAAAAGCCCATCAAGTCAGTTGATATGAAAAGTATAATTAAATATAGATAAAGCGAAGACAGGGACAAGTAATTTATTGCGATGAGCATGCACAGAGAGCCGGAGTTGCTGGGAACCGGCGATGCCGCGATAAGTGAACTCACCCTGGAGCGCCAGTTTGAAAGGAAACCTAGTAAAACTGGTCGAGTGTCCTGCACTTGTTATCAAAACCGGCAGCTGAAGCTGTCACGAGTGCACGCATCATGCGTGAATAAGGGTGGTACCGTGGAACAAGGAGATAAAGCCTATTCCATCCCTTTGCCTGGGCAACCTTAGGCATATGGAGATGGAGTGGGCTTTTTTATTTTGAAAAAAACACTGAATACACAATGGGAGGTTCGATAAATGGAAGCTGCCTTGAAGGAAACAAAGGCTAAAACGAGTAAAGTAAGCGGTGCTGATTTGCTGCTTAAGGCCCTGGAAAAGGAAAACGTCGAAGTCATTTTCGGCTACCCGGGAGGGGCTGTCCTTCCGATTTACGACAAACTCTATGATTCTAACATTCTTCATGTTCTGCCAAGGCATGAACAGGGAGGGATCCACGCGGCAGAAGGATACGCGAGAATCAGCGGGAAACCTGGAGTAGTGATCGCGACTTCTGGCCCCGGAGCGACCAATATTATCACCGGCATTGCTGATGCGATGATGGACTCATTGCCGCTGGTCGTCTTCACGGGCCAGGTTGCCACAGGGGTGATCGGTACAGACGCCTTCCAGGAAGCCGACATCCTTGGTATCACGACTCCTATTACCAAATACAATTATCAGATTCGGGATATCAAAGACATCCCCAGAATCATCAAGGAAGCATTTTATATAGCGACAAGCGGAAGGCCCGGACCAGTCGTCATAGATTTCCCTAAGGACATGGCAGCAGGTGTATCGACGGTACCAGCTGAGGAGGAAATCCATCTTCCAGGCTATCAGCCGACAGTGGAGCCGAATTTCCTTCAAGTAAGAAAACTGTCAGAAGCTGTCAGCAAGGCGAAACGTCCGGTGATTCTTGCCGGTGCTGGTGTCCTTCATGCGAAGGCTTCTAATCTTTTAAAAGAATACGCAGAACAGCAGAAGCTTCATGTTGTCCACACATTATTGGGCTTGGGGGGCTTTCCGGCGGGACATGAACTATTCCTTGGAATGGCCGGGATGCATGGCTGCTATACAGCAAATATGGCGCTGTATAATTGTGACCTGCTCATCAATATTGGAGCAAGATTCGATGACCGGCTGACCGGAAATTTGAAGCATTTCGCTCCGAAAGCAACTGTTGCCCATATCGATATCGACCCGGCTGAAATCGGCAAAAATGTGCCGACGCATATCCCGGTTGTCGGTGATGCAGGAGAGGCGTTAAGACAGTTGTTAAAGCTGGAAGGCAGTCCGCCTCTCCAGGAAGAATGGACAGAAACGCTTGCAGTCTGGAAGGAGGATCATCCTTATCATTACGAAAACAGTGAAGTGCTAAAACCGCAAAAGGTTATGGAACTCCTATATGAAAAAACGGCAGGTGAAGCGATTGTCGTCACCGATGTCGGCCAGCATCAAATGTGGGCAGCACAATATTATCAGCTCCAGCAAGCAGATCGATGGGTGACCTCCGGAGGACTCGGGACAATGGGATTTGGCCTTCCTGCAAGCATTGGAGCACAGCTGGCAGACCCATCTGCCTGTGTTGTGGCCGTTCTCGGAGATGGCGGCTTCCAGATGTCAACGCAGGAGTTGGCGGTCATCGCTGAATTTCAGCTGCCGATCAAAATAGCGATTTTCAATAACAAGGCGCTTGGGATGGTCAGACAATGGCAGGAAATTTTCTATAAAGAAAGGTATTCCCACAGTAAAAATCCGGTACAGCCTTCTTTTGTAAAACTGGCAGAGGCCTATGGCATCAAAGGGTTTGAAATCCACTCAGAGGAAGAAGCACATTTAATTCTGGATCAGGTCCTGCACGACAAAGAGCCGGTATTGCTCGATTTCAGGGTCGATGGAGCCGAAAATGTCTACCCGATGATTGCGCCCGGGAAAGGAATCCACGAAATGGTGGGAGTGAAGAAATGAAAAGGATCATAACGATGACGGTTTTGAACCGGCCAGGAGTACTGAACAGGATCACGAATTTATTCTCGAAGAGGAACTACAATATTGAAAGCATTTCAGTAGGCCTTACCGAGCAAGAGGGAGTTTCGCGGATTACCTGTGTTGTCCATGTGGAGAATGACGGGATGGTCGAACAAATCACGAAACAGCTCAATAAACAGATTGATGTCCTTAAGGTGGCAGATATAAGTGACCAGGCGATTGTCGCCCGAGAGCTCATTCTCATGAAGGTGCCCGTCCTTCCGCACAACCGGGCAGAAATCTACTCGATCATTGAACCATTCCGGGCCTCGGTGATTGACGTCAGCAAGGATAGCATCATCATCCAGCTGACAGGTGAAACGGAAAAAATCGAGGCGTTTATCGATTTGATTAAACCATATGGAATCAGAGAATTGGCCCGTACCGGAACAACAGCATTCCCAAGGGGGAACCAGCGGACCGGGCAGCAAAAAACATTTTCATTTGTTTGATAAGGCTCTTTTCATAAACTTTTGTTTTTCCCAATCATAAACGAATGGAGAAGTTAACTCGAATAGAGCCTTGATACCTTTAATATTGCGGATGCAATAACTGATATGAAAAGCAGCAATCCAAAGGGAAACAGCTGAATTACACAAAATTTATATTCGGAGAGGGAGATTAATTATGGCGAAAATGTACTATAACGGTGATGCAAATGAGGCTTATTTTAACGGGAAAACAGTGGCAGTAGTTGGTTACGGATCACAGGGTCATGCCCATGCGCAGAATCTTCGTGACAGTGGTGTTGAGGTTGTCATTGGATTAAGGCAAGGAAAGTCATGGGAGAAGGCGGAACAGGATGGTTTTGAAGTTAAAACAGTTGCTGAAGCTGTGGCAGCAGCAGATGTAGTCATGATTCTTCTTCCGGATGAGCGGCAGACTGCTGTGTACAAAAATGAAATTGAACCTCAGCTTTCTGGGCAGGCGCTTATGTTCGCTCACGGCTTTAACGTTCATTTTAACCAGATTGTCCCGCCGGAAAGCTGTGATGTCTTACTTGTCGCACCTAAGGGTCCTGGGCATTTGGTCAGAAGGACTTATCAAGAAGGAGCAGGTGTCCCGGCACTGTTTGCAATCCATCAGGATGTATCGGGAACTGCAAGAGAACTTGCGCTTGCCTACGCAAAAGCGATCGGTGCATTGAGGGCAGGGGCACTCGAAACAACCTTCAAGGAAGAAACCGAAACAGATTTATTCGGTGAACAGGCTGTATTATGCGGCGGTTTGACCTCACTAGTGAAAGCAGGCTTTGAAACACTTGTCGAAGCAGGATATCAGCCGGAATTGGCATATTTCGAAACGATGCATGAGCTGAAGCTAATCGTGGACCTGATGTATGAAGGCGGACTCGAAGGAATGCGCTATTCGATTTCTGACACAGCTCAATGGGGCGACTTTGTCAGCGGTCCGAGAGTGGTAAATGAACAGGTTAAAGAAGAAATGAAAAGAGTTCTGAAAGACATCCAGGAAGGAACTTTCGCAAAAGGCTGGATTGAGGAAAATGAAAATAACAGACCGGTGTTCGATGCCATCAATGAAAAAGAAAACCGCCACCAGATCGAAGAGGTAGGAAGAGAATTGAGAAAGATGATGCCGTTTGTCAACAAACAAAAGCAGAGAGAAGTGGCTGCCAGTGCGAAGAATTAAAATATTTGATACGACATTGAGGGATGGGGAACAGTCAGCAGGTGTCAATCTGAATTTTTCCGAAAAGCTGGAGATTGCCAGGCAATTAGAGAGGTTGAATGTTGACATTATTGAAGCGGGATTTCCAGCCGCATCCAAAGGGGACTTTGCTTCCGTAGCTGAAATTGCACGCCAAATTAAAGGATGTTCGGTTACTGGGCTTGCAAGATCGGTTACAACAGATATTGACGCTGCCTGGGAAGCGTTGAGACATGGTGCAGAGCCAAGGCTCCACCTGTTCATCGCCACTTCGCCAATCCACAGGATCCATAAGCTGAAGCAGACAAAAGCTGAGGTCATCGAGACAGCGGTAAGGACCGTTAAGTATGCAGCAGCCAAGTTTCCGGTCATTCAATGGTCCCCCGAGGATGCTTGCCGGACCGAGCTTGATTTCCTTGCTGAAATTGTAGAAGAGGTTATTAAAGCCGGTGCAAAGGTCATTAATATTCCTGACACTGTCGGTTATATTTCGCCGCAGGAGTATGGCCAAATATTCACTTACTTGCGAGAGCATGTTCCTTCTATTGGTAAGGTCGAACTATCAGCACATTGTCATGATGACCTTGGAATGTCGATCGCCAACTCACTTGCTGCTGTATCTGCAGGAGCCACACAGGTTGAAGGAACGATCAATGGGATAGGGGAGCGGGCAGGAAATGCAGCACTCGAAGAATTCGCGGTTGCCCTTCATATCCGCAAAGATTTTTACCAGGCGGAAACTGGATTGAACCTTAAAGAGATCAGCAGAACGAGCAGTCTTGTCAGCAAGTTGACCGGTATGGCGGTACCAGCCAATAAAGCCGTGGTGGGAAGGAATGCATTTGCCCACGAATCGGGAATCCACCAGGATGGGGTTTTGAAGGAGAAAACAACTTACGAAATCATATCGCCGGAACTTGTAGGTTTACAGAATAACTCGATGGTTCTGGGAAAGCATTCCGGTCGCCACGCGTTCCGCAACAGATTAAATGAGATCGGGCTGACGGTTCCTGAGCAGGATATCAATAAATTATTTTCCGTTTTCAAGGAACTTGCAGACAGGAAAAAAGAAATGACAGATGATGACCTCGTGGCCATCATCCTCGAAGAGAACCTGTCAAAAGAGCAGCAATACTACCGTCTTGATTCCATTCAGGTCCAGTATGGTACCAACCAGGTGCCAACTGCGACGGTCACCCTTTATGGCTGCCAAAATGAAAAGATCCAGGAAGCCTCTACAGGTTCTGGCAGTATTGAAGCTTTATATAATACGCTTGAAAAATGCATGAAAGAAAAAGCCAGCTTGCTAGATTACAGGATTCAGTCAGTTGGAGCCGGCAGGGATGCCCTGGCTCAGGTATATGTAAAGCTGGAATTCGGCGGTGTCGAGACAAGTGGAAGAGGCCTCGCACAGGACGTTCTCGAAGCTTCGGCAAAAGCCTACTTAAATGCAGTCAATAGAGTTTTATATATGGAAGAAACGAAGAAAGTCGCAGTCAACGGATAAAAAAATATACTTAAGAAATCGGAGGCGAATGTAATGGAAAAAAGGATCGCAATCCTGCCAGGAGATGGCGTAGGCAAAGAAGTAAGCAGGGGGGCGGTTACAATCCTCCAGGCAGTTTCTGAGCTTTTTAACCATAAGTTCCATTTTACTTATGGAGAAATCGGCGGAACAGCAATCGATGAATTTGGAACGCCGCTGCCGGAGCACACACTCGACCTCTGCAAGGGCAGTGATGCTGTCCTGTTAGGCGCAGTGGGCGGCCCTAAATGGGATCGAATGCCTGGTCATATTCGCCCTGAAAAAGGACTGCTGAAAATCCGGAAAGAGCTCGGGCTTTATGCGAATGTCCGTCCGGTTCAATACTACTCCAGCATTTCCGGGATCTCGCCACTGCGCAAAGATGTCGTTGAAGGGGTTGACATGGTAGTGGTCAGGGAGTTGACGGGCGGGCTCTATTTTGGAAAACCAAGTGAAAGAACTGTCCAGAAAGGCGAGGCTTCTGTAGTCGATACATTGTTTTACCAGAAAAACGAGATGGAGAGAGTCATCCGCTATGCATTTGAACTGGCTGCCATGAGAAAAGGCAAGGTCACTTCTGTGGATAAAGCGAATGTTCTGGAATCTAGCCGAATGTGGCGGGAAACAGCGGAAGAGGTGGCCAGGGATTTTCCAGATGTCCAGCTTGACCATATGCTGGTCGATAATGCGGCGATGCAGCTGATCAAGAATCCGCGCCAGTTTGATGTACTGGTCACAGAGAATATGTTTGGAGATATTTTAAGCGATGAAGCGTCCGTACTGACCGGATCGCTTGGCATGCTGCCGTCAGCAAGTGTTTCGGCTGCAGGGCCATATCTATATGAGCCAATCCACGGTTCTGCCCCGGATATCGCTGGCATGAACGCGGCCAATCCGATCGCGATGATCCTGTCAGCCGCAATGTTGCTGCGCCTGTCCTTCGGTCTTGAAGAAGAAGCCGAGGCAATCGAGAATGCGGTAGAGCAGGTGCTTGACGCTGGCAGCAGAACCCGCGACATTGCCGTATTTGGCACACCATTTTTAACAACTGAAGGGATGGTTGAAGAAATCAAAGCCGCACTGCTGGACAATGAAGCAATCCTAAATATCATGGGTGCTTACGCATAAAGCAGGAATTTAAACTATCAGGCAGTTTGCAAATAAATAGATGAAAAATGATTTGAAAAAGGGGAGGGTATTTTTGGGGAAAACGATCATCGAAAAAATTTGGGAGAAGCATATAGTTAGTACGGAGGAAGGCAAACCAGACCTTATGTATATTGACCTCCATCTTGTTCACGAGGTAACCTCCCCGCAGGCTTTTTCGGGACTAAGGCAGAAAAAACGGTCTGTCCGACGGCCGGATTTGACGTTTGCGACGATGGACCACAATGTACCAACAGTTAACCGGCGTGAGATCACTGATGCTGTTGCGAAAACCCAGATGGATACCTTAAGGAATAATTGTCTTGAATTCGGCATTGCACTGGCGGACCTAGACAGTCCTGAACAGGGCATCGTCCATGTCATCGGACCTGAATTGGGATTGACACAGCCGGGAATGACGATTGTTTGCGGGGACAGCCATACGTCTACGCATGGTGCGTTCGGAGCGCTCGCATTCGGAATTGGCACCAGTGAGGTTGAACATGTGCTGGCAACTCAAACACTCTGGCAGACAAAGCCAAAGACACTGAAAGTTGAGGTTTCCGGTTCTCTTGCACCGGGGGTGAGTGCAAAGGATCTCATCCTGTCCATTATCAGTAAATATGGAGTCAATTTCGGTACTGGATATGTGATCGAATTTTGCGGCGAGGCGATCAGGAAGATGTCGATGGAGGAAAGGATGACCATCTGCAATATGTCTATTGAAGGAGGAGCCAAGGCTTCCCTCGTTGCCCCTGATGACAAAACCTTCGCTTATCTGAATGGAAGAAAATATGTTGCACAGGGAGATGCCTACCTCGATAAGATCCTTGAATGGCAGCAGCTCAGCTCTGATGATGATGCGGAGTATGACCATACCATCACGGTAGATGGCGACTCCATTTCACCGATGGTCAGCTGGGGTACGAACCCTTCGATGACTGCTCCAGTAACAGAGAGAGTCCCTTATATGGCAGAATGTGAGACTGAGGCAGAAAGGAAGTCCGTTCAAAGAGCGTTTGATTACATGGGCCTGGCAGAAGGCCAGCTGATTACAGATATTAATGTAACTAAAGTCTTTATCGGTTCCTGCACAAATTCAAGACTGGAGGATCTCAGGGCAGCGGCCGACGTCGTCAAAGGTAAAAAAGTGGCCACAGGAGTCGATGCGATTGTCGTACCTGGCTCCCAGCAGGTCAAGAAGGCGGCAGAAGCAGAAGGTATCGCCAAAATTTTTATTGAAGCAGGATTTGAATGGCGGGAATCCGGCTGCAGCATGTGCCTGAGTATGAACGCAGACATTGTACCAGCTGGCGAGCACTGTGCTTCCACTTCAAACCGGAATTTTGAGGGCAGACAGGGAGCCGGAGCGCGCACCCATTTAGTCAGTCCCGCCATGGCAGCAGCTGCCGCACTTCATGGGCATTTTGTCGATGTCAGGTCGGTGGCTGGCATTACCGTTTAACTTCCTTTTTTACCATAATAAGGACGAAGGGGCAATTAATCGTATTGAATGGGCAATTAATGTGATTTTTGGATTAATTAATCGCTCGAATGGGGCAATTATCAGTTTTCATCAGGCGAATATCTTCGTTGATTAAGAGAATAATTTTTCCAGCTAAAAATACAGACGCAATAATGACCCGAAAACGTAAATTTCGGGTCATTTCACTACCAATTTTCTGAGTTGCTTTGAAAAAACATATATTTAACTACGAATTTGATGAATTTAGTTTTACAAAAAGATATTTTTCGATGGAAGGAGCTTGAAATGACCAGATTTACAGAAATGAAGGGGAAAGTCGCTGCGATGGACCGGACAAATGTTGATACTGACCAGATCATTCCAAAGCAATTCCTTAAGAAAATCGAAAAGACGGGGTTTGGCCAGTATCTGTTTTACGATTGGCGCTATAAAACAAACGGTGAGCTCAATGAAGACTTTGAGCTCAATCATCCAGATAACGAAGGTACATCCATTTTAATAGCGAATGAGAATTTCGGCTGCGGTTCATCCAGGGAACATGCACCTTGGGCATTGCTGGATTACGGATTCAAGGTTTTGGTCGCTCCATCATTTGCGGATATTTTTAAACAAAATTGCCTGAAAAACGGAATTCTCCCGATCGTACTGCAAGAGGAAGACGTTACCTATTTGCTTACTAAAGCAAGCGGGCAGCAATATGAACTGAATGTATCTCTGGAACAGAAGGTGGTTTATGACAACGGGGGCTTCAAGGCAGAGTTTGATATCTCTCCATATTGGTATAACATGCTCCTTAATGGCTGGGATGAAATTGAATTAACGCTCCAGCTTGAAGACAGTATCAGAGAATATGAGAATAAGCATATAGAAAAAGCAATCTAACTAATAAAAAAACGATTGATTCACAGGCATAGCTTGTGAATCTTTTTGTTTTTTCAGGGATTCGTGCTAAACTTTCTAAAAAAGCTGAACTCAAAGAAAAATTTTTTGGGATTAATAGGGTGAACTATTAAAAGTAAGGCGGTATGTATATGAAAAAACGGGAATCAAACAAGGATAATGTGATCCTGTTTCCCGGTCTGGAAAAGCGTCTGTTGGAAAAGGGTCTGGATTATTTAAAACAGCAAAAGTACAGGGATGCGATTCAGTTTCTTGAGCAGGCTTTAGAGCATGACCCTGAGAACAGTGATGTCTACGTTGGCCTCGCGCTTGCTAATTATGAAGCAGGCAATACCCATCAGGCCAAGGAAATCGTGGCGGAGATGCTGCGGTGCGGACTGGGTGATTACTTACAAGTGATTGACATGTATCTAATGATCCTTGTCCAGTTGAATGAATACAAAGAAGTTGTTGCGACCATAGAAGCTCTTCTGGAGGAACGGGAAATCCCAGCGGACAAGCATGAGCATTTCATCACCATGCTTGAATTTGGCAAGCGTATGCTGAATGGCGAAACAGAAATGGAGCCCATTGAGAGTTTTGAAGAGCCTGAAGAGGAAGAGCTTAATCTGTTTGACTATAAGAGTCCGAACGATCAGGTAATGGTTGCTGCTGAACTCGCGAAGGTAAACATACGTCCCTATATTGAAAAAATCAAGGAATATGTCGTATCAGGAGAAGGTCATCCGTTTTTAAAAACCATGCTGCTTAATATATTGAAAGAACAAGAGTATGCAGAAGAAACACAGGTGCGTAAATTCGATTGGGAAGAATCGTTCAATCCAGCAGATATACCCGAACTGAAGGATTATATCGAGAACAGCGGTGTCATCAAGCTATTAAGCCGGGAGATTGAAAGTGATGATCCTGTTTTATTTGAAAATGTACAAAGACTGGTCGAAAGGTACTTCTTTTTGGTTTATCCTTTCGAATTGCCAGTCGGGGATGCTTCAGCCTGGGCTTCTGCCTGCCATTTCATCGCCAATGAGTACTATGGATTTGAAGATCCGCTTGAGTCATTTGCTGAAATATACCATAGCGAGGCCGAAGCGGCAGAACAGGTTTTGGACTTTATCCGGAAGCTAGAAGAAATTTCTTACCCGATAATATAGTCCTGGCTGTTGAAACGAAATAATCCTGTGTTATAATGTAGTGGTTGTATTATGTAAAAATCATTCTATTTTACATTTAATCTGGAATATTGCTTGGTTAACAAGAGTATTCATCGTCGAATGAAAATGACAATAGATTATTGTTGGAGGGAACTGTATGTCTGCAAAGGTAGAAAAAAGAGAAGGGAACCAAACGGTTCTAACAATTGAAGTAGATGCAGAAAAGGTCAACCAAGGTCTTGACGCTGCATTCAAGAAAGTCGTTAAGCAAATTAACGTACCAGGATTCCGTAAAGGAAAAATGCCTCGCCAAATGTTCGAAAAGCGTTTCGGCGTAGAGTCTTTATATCAGGATGCAATTGATATCCTTCTTCCAGAAGCATATGCAAATGCAATCGATGAAACTGGTATCGAGCCAGTTGACCGCCCGGAAATCGATGTAGAACAAATCGAAAAGGGCAAGAGCTTGATCATCAAGGCAACTGTAACAGTTAAGCCTGAAGTTAAGCTTGGCGAGTACAAAGGACTTGAAGTAGAAGCATTCGACACAAACGTAACAGATGAAGAAGTTGAAAATGAATTGAAAGCAATGCAGGAAAAGCAGGCTGAGCTTGTTGTTAAAGAAGAAGGCACAGCTGAAAATGGCGACAGTGTTGTCATCGATTTCGAAGGATTCGTTGATGGCGAAGCTTTCGAAGGCGGAAAAGCTGAAAACTATGCACTTGAACTTGGATCAGGTTCATTCATCCCTGGCTTCGAAGAGCAGCTAGTTGGAACAGCTACTGGCGAAGAAAAAGATGTAGAGGTTACTTTCCCAGAAGAGTACCATGCAGCTGAACTTGCTGGTAAGCCTGCAACTTTCAAAGTGAAAATTCACGAAATCAAAGGAAAAGAACTTCCAGCTCTAGATGATGAGTTCGCTAAAGATGCTGATGAAGAAGTTGAAACTTTAGATGAGCTTAAGACAAAGATCAAAGATCGTCTTGCTCATGACAAAGCTCACCAAAAAGAACATTTCGAACGTGACACTGTTGTAGAAAAAGCAGCAGCTAACGCTGAAATCGATGTTCCTGAATCAATGATCGATACTGAAATCGACCGCATGGTAAATGAGTTCGAACAACGCTTGCAAATGCAAGGCATGAACCTTGACCTGTACTACCAGTTCTCTGGACAGGACGAAGCTGCTCTTCGCGATCAAATGAAAGAAGAGGCTGCTACACGCGTGCGTGTGAACCTTACTCTTGAAGCAATCGCAAAAGCTGAAAACATCGAAGTTACAGATGAAGAAGTTAGTGCAGAGCTTCAAAAGATGTCTGAAATGTACAATATGACTGCTGACCAAATCCAGGCAGCACTAGGCGGAAGCCTTGACGGAATCAAAGGCGACCTTCAATTGAAAAAAGCGGTTGATTTCCTTGTAGAAAACAGCAAAACTGTTGCATAATAGAATCAGGATATAATATAGAAACAAGGCGCGAGTAAATCGTGCCTTGTTTTCTACAATTAGCACCAATATACATACATAATTTTTTTAAGCAATTTGCTTTAAGTCGATTTAATGGCTTGATTTATGGTTAAGATGTGTTAGTACATATTTTTTTCGATTCATAAGCGCGAAACTGAATAGCCGAGGGTTATTATTTCCTGTACCCTGGCAAAATGTGATACAATGCAATACATACCTGCTCAACAGCAGCAGAAAAACTGTTACTTACCTGATCGTTTGCTTATGAATCGCAGCTTTATATATGTTTAGAAGTTCTCAAGGGGTGAAGGCATTGTTCAAATTTAATGATGAAAAAGGACAGCTCAAATGTTCTTTCTGCGGCAAGACGCAGGATCAAGTCCGCAAATTGGTAGCAGGGCCAGGCGTCTATATCTGTGACGAGTGTATTGAATTATGCACAGAAATCGTTGAAGAAGAACTTGGCACTGAAGAAGAAGTTGAGTTTAAGGATGTTCCAAAACCACAGGAAATCCGCGATATTCTTAATGAGTATGTAATTGGGCAGGACCAGGCGAAGAAGAATTTATCTGTAGCCGTTTACAATCACTATAAGCGTATCAACTCAAACAGCAAGATTGATGATGTTGAACTTTCGAAGAGTAATATTGCGATGATCGGACCTACAGGCAGCGGTAAAACGTTGCTGGCACAAACTTTGGCCCGTATTCTCAATGTACCATTCGCAATCGCGGATGCAACATCGCTGACTGAAGCAGGTTATGTGGGTGAAGACGTTGAAAACATCCTGCTAAAATTGATCCAATCAGCTGATTACGATGTGGAAAAGGCTGAAAAAGGAATCATTTATATCGATGAAATCGATAAAATCGCCAGAAAATCCGAAAACCCATCTATTACTAGAGATGTTTCCGGTGAAGGTGTACAGCAGGCGCTTCTGAAAATTCTTGAAGGAACAGTTGCAAGCGTACCGCCACAAGGTGGACGAAAGCACCCTCATCAGGAGTTCATCCAGATCGATACGACGAATATCCTGTTCATTTGCGGCGGAGCATTCGACGGTATCGAACAAATCATCAAGCGACGCCTTGGCCAGAAAGTAATTGGCTTTGGCTCTGAAAAGAAAGAGGAAGATCTAGACAAGAAGGAACTGCTTTCAAAAGTGCTTCCTGAAGACTTGCTGAAATTCGGGTTGATCCCTGAATTCATCGGTCGTCTTCCGGTAATTGCCAGCCTGACTCCGCTTGATGAAGAAGCGCTAGTCGAAATCCTGACAAAACCGAAGAACGCTCTTGTAAAACAGTATCAAAAAATGCTTGAGCTGGATGATGTCGAGCTTGAATTTGAAGACGACGCACTGATTGAAATTGCCAAAAAAGCAATTGAGCGCAAGACAGGTGCCCGCGGACTTCGTTCAATCATCGAAGGCATCATGCTGGATGTAATGTTCGACCTTCCTTCCCGTGAAGATATTGTTAAATGTATCATCACAAAGGAAACAGTCGAAAACAACATGCCGCCAAAGCTCGTGTTAGAGGACGGTACAGTCCTTAAAGACGAAAGAAATTCAGCTTAATACACATAAATCCCGGTGAATATTCACCGGGATTTTTTCTTTGTGGGCCGTCTCTGAAATTGAGATTGATATGGCAAACCAAAGTTCTGACAGGTTTGGTGGTGAAAGGGGCAAAGTTGTCAGAAGTAGGGGCAACTTCAGACAAGTTTGGTGATAAAAGAGAAAAGCTGTCAGAAGTAAGAGTAACTTCAGACAGGTTTGGTGGAGAAAGAGAAAAAGGTGTCAGAACTAGTACCAACATCGGACAGGGTCAGCGGAAAAAGAAGAAAAGCTGTCAAAACCAGAAAAACCTTCGATTATCTTTGCAGAAATTCAATAATTTCCAATCAGATTAAGGTCTCAGCTGGCGGGAAAATTCACTTGAAAATATTGTTTATTCCAACACTGTCAGGGAGATACTATGTTAAAGCCAATAGTATCAACTTTACGGGAGGGAATATAATTGAGTTGGACCGGAATCGCCTTGTTCATACAGCTGTTTTTCGGAATCATCATCGGGCTGTATTTCTGGAATTTACTTAAGAATCAGCGGACTCAAAAAGTGTCAATTGATAGGGAATCCCGAAAGGAAATGGAACAGTTAAGGAAGATGAGATCGGTCTCCCTGAGTGAACCGCTAGCTGAAAAAGTCAGACCATCAAGCTTCAAGGACATTGTCGGACAGGAAGATGGAATCAAGGCACTAAAAGCTGCCTTATGTGGACCTAATCCGCAGCATGTCATCATCTATGGTCCGCCGGGAGTCGGGAAAACCGCTGCGGCCAGGCTCGTGTTGGAGGAAGCAAAGCAAAACCAAAAATCCCCCTTCAAAAAATCATCAGTATTCGTTGAGCTGGATGCTACGACAGCCAGGTTTGATGAGAGAGGAATCGCTGACCCACTGATTGGTTCTGTTCATGATCCGATTTATCAAGGGGCCGGAGCGATGGGACAGGCAGGAATTCCTCAGCCGAAACAGGGGGCTGTTACCAATGCTCACGGCGGAGTATTATTCATTGATGAAATTGGAGAGTTGCATTCGATCCAAATGAACAAGCTGTTGAAAGTACTGGAAGACAGGAAAGTGTTCTTAGAGAGTGCGTATTATAATGAAGAAAACACGCAAATCCCGAGCCATATCCACGACATCTTCAAAAATGGGCTCCCGGCAGACTTCCGCCTTGTAGGAGCGACGACAAGAACTCCAAGCGAAATCCCTCCGGCAATCAGGTCGAGATGCATGGAAGTATTTTTCCGTGAGTTAACCCAAGAGGAAATTTCTGAAGTAGCCAGGAATGCTGCTGAAAAAGTACAACTGACTATGAGTGATAAAGCGATTGAAATCCTGTCAAACTATGCACGAAATGGGCGCGAAGCCGTTAATATGGTACAGATTGCCGCAGGATTGGCCATAACAGATGAACGTACCTACATTAAAGAAGAGGAAATCGAATGGGTGGTGCATTCAAGTCAGCTGACACCAAGGATGGAAAGAAGGATTAATGAAAAGTCGGCAGTCGGTCTTGTCAATGGGCTGGCTGTGTATGGCCCAAATACAGGCGCGCTTCTTGAAATCGAAGTGACGGTCATTAAAGCAAAGGAAAAAGGCTCAATCAATATCACGGGCATCGTCGATGAAGAGAGCATCGGCGGACAGGGGAAATCTATACGCAGAAAGAGTATGGCGCGGGGGTCAATTGAAAATGTCATCACAGTTCTCCGGTCGATGGGTGTTCCAGCTGATGAATTCGACATCCATGTCAACTTCCCTGGCGGTACACCAATCGACGGCCCATCTGCCGGGATTGCGATGGCGACGGGAATTTATTCAGCCATCTATAAAATCCCGATGGACAATACTGTCGCGATGACAGGAGAAATCAGCATTCACGGTAATGTGAAGCCGATTGGCGGTGTTTATCCAAAAGTGAAAGCAGCGAAAAAAGCAGGTGCCAAGACGGTCATCATTCCAAAGGAAAATGTGCAGACCATCCTGAATGAAATCACAGGAATCGAAATCATTCCAGTTACCCACCTGGATGAAGTTTTTGAAATTGCTCTTGTGAAAGATCATCCGAGAGAGCAGATTATCAAGGCAGCCGATGAATTGACTCAAAAAGAGACGAGCTAACATCGTTAGGCTGTTTTTGTAAAGATTTTTGTTAAAATCCTAAAGCCGATTTTAACGTGATAAAAAGCCATTTTGTAGTTCGGTATTTAGAGTGCAAGCTCTTTTCTCATAATAAGCCTTAATTTTTGTGAAGAAACAGAGGTCATTGAATCCTATTTTGAGTCAATAGCAACAAAGTATGAGAAAAGAGCCTATCGTTAAAAAGAACGCTTGCAGGCGTTCTTTTTTTAGGCCTTTTTACGAAGCAGTGTTTACCTGCCTCAATGAGCCTTCGTGGATTGCTCTGGAAGCTATCAATCATTTAGGCAAAAAAACTCAAATAACTTCCAACAATAAATCACATAGCAACTTACGAAGAAAAGCGGGTTTATTTTTCCCTGAAAAAGGAAAGAGGGTGTAATAGAGGTTGCCATATTGAAGTTGGAACTTGCAAAAAATAAGATGCCGTTTTCTTTTGAAAGTAACTTCAGATGTGGACATATTTTCGCATAAATATCAGGATACTAATCAAAGAGTCAAAACGATGCTAAATGCTCTTGTTATTAGACACTTGAAAATAAATACGATAGAATTGAACAACAAAGTATTATTATACTTATGGTTTGATACAATGCATGTTGGAGGTGCAATGTCATGGCGAATAAGAATGAGCACACTGTCCCACTCCTGCCGCTGCGCGGTTTGCTTGTGTACCCGACGATGGTTCTGCATTTGGACGTAGGACGAGAAAAATCGGTACAGGCATTGGAAAAGGCAATGGTGGATGACCATTTAATCTATCTTACAACCCAAAAGGATATATCCATAGATGAACCAGGCGAGGAGGATTTGTACCAAATGGGTACATTGACTCGAGTGAAACAAATGCTGAAGCTCCCGAACGGAACGATCCGCGTGTTGGTTGAAGGGTTGTCCAGAGCTGAAATCACTGAACTTTTTGATGAGAATGACCATTTTTCCTGCAAAGTAAGAACCTTCGAGGATGATGAATCAAAAGATGTCGAAGATGAAGCATTGATGAGGACAATGCTTGAGTATTTCGAACAATACATAAAGATGTCCAAGAAGATTTCTGCGGAAACGTATGCATCTGTTTCTGATATTGAGGAGCCTGGAAGGATGGCGGACATCATTGCCTCCCATCTGCCTCTTAAGCTCAAAGAGAAGCAGGAAATCCTCGAGACGATTGACATCAAGGAACGGATGAATCGTGTCATCGAAATCATCCATAATGAAAAAGAAGTGCTGGGTCTCGAGAAAAAGATTGGTCAGCGTGTAAAGCGTTCGATGGAACGTACCCAAAAGGAATATTATTTGCGTGAGCAGATGAAGGCCATCCAGAAGGAACTTGGTGAAAAGGAAGGAAAGACAGGTGAAATTGCTGAGCTTACCGAAAAAATCGAGCTTGCCGGGATGCCTGAAAATGTGAAGGAAACTGCTTTGAAGGAACTCGACCGTTACGAGAAAGTCCCGACGACTTCTGCTGAAAGCGCAGTAATCCGGAATTATATTGAATGGCTTGTTGCTTTGCCGTGGTCAAAGTCGACAGAGGATGACCTGGATATAAGCAAGGCAGAAAAAATCCTTGATAAGGACCATTACGGACTGGAAAAGGTAAAGGAAAGGGTACTTGAGTATCTAGCTGTCCAGAAGCTTACAAACTCATTAAAAGGACCAATTCTTTGTTTGGCTGGACCTCCGGGAGTCGGTAAAACGAGCTTGGCCAGGTCGATCGCTAAATCCCTGAACCGCAACTTTGTAAGGGTGTCTTTAGGCGGTGTCCGGGATGAGTCAGAAATTCGCGGCCACAGAAGGACTTATGTCGGCGCTATGCCAGGACGAGTCATTCAGGGAATGAAAAAGGCAGGAACGATTAATCCTGTGTTCCTTCTTGATGAAATCGATAAAATGTCCAATGATTTCCGTGGTGATCCTTCTTCTGCAATGCTCGAGGTACTGGATCCGGAACAAAACCATAATTTCAGCGATCATTACATTGAAGAGGCATATGACCTTTCAAAAGTAATGTTCATCGCTACTGCCAATAATCTTTCTACTGTCCCCGGACCATTGCTGGACAGGATGGAGATTATCAATATCGCAGGTTACACAGAGCAGGAAAAACTTCATATCGCCAAAGACCATCTTCTCCCTAGACAAATCAAGGACCATGGTTTATCCAAGTCCCAGCTTCAAATGAAGGATGAAGCATTGACGAAGGTAATTCGATATTACACACGCGAATCTGGTGTCCGTTCACTTGAAAGACAGCTTGCAGCAGTGTGCAGGAAAACAGCGAAAATCGTTGTTTCAGGTGACAAAAAGCGCGTAATCGTAAATGCGAAAAATGTTGAAGAATTCCTTGGCAAGACCAAGTTCAGGTATGGGCAGGCAGAGCTCGAAGACCAGGTGGGAGTAGCCACGGGCCTTGCATATACAACAGTCGGCGGCGACACACTTCAGATTGAAGTCTCCCTGTCACCAGGAAAAGGCAAACTAGTCCTCACTGGTAAGCTCGGGGATGTCATGAAGGAATCTGCGCAGGCTGCATTCAGCTATGTGCGTTCTAAAGCGAAGGATCTGGACATTGATCCGGATTTCCATGAAAAAAATGATATTCACATCCACGTTCCAGAAGGCGCTGTCCCGAAAGATGGACCTTCAGCCGGGATTACGATTGCTACTGCTCTCGTTTCAGCTTTATCAGGAAAGCCGATTCGCAGGGAAGTAGGAATGACTGGAGAAATAACGCTCAGAGGTCGTGTATTGCCAATTGGCGGGCTCAAGGAAAAGTCGTTGAGTGCCCACAGGGCAGGCCTTACCAAGGTTATTTGTCCAAAAGATAATGAAAAAGATATTGACGATATTCCTGAAAGTGTACGTAAGGAGCTTGAATTTGTGTTAGTTTCCCATGTAGATGAAGTATTGAAGCACGCTCTTGCCAGCGGTGATTCTCAATGAAAGTAAATAGTGCAGAAATCGTGATCAGTGCTGTAAGGCCGAATCAATATCCGGAAGGAAATCTTCCGGAGTTCGCCCTTGCAGGCCGGTCAAATGTTGGCAAGTCTTCTTTTATCAATAAAATGCTTAATAGAAAAGCGCTGGCGAGGACTTCGTCAAAGCCAGGGAAAACTCAAACGCTGAATTTTTATTTAATCAATGAAATGATTCATTTTGTTGATGTACCAGGATACGGGTACGCTAAAGTATCCAAGTCCGAACGTGAAGCATGGGGAAAAATGATTGAGACATACATTACTTCCCGAGAACAGTTAAGAGCAATGCTGCTGATCGTGGACCTTAGGCATCCGCCTTCAAAGGATGACGTGATGATGTATGATTTCCTCAAGCACTATGATATCCCAGTCATTATCATCGCGACAAAAGCCGATAAAATCCCAAAATCAAAGTGGCAAAAGCACTTGAAGATTACAAAAGAAACTCTTGATTTAGACCCGGATGATACAATCATTCTTTTCTCTTCAGAAACAGGGGAAGGGAAAGACAAAGCCTGGTCAGTATTAGGGAGTTTCATGAAATAGTCCACGACCAATAAGAAACCCGCACCGAGATCGATCACGGTGCGGGTCTTTTTATCATATTGAAAATAATCTTTTAACTAGATTAGGTCTAGCTTCGGTGCTTTTCTTACTTCCTTTTAATAAACAACAGGTAAACACCAATGAGTACCAAAGCTGCCGGCCAAAATCTCCATGCTGTCGAAACGCCATTTTCCAATAAACCAAGCCATCCGCTGACTCTGTCATAAAACAGCAGCAGTCCTGCTAGAATGAGAAAGAGGACACCGTGGAACAAGCCGTTGCCTGTTTTCTGATATCGCAGCAAAAAGCCAAGGGCGATAATTAAAATGAAAGCTCCAAGGTGATCTGGCCAGAGTGTGAATTGGTTGACCACATGAAAGTGAACACCGAAGCCAACGAGTATCACGCCCGGAAAGATCGCTTCAAAATCCCTGCCCCAATAACCCTGAACTAAAAAGGCGGCTCCGACGATGATCAAAAGTGTCGGCCAAGTATAAAATTCATTGAACAATGAAACATTTTCCTGCTGAAGATAAAAATAGATTCCAAAACCGATTAATATCATTCCTGGTATAATTCTCTGATTTTTCATTCTTTCACCACTTCCAGAAAGGCTCACTTGAATTAAAGGACAAACTTTGATAAGGTACATTAGGGAGTATGTTTATTTGCTTTTGATATAGTATAAAAGTATAACAAACAGACTGAAGAGATCGTTCAATTTAATTTAAAGCTATTATATATATTTTTTCAATAGTTGTTCACATTTACAACGTTAAAAGGGAAAAAACGTCATGTATAATTGCCTTAGCCAATTATGCAATTTCTATGTGGGGGTGTCAATTCATAATGCATATTATCGTTGTCGGTCTTAACTATAAAACTGCCCCTGTCGAAATCCGTGAAAGATTGACATTCAACGAAGCAAACCTTGGTGAAGCAATGGGTGCACTTCAGGAAAAGAAGAGCATCCTGGAAAATGTCATCGTATCAACTTGCAACCGTACAGAAATATATGCTGTCGTGGATCAGCTTCATACAGGCAGATATTATATCAAGGAGTTTTTATCTGAATGGTTCGGGATTCCTCAGACAGAATTTACGCCCTTCCTGTTCATCTATGAACAAGACGGGGCTATTGAGCATTTATTCAAGGTTTCATGCGGTTTGAATTCCATGGTACTGGGTGAAACCCAGATCCTTGGGCAGGTGCGTTCAAGTTTCATGCTAGGACTTGAAAGGAACACGACTGGAACAGTCTTCAACCAGCTGTTCAAACAGGCAGTCACTATTGCCAAGCGCGGCCATTCTGAAACAGATATCGGTGCGAATGCTGTTTCTGTAAGCTACGCGGCTGTTGAGCTTGCCAAGAAGATTTTCGGCACTCTTGACCAGAAGCATGTCCTGATTCTTGGTGCTGGGAAAATGGGTGAGCTTGCGATCCAGAACCTTCATGCAAATGGTGCCAAGAAGGTGACAGTCATCAACCGTACTTACCAGAAAGCTGAGGATTTGGCGAACCGTTTCTCAGGCAAGGCGAAAACACTGGATGAACTTCAAACTGCGCTTGTGGATGCGGATATCCTGATCAGTTCAACAGGTGCGAAGAACTTTGTTGTCACGAAGGATATGATGGCAAAGGTCGAGCAAAAGCGAAAAGGAAAACCATTATTCATGGTGGATATTGCGGTGCCGCGTGATCTTGATCCGGAAATCGCGACGCTTGAAAATGTCTTCCTTTATGATATCGATGATCTAGAGGGCATCGTGGAAGCGAATCTGCAGGAACGTCAGAAGGCAGCAGAGAAAATTCTGATCATGATTGAAAGTGAGATCGTCCAATTCAAACAGTGGCTCAATACACTTGGTGTCGTGCCGGTCATTTCTGCGTTGAGGGTCAAAGCCCTTTCAATCCAGCAAGAAACAATGGACAGCATCGAACGCAAACTGCCTCATCTATCTGATCGTGATATTAAAGTCCTTAACAAGCATACAAAAAGCATCATTAATCAGCTCCTTAAGGACCCAATCCTGCAGGCGAAAGAGCTTGCGGCTGGTCCGGCTGCTGAGGAAGCACTCGATTTATTCGTGAAGATTTTCAATATTGAACAGCTCGTCGCTGAACAAGAAGGAATGAAAACAGCTGAAACCAAGCAGGTAAAAGTTCCTTCGCCTCAGGCTTCTTTTCAGCCGTAGAGGTGGTGCCCATGGGTGATCTTTATATTACACGTCTCCATGAAATAACCATTGTGATTTATGCGGCCAGCGTGCTCTTATACTTTATCGATTTTCTTAACAGTAACCGGAGGGCAAACCAAATTGCCTTCTGGTTACTTGCATTTGTTTGGGGTTTCCAGACGATTTTCTTGTTGTATTACATGATTGACCAAGGCCGGTTCCCAGTTCTGACCCTTTTTGAGGGGCTTTACTTTTATGCATGGGTGCTGGTCACGCTGTCGCTGGCAATCAATAAGCTTTTAAAAGTAGATTTTATTGTCTTTTTTACAAATATCCTTGGATTCATCATCATGGCGATCCATACATTCGCACCAGTCCAATATGATTCAAATGTTATGTCCGAACAGCTTGTATCGGAACTTTTGCTCATCCATATCACGATGGCGATCTTGTCATATGGGGCATTTTCGATCTCAGTGGTCTTTTCGCTGCTATATCTCATTCAATATGACCTTTTAAAGCGAAAAAAGTGGGGGAAGCTGTTATGGAGGATAACAGATTTAACGAAATTGGATTATTGGTCATACATATTGAATGTCATCGGAGTGCCGATGCTGATCCTGAGCCTGATTCTCGGGCTCCAATGGGCATGGATCAAGGTACCTGACCTTGCCTGGTATGATGCCAAGCTGATAGGCTCGTTCATCGTACTCGCTGTCTATAGCATCTACCTGTATTTAAGGGTTGGCAAAGAAATGTATGGGAAATCGCTTGCCCTTTGGAATGTCGCATCGTTCCTGATTGTATTAATCAACTTTTTCCTTTTCGGAAAATTATCATCTTTCCATTTTTGGTACCAATAATAGGAGGCTGTCATGAGAAAAATTATCGTTGGCTCCAGACGGAGTAAGCTAGCATTGACACAAACAAACTGGGTAATAGAGCAGCTGAAAAAACTAGGTGCGCCTTTTGAGTTCGAAGTGAAAGAAATTGTCACAAAAGGAGACAAAATTCTTGATGTAACTTTATCAAAGGTTGGCGGAAAAGGCCTTTTCGTAAAAGAAATCGAACAGGCTATGCTTGATAAAGAAATAGATATGGCTGTCCACAGCATGAAGGATATGCCTGCCGTACTTCCTGATGGACTTGTCATCGGATCAATTCCAGAGAGGGAAGACCACCGTGATGTCCTGATTTCAAACGGCCATGTTGCTTTTAACGATCTGAAACCAGGTTCTGTCATCGGAACAAGCAGCCTGCGCAGGAGTGCCCAGCTGCTGGCTCAGCGGCCTGATCTTGAAATGAAGTGGATTCGCGGAAATATCGATACAAGGATCGCTAAGCTTGAAACAGAAGACTATGATGGCATTATCCTTGCTGCTGCCGGTTTGAAGCGCATGGGATGGGCCAGTGATACAGTAACTGAGTTCATCAATGAGGATATTTGTGTACCAGCTGTCGGCCAGGGCGCGCTTTCAATCGAGTGCCGCGGCGATGATGAAGAGCTTCTTCAATTGCTCCAAAAATTCACTTCTGCTGAAACAAGTGCGACTGTCAGGGCCGAAAGAGCATTCCTTCACAAGATGGAGGGCGGATGCCAGGTACCGATTGCAGGATATGCATATCTTAATGACAAGGAAGAAATCGTCCTGACAGCACTTGTTGGTTCTCCAGATGGAAAGACCATTTTCAAGGAACAGGTAACAGGAACAAACCCTGAGGAGCTAGGCGAGCTTGCAGCTGACAAGCTGATCAGCCAGGGAGCGAAAGACCTGATCGACCAGGTAAAACAGGAGCTTGATAGTGAATGATTCCAGCGCATTCGCTGCAAAATAAAACGGTCATGATTCCAAGGGGAAAGGCTCACGCGAAGTCTTTCTCCGAATTGGTTGCTAGAAATGGAGGGATTCCGGTGGAGATCCCTCTTATTGCCTTTCAGCCGGTTGCAGCATCTGAAAAACTACTTAAAACACTTGCTAATTTACATACCTACGATTGGATTATTTTTACGAGTAATGTTACGGTGGAAACCTTTTATACCTTTTTGAAAAAGGGACAGGCTCTTCCGCCAAAAATAGCCGTGATCGGCGAAAAAACGAAAAAAGTCCTCTTGGACATGGGTGAAACGGTCGACTTTGTTCCAGAAGAATATGTTGCCGAAGGATTTATCGATGAGTTTTTACCACATGTCAATCAGGGTGAGAGAGTCCTGATTCCAAAAGGGAACCTGGCCAGGGATTATATCTCTGCTGCATTGAAAGAAAAGGGCGCAATTGTTGATGAAATCATCATCTATGAAACATTCATGCCTGATGAAAGCAGAAGCAAGCTCGTTAAGATGCTATCTGAAGAAAGTCTTGATATACTTACATTTACAAGCCCTTCTACGATTGACCACTTTATGAAAATCGTTGAGGAAAATCAATTAAGAGACAAGCTGGAGCACCGCATCGTTGCCTGCATCGGCCCTGTATCCAAAAGGAAGGCAGAGCAGCGGGGATTGAAAGTGCATGCCATGCCGGAAAAATACACCGTTGAAGAGATGCTGAAAAGCGTTGCCAAGTTTATAAATATTGGAGGGTAATCCATGAAACACCTTGAATTCAGCCGACACCGCCGTCTTCGCCAATCAGCGAATATGCGCGCTCTAGTACGTGAAAACTATCTTCGCACTGAAGACCTGATCTACCCGCTTTTTGTCGTTGAAGGAGAAAATGTGAAAAAAGAAGTTTCTTCAATGCCCGGAGTCTATCAACTATCCCTTGATAACCTAAAAGAAGAAATCAATGAAGTGGATTCTTTGGGCATTAAATCCGTGCTGCTTTTCGGTGTTCCGAATGAAAAAGATGAAGTAGGCTGTCAGGCGTATCATGATCACGGAATTTTGCAGGAAGCGATTCGAGTCATTAAAAAGGATTTTCCTGATATGGTTGTCATCGCCGATACATGTCTGTGTGAATACACTAGCCATGGCCATTGCGGCGTCATCGAGGATGGCAAGGTTCTCAATGATCCATCCCTTGAACTGCTCGGAAAGACAGCTGTCAGTCAGGCTAAAGCTGGAGCGGACATCATCGCACCATCGAATATGATGGACGGTTTTGTTACAGCGATTCGTTTTGCTTTGGATGAAGCAGGATTCCAGGATGTGCCGATCATGTCTTACGCTGTTAAATATTCTTCTGCATTTTACGGTCCATTCCGTGAAGCGGCAGAAAGCACGCCACAGTTCGGTGACCGTAAATCCTACCAGATGGATCCGGCAAACCGGATCGAAGCGATGCGTGAAGCTGAATCAGATGTCATGGAAGGAGCTGACTTCCTGATCGTCAAGCCAGGCATGCCTTACCTTGATATCGTCCGTGACGTGAAAAACAACTTCAACCTGCCAGTTGTCATTTATAATGTCAGCGGTGAATATTCAATGGTCAAAGCAGCAGCTCAGAACGGCTGGGTCGACGAAAAGAGCATCGTCATGGAAATGCTGACAGGTATGAAACGCGCAGGGTCAGACCTGATCATCACCTATCACGCGAAGGATGCAGCACGCTGGCTGAAGGAACAATAAAGATAAATGCTTTGACGATGTCTCTGGCAGTCATAATGGCTGGAACTGAATCTCTGGAGTCAATTAATAGAAATGAGGGATAATATGCGCTCATATGATAAATCGATAGAAGCTTTCAAGGAAGCGACAGAACTTTTGCCGGGAGGAGTTAACAGTCCCGTCCGCGCATTCAAGTCTGTCGATATGGATCCTATCTTCATGGAAAAAGGAAAAGGTTCTAAAATCTATGACATCGATGGCAACGAGTATATAGACTATGTATTGTCATGGGGACCACTGATCCTTGGACACACGAACGAGAAGGTCGTAGAGGGAATCAAGAAAGTGGCGGAGCTTGGGACAAGCTTCGGCGCACCGACAGTTGTCGAGAATGAGCTTGCACAATTAGTCATTGACCGTGTGCCATCAATCGAAATGGTGAGGATGGTATCTTCGGGAACTGAGGCAACGATGAGTGCATTGCGCCTGGCGCGTGGGTATACAGGCCGGAATAAAATCCTGAAGTTTGAAGGCTGCTACCATGGACATGGCGACTCATTGCTGATTAAAGCAGGCTCAGGCGTCGCTACACTAGGCTTGCCAGACAGCCCGGGTGTTCCAGAGGGAGTTGCCAAAAACACGATTACAGTACCTTACAATGACCTTGAAAGCGTCCGTTACGCATTCGAGCAGTTTGGTGATGATATTGCTGGTGTAATCGTTGAACCAGTGGCCGGGAACATGGGTGTTGTTCCTCCAGTTGAAGGCTTCCTGGAAGGTTTGCGCGAAATCACGACCCAGCATGGCACGGTATTGATTTTTGATGAGGTCATGACAGGCTTCCGTGTAGGCTATAACTGTGCGCAGGGCTTTTACAATGTAACGCCAGACCTGACATGCCTCGGAAAAGTAATCGGCGGCGGACTTCCGGTAGGCGCATACGGCGGTAAGAGGGAGATCATGGAGCAAATCGCTCCAAGCGGTCCTATTTACCAGGCGGGAACGCTATCAGGCAACCCGCTGGCGATGACAGCTGGCCTCGAGACATTGAAGCAGCTGACACCGGAATCGTACAAAGAATTTGAACGCAAAGCCGTTATTCTTGAAAACGGTTTGAAAGCTTCGGCTGAGAAATACGGGATCCCGCACACAATCAACCGTGCAGGATCAATGATCGGCATCTTCTTCACAAATGAAAATGTCATCAACTATGAATTGGCCAGACAATCGAATCTGGAATTCTTTGCAGCATACTATCGTGAAATGGCGAATGAAGGAGTCTTCCTGCCGCCATCACAGTTCGAAGGATTATTCCTTTCAACAGCACACACAGACGAAGACCTGCAGAAAACAATCGAAGCAGCTGAGAAGGCATTTGCGAAGCTTCAGGAAAAATAATTAGGATGACACTCTCCATTTTTGGGGAGTGTTTTTTATTGGTCTATGCTGTATTTTGATCAGACAAAATTGAGAGATCTCAACTGGGTTTTAGTAGTCCAGGTTCGGACAAAAGATGGTCGTATTCTTGTAACTTTGTCTGAAGTAGCCCCAGGTTCGGACAAAAGGCGGTTGGTTTCACTAAGCTTTGTCCGAAGTAGCTCCATGTTCGGACAAAACACGGTCGTATTCTTTTGATTTTGTCCGAAGTAGTCCCAGGTTCGGACAAAAGATGGTCGTATTCTTGTAACTTTGTCCGAAGTAGCTCCAGGTTCGGACAAAAGATGGTCGTATCTTGTAACTTTGTCCGAAGTAGCCCCATGTTCGGACAAAACACGGTCGTATTCTTTTGATTTTGTCCGAAGTAGTCCCAGGTTCGGACAAAAGATGGTCGTATTCTTGTAACTTTGTCTGAAGTAACTCCAGGTTCGGACAAAACCCCGTCATTTTCCACGTGAATATCTCCCTGGCTTTAATTTTGCTCAAGCATTTTCCTTAAGTAGGAATCCGCTTCAAACAATCCCTTTCCAACTCCTTTTTATGTTCTAAATTATCATAAAAGTAAATACAGACTCATAAAGTGTTAATGACATAGTGATTTTACGTTTAAGGAATGAAAGGAGGAGTCGCTTTGTCTAAGGGGAATCAATCGTGCCTGCGATTTTCATTAGAAGAGTCTGTGTGGTTTCAAAGAGGACAGGAAGTCGCGGAGCTAGTCTCGATTTCACTCGATCCGAATATAACCATCCAGGAAAATGAACAATACGTATCCATTCGCGGATCGCTGGAGTTGACTGGGGAATATACATGCCATGAACAGCAGCAAGAGGATGATAGTCAAATCGCAGCTCTTAAGTACGTGCATTCTGTCATGGAAAGGGAAGAAGGGGTCTATGAATTCCTTCATCGTTTCCCGGTAGATATCACAATTCCTAAAAACCGGATCGAAAGCATCTATGACATTGACATTCAGGTGGAAGGTTTCGATTATGTTTTTCCAGAAAAAGACCGCCTGAAGCTGAATGCTGACCTTGCCATCACTGGCCTGTACGGCGAACAGCAGCATGAAGCCGATCAGGATGCTGACCGTGAAGAGGCGGAGGAACTGGAAGTCAGCTACCACGAGGAGGCTACTGCAGAGGTTGAGGATGACTTTGCAGCGGAAGCTGAAGCAGATTCAGAGACCGATAACCAGGAAGAGAGAGAGGAACAAGAGTTCCCGGAAGCTCCTGCCTATTCCTTCGTCCAGCAAAATGAAACATTAAATGAACAGGAAGAGCAGGACTCCTACGAAGAAGAACTGTATGCGCCATTCAGGGCAGAAGCAAAGAAATCGCTAGATGCAGAAGAAGCATCTGAACCTGAATTGCAAGAGCAAAGAGAGCAACAACAAGTTCCTGAGTATGCTTTAAGTGACTTCAGAGGTGAGCCGGAGCCGGTTGCGGAGGTCGAAATAGAGCAAGAGGAAGCGGAAGTCGAACTGGAGGCAGAGGACCTGCCAGAAGCAGAAAATCAGCCTGCTGAAATGGAAGAGTCTCCTGAAAGCTCATCCTCCCCAATATTGAAAAAGAAGAAGCCGAATATGAAACAAGGCATTTCGATTGCTGAATTCTTAGCTCGTAAGGAAGAAGGAACTGAGGTTGCAAAAATAAGAGTGTGCATTGTCCAGCAAGGCGATTCCCTTCAATCGATTTCCGAACGATATGATGTGCCAGTCCAGCAGCTTCTGCGGGTGAATCATCTGAGCATCGACCATGAGGTACATGAAGGCCAGGTACTATATGTCCCGGGCGTAGCCGTTCACAATAGCTAATATTTTTCACTTTATAAGTATAAAAATTTTGCACTACGATTAATGTCCAGCTCTTGCGCCTAGCCCTTCGAGTCGCTTCGGCCCGTCCCATGAAGTCAAAGAACGACTTCAGGGGTCGGCCCTCTATGCACAGGACGTGCAGACCCGCCAGCCACACGATATGGCGTATTAGGCGGGCAGCGCTTGGCAGGGCTAACCAAGGGGCTTGCGCTTTTATTTGTCCAGCTCCAGCGCCTAGCCCTTCGAGCGTTTCGGTCCTGCCAATGAAGTCAAAGAACGACTTCAATGTCAGGCCCTCCAACGCTTGGCAGGGCTAACCAAGGGGCTTGCGCTTTTATTTGTAGCAACGCCTTGTCCAAAAGGAGGCTGGTTGTCAGGGCTGGCTTGGCTGCTGGCTGGGATTGCTATAGCTTTTAGTATGGGCAGGTGTCTAACACCTGCCCAGATTTATTTATTCAAGAATAAATAGGTCTAATGCTCAATTCGAGAATTGTCCAGCTTCTGCGCTAGTTGGGGCTGACCAAGGCGCTTAGGCTTTTCTAAATATATGTCCAGAAAGTAGGCGAGATTCGATGGATGATCGCAATTTTTTAAAAGAAGAGTCTGCAGTATTAAAGCAATATCCTATCGATCCTTATTTTGCAGAGGATTTTGGCAAAGTGAAAAAAGTTTATACGAAATCGGGGACTTTCGCTTTGAAAAAAATCCACCCGTATGAGGGGACAGATTTTATCAAACATATCCAGCACCTTTATCAAAAAGGCTATAACAGGATTGTCCCAGTCTATCCGGCAAATGACGGAAGATATGCAGTGTTGCATAATAAGTCCCTGTATTATTTAATGCCGTGGATGCCGAATGAGACTAGAGAGGAACAGTCTCAAAGACACCAACAGCTGTTCAGGGAATTGGCGAGGATGCATACATTGTCCGTCAAGGAACTTGAAATAAGTGCGGAAGTGAAGCAGGAGCATTATGAAAGGACATTGAAAGAATGGGAAAAGGAAGAAGAATTCATTAATGGTTTTCTTGAAAGCTGTGAGAACAGGGTATATATGTCCCCGTTTGAACTGACATTCTGCCTGTATTATATCCAGATTCGCCAGGCAATCCAGTTCGCCAAGCAAAAGCTGGAGACATGGAGTGAAAAAACGAAGGAGCAAAAGAAAACGAGGACAGTCACGCTTCACGGTAAGGTCTCTCCTGAACACTTCCTGTTTGATGAAAGAGGGTACGGGTATTTCATCAATTTCGAGAAGGCGAGGCAAGGGTCCCCAATCCAGGATATGCTCCCATTCCTGGCAAGGTCTCTGAAAACCCAGCCCAAGTATGGAGATGAAATTATCGACTGGATTTATGTATATCTGAAATACTTTCCTTTCCGAGAGGACGAAATGCAGCTATTTATGAGTTATCTTGCTTTTCCGTCAGGCATTATCCGGGTTGCGGAGATGTACCATCAGCGCAGGACAGAAGTGGATGAAAGGAAGTTTGTCCAAAAGCTGCAGCGACAATACTGGCTCTTGAGCAATACGGGTTACGTAGTGACCAAGATTGACGAAATGGAAAAACAAAAGGAGCAGGCAAAACAAGAAGGAGCCCAGAGCTAAAAGATGCTCTCAGGCTCCTTAAATTATTTCGAATTTTATCGCAAGGGCAATAAGGATGAATATCGTTAACAGGAAGACATCAAATGTCGTCGGAAAAAACAGGGTTCGGATTCCCTGGAAAACGCAAAAAGGAATAATGAGCTGAGCGCATACTGCCCGCGCCGTCCTTGCCCACTTTGGGAGTGTATAAGGATTATACCTTCGTCTCTTCATCGCCATCCCTCCAAACAATCAGGTATCCCTTTTTTTATTCTATGAGTGAGAGGCCGAAAAAGTGCTTATTGTTCGCACATCAAGGAGCAAAAAGTATAAAATAATAAAAAAAAGGAAATGATGATTGACGTCAATCCACTTTTTTGGGTAGTATATCTAATATACAAAACACATAATAAAGCAAAGCTTTGACAGGGAAGAGTACATGAGCAGCCAGCTTAAAGAGAGGGAGTCCATTAGCTGCGAGGACTTCTAAGCGGAACCATGGAAGGTCGCCCTTGAGCATCGCCTGGGAACGGAATGACTCCCAGTAACAGGCGACGGTGAAGAACCGTTATCCATATTTGAGCCAGCAACAAAACTGTTTTTACCGTTGCTGGGAAAAAAGGTGGTACCGCGAACAAACTCCATTCGTCCTTTTATGGCGAATGGAGTTTTTTATTTTTGAAATGCATTTGAATGGAGGAAAAACTGATGGAAGAGAATTTGTCTATGCCGACTAAATACGATCCGTCTTCAATTGAGCAAGGACGTTATGAATGGTGGATCAAGGGTAAGTTTTTCGAAGCAAAGGATGACGAAACGAAAAAGCCTTATACAATCGTGATCCCCCCGCCAAACGTAACTGGAAAGCTTCACCTTGGCCATGCATGGGATACAGCGCTTCAGGATATCCTGACGCGAATGAAGCGCATGCAGGGCTATGATGTACTTTGGCTCCCGGGGATGGACCATGCAGGCATCGCGACACAGGCGAAGGTCGACGAGAAACTTCGCAGCCAGGGCATCAACCGATACGAGCTTGGCCGTGAAAAGTTTTTGGAAGAATCGTGGAAGTGGAAAGAGGAATATGCTCAGCATATCCGGAAGCAGTGGTCAAAGCTTGGGCTGGGACTGGATTACAGCCGCGAGCGCTTCACATTGGATGAAGGTCTATCCAAGGCGGTAAAAGAAGTATTCGTTTCTTTATACCGCAAAGGCCTTATCTACCGCGGCGAATACATCATCAACTGGGACCCTGCAGCGAAAACGGCTTTATCTGACATTGAGGTTATCCATAAAGATGTCCAGGGTGCTTTCTACCATATGAGATATCCTCTGGCAGATGGCAGCGGCCATATCGAAATCGCGACGACAAGACCGGAAACCATGCTTGGCGATACTGCGGTTGCGGTTCATCCGGAAGATGACCGCTACAAGCATTTAATCGGCAAAACGGTTATTCTGCCAATCGTTGGCCGTGAAATCCCGATTGTCGGCGACGATTATGTTGATATGGAGTTTGGTTCAGGCGCAGTTAAAATCACTCCTGCACATGACCCTAACGACTTTGAAATTGGCAACCGCCATAACCTTGAAAGAGTCCTAGTCATGAACGAAGACGGCTCAATGAACGCAAAAGCCGGCAAATATCAGGGTATGGACCGCTTCGAGTGCCGCAAGCAAATCGTCAAGGATCTTCAGGATGAAGGCGTACTGTTCAAGATTGAAGAGCACATGCACTCGGTAGGACACTCTGAGCGAAGCGGAGCAGTAGTAGAGCCTTATCTTTCAACTCAATGGTTCGTTAAAATGCAGCCGCTTGCTGATGAAGCAATCGCACTTCAAGGCGAAGATGAGAAGGTTAACTTCGTTCCTGATCGCTTTGAAAACACTTATATGCGCTGGATGGAAAACATCCGCGACTGGTGTATTTCCCGTCAGCTTTGGTGGGGCCACCGAATTCCTGCCTGGTACCATAAAGAAACAGGCGAGGTATACGTTGACCATGAGCCTCCAGCAGACCCTGAGAACTGGGAACAGGACAATGATGTTCTAGACACTTGGTTCAGCTCGGCGTTATGGCCGTTCTCAACAATGGGCTGGCCGGATGAAGATGCAGCGGATTATAAACGACACTATCCAACTGATGCCCTCGTAACGGGTTATGACATCATCTTCTTCTGGGTATCACGGATGATTTTCCAGGGACTTGAGTTCACTGGACAGAGACCATTCAAAGATGTACTGATCCACGGACTCGTTCGTGCAGAAGATGGCCGCAAGATGAGTAAGTCACTTGGAAATGGTGTTGACCCGATGGATGTCATCGACGAGTACGGCGCCGACTCACTCCGCTACTTCCTGACAACAGGAAGCTCACCGGGCCAGGACCTGCGCTACAGCACTGAAAAGGTTGAAGCGACCTGGAATTTTGCCAATAAAATTTGGAATGCATCACGTTTTGCCTTGATGAACATGAATGGCCTGAAATATGAAGAAATCGATTTGAGCGGGGAGAAATCCGTTGCCGACAAGTGGATTTTGACTAGGCTGAATGAAACGATTGAAACAGTGACAAGGCTGTCAGACCGCTATGAGTTCGGCGAAGTCGGCAGGGCTCTATACAACTTCATCTGGGATGATTTCTGTGACTGGTATATCGAAATGGCAAAGCTTCCGCTCTACGGCGAAGATGAAGCAGCCAAGAAGACGACAAGATCGATTCTTGCATACGTTCTTGATAACACAATGCGTCTGCTTCACCCATTCATGCCATTCATTACAGAAGAAATCTGGCAGAACCTTCCGCATGAAGGGGAGTCCATCACGGTTGCAAGCTGGCCGAAGGTTGATCCTGCTCTGACTGATAAAGATGCAGCAGACGATATGAAGCTGCTGGTTGAAGTCATCCGCGCAGTGAGGAACATCCGCTCGGAGGTAAATACTCCGCTCAGCAAGAAGGTTGATATGTTCCTGAAGGCAAAGGATGAAAAGACATTAAGCATGCTTGAGAATAACCGCGGCTATATCGTCCGTTTCTGTAATCCAGAGAACCTGGAAATCGGGCTTCAAGTCAACGCTCCTGAAAAAGCGATGACAGCTGTCGCTACTGGACTTGAAATCATCATGCCGCTTGAAGGCCTGATCAACATCGATGAAGAAATTGCCCGCCTTCAAAAGGAAAAAGAGAAGCTCGATAAAGAAGTAGAACGTGTACAGAAGAAGCTTGCTAACGAAGGCTTCGTTAAAAAAGCTCCGGAGAAAGTCATCGAAGAAGAGCGCGCAAAAGAAAAAGACTATCTGGAAAAACGTGCAGCAGTCGAAGCGCGTATCAGTGAATTAAGAAACTAATTTTAGATAAAAAATTTGAAGGCGAACCAGTATTGGTTCGTCTTCATCTTGAATTGAGGTGTGTTTGATGTTTAATACATATGAACAGGCAATTGATTGGATCCATGCAAGGCTGCGGCTGGGTATGAAGCCAGGACTTTCAAGGATGGAATGGATGCTTGAAAGAATGGACCATCCAGAAAGAAGGATCAAAACCATCCATGTCGGCGGCACGAACGGGAAAGGTTCAACAGTCACGTTCCTGCGTTCCATCCTGCAGACAGCAGGATACAGGGTCGGTACGTTTACTTCGCCATATTTTGAACAATTCAATGAGCGGATTAGCATCAATGGCCAGCCAATCAGTGATCAAGAATTGCTTGAACTGACGAATGCAATCAAGCCGCTTGCTGACGAACTGGATCATACGGAGTTGGGCGGACCGACTGAATTCGAAGTGATTACTGCGATGTCACTCTATTACTTTGCAAAGATGTCACCTGTAGACGTTGTCATTTATGAGGTTGGGCTTGGCGGCCGCTTCGATTCGACCAATGTCATTCACCCGCTGCTATCCATCATCACTAGTATCGGTCTCGATCACACCGCGATCCTGGGGGATACATATGAACAAATAGCTTTTGAAAAAGCGGGAATCATCAAGAATGGTGTAAGTACCATTACGGGAGTTGAGCAGCCCGAAGCACTGGATGTAATCAGAAGAAAAGCCCTTGAAAGCAAGTCCCCTATGTACCATCTTGGAGATGAATTCACAACTGGTTCAAGAGAGTCCCTGGAGCGTGGAGAAAAATTTTCGTTTTCCAGCATGTTCGGCCAGCTCAAGAATCTGAAAACTTCAATGATCGGTTCTTATCAGGTAGACAATGCCGCCTGTGCTGTAATGGCCAGCCAGGTCCTTGCAAACTACTATTCGTTTATGATTGAGGAAGAGCATATCAGAGAAGGGCTGATTGAAGCCTATTGGCCTGGACGGCTTGAGATAGTCAGTGAAACTCCTTTAGTCCTGATTGATGGTGCTCATAATGAAGAAGGAATTAATGCGCTGGCAAGTGAAATAAATTCCCGATTTGCCGATAAAAGGATTAGTATTCTTTTTGCGGCACTTAAGGATAAGAAGTTAGACAAGATGATCGCGACTCTTGAAGAAGCTGCCGACCAGCTGACTTTCACAACATTCGACTTTCCAAGGGCAGCTTCTGCGGAAGAACTAATGGAAGTTGGAAGCAATAAGGTAAATAACAATCTCGCAGTCGATTATCAAGACTTTCTCTCTGTGAAAATAAATGAATTAAATGAAGATGAAATTCTAATTGTCACGGGCTCTCTTTACTTTCTATCAGAAGCAAAGCCTTTTATTGTGAACGTGTTGAAAAATAAATAAGAAAATTATGACATTCGACAAAAAATTTGCTAAACTATTAACGAAAGTGTGACTTTTTACCTAGAAAGGAGGTGGATAGATAAAGATGACTCCAATGATCAAAAAATCAATATGGTTCAGCTGGCTCCTGATCGTTCCGGTTGGGCTCTGGCTGACCTATCAAGTCTATCCGCCTCCTGATAATATTTCTGTATTGGATTTACTCACCTTTCTGGTGTTAATGTCTATTGTGGCTTCCATGCCGATGGTCGTCAATAATACGCCGATATTCCTGATCCAGTGGGTTTCGCTCGCTGTATTCCTGACATACGGTATTTTTGTGGAAATGGTTTTGATGCAAATTTCGGTGCTGATCCTTTTAATGAGGCTCCGGGTACAAAAATCTGATATATACAGGTTTCCTCTGAATTCATTGATGTTCTTTATCGTTTCATTAGTGAGCGGATTGATATTTTATGCACTGGGCGGAATACATGGCGCTCATTTGGCCGACGATGCATCTACTTATATCTTGGGAACGGTATATGGCATTAGCAATTATAGTGTGAATACTTTATTCCTGATATTCCTGCAAGCAGTCGTCCTAAAACTGAAGGGACCTTATTTCGGAAAAGATTTCATCTGGGAAACCGTTACGACATTGATTACATTTCCTATAGGCTTCATACTATATGAACTGTACCATAGTGAGATGGGGCTCTATTCCTTATTGTTTGTCGGGATTCCTTTCGCGAGTCTGTCTATCATTCTCAGTCTCTATTATTCGAGCGGAAAGGTGAACCATTTTTTACAGAGTGCCGCTGAGATTGGCCACCAGCTGGCTGAAAGACTGAAGTCCAATGAAGTTGTTGATCTCTTTGTTCAAAAAGTGATTGAGATGCTTCCCGTTGACTATGCCTACATTTTGGATGTGGTGGATGACAGGGAACTGAAACTGATTCACAAGGTGGAATTTGGGGAAGTAATGGATCCTATAGCCGAGCCGCTTGGAAAAGGTAAAGGAATTAGCGGCCTTGTATGGGCTGAGAGAAAGCCTGTACTTTATCATTCAAAAAAACAATGGAAGCATATAAATTCAGGCTATATTCCAGCAAGTGCCGAAAGTATTCTCGGTGTGCCGATTGTCAGGAACAACCAGGTTATCGGTGTTCTTGTCCTGGTCGCAAACAAAAAGAGGGCATTCGAAAAATCTCAGCTGATGATCATCGATATCCTATGTTCTCACTTTGCGATTGCTGTGGAGAATGCGAGGCACCATGAAAAGACAAAGGAATACAGTGAACGCTGCGCATTGACCGGACTGTATAATTATCGCTACTTTGAAAACATGCTGTCTTCAGAATTCGGAAAATTACAAAAAGGCGAAAGACACCTTCTCTCCCTGATCCTGCTCGATATCGACCACTTCAAATCCGTCAACGACACATATGGACACCAAAGCGGAAATGAAATATTAATCGAGCTTGCTGAGCGGCTGAGGGAAAGAATCGGCCATATTGGCACAGTTGCCAGGTACGGCGGGGAAGAGTTTGTGATCCTGCTGCCTGACATGATGAAAGGCGATGCCCTTAAACTGGCAGAACAAATCAGGCTGTTGATCGCCGAAAATCCCTTCACACTGCTGCAATCAATGGATGCAGAAGGAAAGCAGCTCTTAGTCCATATCACTGCGTCAATCGGTGTGGCAACCGCCCCGCAGGACGCCGATGACTCACTGGCATTGATTAGGCATTCCGACCGTGCATTGTATGTTGGTGCAAAAAGGTCCGGACGGAATCGGGTTGCGGAGTATGTGAAATAAACAAGGCTGACCCCGTGTGGGTCAGCCTTGTTGTCTAATATGTAACTTCCATACCATTGTCAGGGTCAATTGACCACTCATTATTTAGAACTGCCTGCGGGCAACTATCGATATCTCCTCCATCGAAGGGAGTGTATTCAACTAGTTTTTGGTTTTCTATTCTATAAGGGGTTCCTAGTACACAGACACTGGAATTTCCGTTTGTGTCTGGAGATAAAGGCTCGTTGAAGATTGCATCACCATGAACGATAATGGTATCTCCGCCTTTTAGTATAACGTGAGAATTAAAAAAGGTATCTCCTTTAATGAATAGCCCTGTATTACCTCTTAAGGTTACGGTTTTATTGAAAAAGGTATTACCGCTATATGTCTCCTCCTGTTTTCCACCTTTTAATTCAAAGTCTTCCAACTCAATATTAACGTAGGTGGTCTTTTCTGGGACCGATTCTCCGGCTCGTGATCCAGTACTCTTTTTTATAGTAAGTTTGCCTTTTAAAACCATTTCCTCTTTAACTGTTTTTCCCTTGCTATCGAAAGTGATTAAAATATAACTAGCTTGCCTGTTAATAACCGGATTCGAGATTTGATAGGAGTTGTCTTCATTAACATCCAGTGGCAAGTAGGCATTCTTATTAACTTCCCTCGCCAATGCCGCATTGAACTCCTGGTCATAATCCGGGACAGGATAATTTGGGTTCTCACTCAATAGATCAAGAGCATTTTGCACAGCTTGTCCCGCTTCGGCATTTGCATTTTCTACGATTCTTGTCAATAGCGCTTCATAATGGGCCACTCCCATTTCTGCAAGATCTGTGGCTCTATTGATTTCATCTGTCTTGTTGAACTGCTTTCGGGCAGAAAGCGCCATTCCACTCAAGGATAGGGCGAAGGTGAAGGTGATGGTGATAATCAGCAAAACCAGGACAAGCGCATAGCCTTTTTCGTTTTGCATCACATTCCCTCCCTAATATCTTTTAATCATTGTTTCTATTTCATAGGTTTGTCCGGTGTTGTCTTTGAGAATTAACTGGATCGATAAAGGACTGTTTGAATAGATTACTTTTTCACCTGTAAAAGGCTCAGGGTCTGGAGAACCTGCCATGATTTCTAGGGAATATCTGTCATCGCCCAAAATTTGCTCACTGGCATTTACCCGGATTTTCGCAGTTTGTTCCGCTGCATTGTAGTCGATCATATACTCATCGTACTTCAAATGATATTGCTTGATAGTGGAAATAATCAGGTTTGCTGACTGGTCCATATTATTTTTTTCCGAGATCTGATTATAGTTTTTATTGAATCCGAAGAACACTCCATAAATAAGAGCAGAAGCGATAAAAAGGATCGAAATCGCAGCAAGCAGTTCATATAATGTAAATCCGCGTTCGTCTTTCAAGATATCACCTTCTTATATAAGTAAAAGTCCTTGAAGTACTATCTGGGTTGTTTCGATCTTGAACAGACACTTCCACGCGAATTAACCCTTCTTCACCATTATTGAAACTGACGGAAATCTTATGTGTACTATTGAATGAACGATCCAATAGTCCCGCCAAGCTATCCTCACTGAGGGTGCATGGAAGACTTGGACATTCAGTGCTGGTGCTCAGTGTATCCTTGGTCAGCTTCACTTCTATTAAATTCACTATTTGCTGGACTGTCTGGGTTGTACTGATCTTGTCCTCATTTTTTTTTACGAACATTGCTGATTGTGTAAAGAAGCCAGCAAAAGATGTAAGAACAATCACAAGCAGTACAATTGACAACAAAACTTCCAGCAAGGTGATTCCGCTTTGGTCGTACAACTTTTTGCCCAAGTCATTGCTCCTCCGTCTATTAAATCTATTGGTTTTATTATACAATATAAGAGAGTGGAATTTGTCATAAAATAAGATGATAGACTGATATATTGCGGAATTTTGTAAAAAAGCAACAAATACAACATAGCGTGGAGTGAGACAATGGTAATCCTGATTCTTTTAATCCTGTCCTCAGTTTTGAGTGTTATTCTCATTCACTTCATTCCATTTGGCTTAGAAATCAGACAGAAAAAGTTAATTTCTGTCGCCGCGCCTGTTATTGGCTCTCTTGGAATCGCTTTTAGTTTCATTGCCACTCCATGGCAATCTATGCTGGTCATCATATTGTTGGCTGCCTCAGCTGGTTATGGAATGATTACAAGGGTAACTGAAACTGGAATTGAAGAAGGCAGACCAAGGGTGGCGGAAACGGGTGATCTATCAAAATTAGATGTTGATAATCATCTGCAAAAAACGGTTAACCAGGGCGAAAACATTGACTTGAATGAAATACCCGTCTCAAATACTCTCAACTCAAAACAGGAAGAAATACATATAGCTGAGGATATCTCATTTTTGGAAGTCAGAAACAATCAAACATTTGAATTGAGTGACTTAGAGGTAATTCCTGTCCTGAATTTCGAAGGTTCAAAAGACGAAGAAATAATTGCCTACGATAGCAAGACTTCTTAAATACAATCTTTTTACCAGAGGGGAATATATGTGAATTTGCGCCAAATAGTAAAAGTCTCTTTGATCATCATTGTTTTTTCACTATTTACCTACAGTTTCACTTATTTTGGTGCTTCAGCTATAAGCTCCCCAAAAAATGTGGAACCGTTATACTCTGAACATACTTTCATCGGGTCGATCGATGTATCGAACAAAACAAAAGATGAAGCGAAGGTTTTATTGGAAGCAAACTGGTCTGAATGGGCTCCTAATGCAAAAATGGCACTGCTGTATAAAGAGCATTCTTATCCGCTTATGGCAGAAGATTTAACCCTTTTAGCAGATCAGTCAATTAGCTCTGCTAGTGATGGGCAGCAGAATGACATTCTCATTCAGCTGGAACCTTTAAATGGAGTATTACCTGACCAAATCCATAAACAATTGAATCATAAAATGCTGGAAAACGATTTAACAAATGCTATTCAAAGTTTCAATGAGAACATTGTTATTGAGTTGGCGAGGTATCTCCCTCCCGAAGAACCAATCGAAGTTTCGGCGGTTTCTTACCAATTGAAGGATGAATATGAAGAAGTTTTAATTTTTATTGACTCCTTTCCATCTATTGAGCTGGGAGCCGAGTCACAGTTCTCGCTGGCCTCTTTCGTAAGGGACAGTGGAATGCCAGAGCTGACGGACCAAACATACAGCCAGATTGCGACTGCCATTTATCAGGCTGTCTTGCCAACGAACTTTCTCATATCGGAAAGGCATATAAGCAGGCAGCTTCCAGATAGTAGTGAACCGGGTTTTGAAGCAAAAGTCCAATTTGAGAGAAAAATGGATTTTATTATTTATAACCCCAACGCCTCGACTTATACAATTGAATTCGACTGGAAAAGTCCTAATCTGGAAGTGTCGGTTAAGGGAGCACCATTCTTATACAATTACAGTATTCACACTTTGGACAAGCAAGAATTTCAACCGAGGATGATCAAGCAATTTTCGCCTCTTTTAAGTGCCGGCCAAAAGTCTGTAAAAGTGGAGGGAAGTCCTGGTCTGTTCGTGAAGGTCGTTCGTGAAACCCATTCTGAAAAGGGTGAACTGATGAAAACAGAGGTACTGTCTGAAGATTTTTATCCTCCAGTCCACCGAATAGAAGTCCATCCATTAGGAATAGCTGCCAACGAAACTGGATCTGGAACTGCTGATGGGGAGGATTCAATCGTTTTACCTGGTGATGGTACTACTGACGTGCAGCCAGACCAATCCGCAGGAGAAACGCAACCTGTTGAAGATGAAAGGGACGATGAAGAAGCTGATACCGAAAACGATGGGCTATTCGGAAATCCGAATGAAGAACCAAAGTAAGCCAAAACACAGGAGTGATCAATGTGAGGCAAATGAGAAAACGGCTTGGCGACTTATTAGTCGAAACAGGGCTGGTTTCAGAAGCTCAGCTGCAAGCAACCCTTGCTGATAAAGCAGCAGGTCAAAAATTGGGAGATGCACTCCTGCAAAGAGGGCTGATAACAGAACAGCAGCTGATTGAAGTTCTCGAGTTCCAGCTGGGTATTCCACATATCAGTTTATACCGCTATCCATTTGATACAAAGCTTTTCACGTTGATCCCTAAAGAGATGGCAAAGCGTAATTTAGTGATTCCTCTGAAAAAAGAAGGGGAAAAGCTTTTCGTTGCGATGGCGGATCCAATGGATTTTTTTACGGTCGATGATCTCAGGCTGTCAACGGGCTTCCATATTGAAACCGCGATAGCAACCAAGGACGATATCATCCGTGCAATTAATAAATACTACGATAACAACGATGGACTTGATGATTTGATTGGCATCAGCAGCCCGGCAATGGAAACTGATCAGGAAGAGAATCTGACAGAAGCCGATTCTCCGGTCATCAGGCTGGTGAATCAACTGCTGTCAAATGCGTCTGCCAACAAGGCCAGTGATATCCATATAGACCCACAGGAAACGAAGGTTGTCATCCGCTATCGTATTGACGGAATTCTTAGAGTGGAACGTGTGCTGCCGAAGCATATGCAAAACGTGCTGATCGCAAGGATTAAGATTATGTCGAATCTCGATATCACCGAGAACAGGACTCCTCAGGATGGAAGAATCAAAGTCAATCTTGATTTTCATCCTATTGATCTTCGTGTTTCCACTTTGCCAACCGTTTTTGGCGAAAAGGTGGTCATGCGGATTCTTGATATGGGCAGCACATTGAATGACATTGAGAAGCTGGGGTTCAACACGCATAATCTCAACCGGTTTACGAAGATGATCTCGAAACCGAATGGAATTGTCCTGATTACTGGTCCTACTGGTTCCGGGAAATCTTCTACCCTGTATGCCGCTTTGAACAAGCTGAATAGTGAAGAGGTCAACATCATTACGATAGAGGATCCGGTAGAATACCAGATTGAGGGCATTAATCAAATTCAGGTCAACCCGAATGTTGGCATGACCTTCGGGGCCGGTCTGAGGTCCATCCTCCGCCAGGATCCGAACATCATCATGGTAGGTGAAATACGGGATAAAGAGACAGTGGAAGTGGCAGTAAGGGCCTCTTTGACCGGACATCTGGTACTGAGCACAATGCATACGAATGATGCGCTTAGTTCGGTTACGAGGATGCTGGATATGGGAGTAGAGCCTTTCCTTGTCGCATCTTCTTTAAGTGGAGTTGTCGCCCAGCGGCTTGTTCGGAGGGTGTGCCGCGATTGTGCAGAAGCTCAGGAGCCGACAAAGCGTGAAATAGACATTTTTTCTAAAAGAGGGATGTCGATTGAGACTGTGTGGAAGGGAAGGGGATGTTCTTCCTGTAATATGACCGGTTATCGAGGCCGGCTGGCAATCCATGAGGTGCTGTCAGTGGATGACGAACTTCGCAGAGCGATCATGAATGAAGAGCCTGTTACAGCTCTAAGGGAAATAGCAGTAAGGAATAAAACAATCTTCCTGATCGACGATGGACTGCTGAAAATTAAACAGGGACTCACCACGACAGAAGAAGTTTTAAGGGTAGCCATAACAGAATAAGCGGGGAGTTAGCATGAAGGAAAAAATTGAGCATTTGCTGAGGTCTGGTTTCGAACTTAAGGCATCAGATATTCACATAACTGTCGGCATTCCTCCAGTAATGAGAATTAACGGGGATTTAAGAAGATATGGAACGGATACGATTACTCCAGATGAAGTTGAAGAAATGGCCAAAGCCATCATCCCGGAAAATTCCTGGAATGTATTCAAATCAAAAGGTGAACTAGACTTTTCATACGGGATACCTGGCATCTCCAGGTTCAGGGTGAATGCTTATCATCAAAGGGGCTGCGTTTCGCTGGCAGTAAGGATTGTTCCTACAATAATTCCGACATTGGAGGAGCTGGAACTGCCAGATATCCTTAAAAGAATTGCCGAAAAACCACAGGGGCTGGTGCTCGTGACAGGACCAACCGGAAGCGGTAAATCTACGACGCTGGCATCACTGATCCAGTATATGAACATGACTATGCGGAAGCATATCGTCACATTAGAGGATCCGATTGAATATTTGCACAAGCATGGCAACAGCATTATCGACCAGCGTGAAATTGGTCTGGATACCAATAATTTCGCCAACGGACTGCGCGCAGCACTCCGCCAGGATCCAGATGTCATCCTGGTAGGGGAAATGCGGGACCTGGATACAATACAGACTGCGATTACCGCTGCTGAAACCGGGCATCTTGTACTTGGCACTCTCCATACTTCAAGTGCCCCAGCCACGATCAATAGAATAATAGATGTTTTTCCGCCGGGACAGCAGGCGCAGATACGGATTCAGCTCGCTTCGGTCCTTGTTTCAGTCATTTCCCAGCGGTTATTTCCTACTGTCGATAAAAAGGGACGCAGGAGCGCAACGGAGATCCTGATCAATAATGCGGCCGTAGCGAATTTAATCAGGAACGAGAAAATCCATCAAATCATCAGTATCATGCAGACCTCCAGAATTCATGGAATGCATACCCTTGAGATGGATATCAAGGAGCTTGTCCAGAGAGGGATTGTCTCCAAGGAAATTGCTGAACCATACTTACTGGAGAAGATGATTTAATATGGCTCGCTTTAAATATTCCGGACGCGACCGGACAAAAAAACGCTCTGGCACGGTTACGGCTGGTTCCAAACGTGAAGCATTGGAGAAGCTTCGCGAGGACGGAATCAGGACTACCGAGATTATCGAAGTGCCTGAAACTTGGCTTACAAAAGATATCACGATCGGAAATCCTGTTAAGCTGCAGCATCTGGTCATCTATTTACGCCAGTTTGCTACTTTGTTAAAAGCTGGAGTCTCGGTTGTGGATTCCACTAAGATTTTAGCGAAACAAACGGACAGTAAAGCATTGAAGAAGGCACTGATGGACATCGAAGCAAATCTACGGGAAGGGGTCCAGCTATCAGAAGCAACCTCCAAGCACAGTAAAATCTTTTCATCCATGTATATTAATATGGTGAAGGCAGGAGAAGCTGGCGGTAATATGGATGAGACGCTGGAACGGCTCGCTGAACACTATGAAAAGCAACATAACACCCGGCAGAAGGTAATCGCCGCAGTCAGCTATCCAGCCGTCATTGCGATACTGGCGATACTGGTAGTCATCTTCTTGCTGGTTTCAATAGTCCCTACATTCGTTGGCATGTTCGAGGATTTTGGCGGTGAATTGCCGGCCATCACCAAATTTGTTCTTGCGGCAAGCGAATTTATGCAATCCTTTTGGTGGCTGATCATGTTATTGCTTATAGGAGTTGTTGCGGGACTGTCGGCAATGAAGAAAAATAAGCAGACAAAATATTATCTTGATGTTGCCATTTTACGGATGCCGATTTTCGGAAAAATGATGCAAAAAGCAGTCCTGGCCAGAATGACAAGGACCCTTAGTTCACTATTTTCGAGTTCAGTCCCGATTCTGCAGGCGTTATCGATTGTCGAAAATGTGGTGGAGAATGAAGTGGTCGGAAGAGTCGTCCGGGAGTCACGTGACGCTCTCGAAATCGGACAATCGATGACCGGTCCCATGAAAAAACACTGGGCATTCCCACCATTAGTCACACAGATGATCGCAATCGGCGAAGAAACAGGGTCACTGGACGCCATGCTGGGAAAAGTAGCCGACTTCTACGAAAAAGAAGTAGAGACAAGTACGGACCAGTTAAAATCATTGATCGAACCAATCATGATTGTCATTCTTGCCGGACTCGTCGGAACAATCGTTACTTCCATCATGATTCCAATGTTCGACATATTCAATCACGTAAATTGATGTTAACCATAAAGAGACAATTATCTACACATTCTTTATAGGAAATTCATAATCTATCATTTATAATATGATTAGATATATATTCCAATAGTCATAGGTAAAATTAACTAAAAGGAGAAGATGAATATGTTGAAAGCAATCAAGAAAAAAATGAAAGATCAAAGAGGTTTGACTCTGGTTGAACTTTTGGCTGTAGTTGTCATTTTGGGGATTATTAGTGCGATTGCCGTGCCGAGTATTGGTGGATTGATTGATAATTCAAAGAAGGATGCACACGTGGCAAATGCACAGCAAATGATTAACTCAGCAAAAATGGCAGTTGCAACCGATGTGAATCTTCAAAAAGATACGAAGTACCTGACTCTAACTTTTTTGGAAACAGAGAATTTTTTAGATCAGGTTAAGGATCCGGATGGAAAAACGAGTAACTACCTTAAAGGTACATCAAAAGTTCCACTAGACACTGTAACAGAAACCGCTGTTGTTTCTTATGTTAAAATAGTTAATGGAAAAGTAACAGGAGTTAAGCTGGTTAATAGTACAAGAGGAGTTCAAGATAGCACAAAAGGTCCAGTTAAAGTAGAAGATTTGGAAAGAGGAGTAGTTAGAAATAATTAACTTTTATAAGGAAAACTTATGAGTATAATTCTTATTATATACGGCCTAATCCTAGGCTCCTTCTACAATGTAGTAGGTCTCCGTGTCCCAGAAGGAAAATCAATCGTGTCACCGCGGTCCTCATGTCCAAAGTGCGGGCATCAGCTGCGTGCGATTGAATTGATTCCGGTCGTTTCATATTTACTTCAAAGGGGGAAGTGCCGCCAGTGCAAGGTCGGCATTTCGCCCGTTTATCCTTTTTTTGAGCTTTTGACAGGTCTGATGTTTGCGGGTGCCTATCTTTTGCTTGGCTGGAGCGGTGAATTGGTCATCGCACTGACTTTGATTTCATTATTCATCATCATTACGGTGTCCGACCTTGCGTACATGATGATCCCTGATAAGGTGCTGCTTGTATTTGCGGGTATTTTTATTATCGAGCGTATAATTATTCCTCTATCACCCTGGTGGGACTCATTCGCTGGGGCAGTTGCGGGATTCATGATCCTCTTGTTTATTGCCCTCATCAGCAAAGGGGGAATGGGTGGCGGCGATATCAAGCTTTTTGCGTTGATTGGGTTCGTGGTTGGTTTTAAGACCATGCTTCTATCCTTCTTCTTTGCTACCTTTTATGGCGCTTTCTTTGGCATTGCTGCCATGCTGCTTGGATATGTAAAAAGAAAGCAAGCAATTCCATTCGGCCCGTTCATTGCCCTTGGTACTCTAACAGCCTATTTCTATGGTGCAGAAATCTTAGGATGGTATCTTCAACTTTTCGTGATTGCCTTGTAAATAAGCAATTAATTTAAGTCCAAGATCTTCACCATTAAAAGTACAGTCATACATTAAGGAGTTTCAATCATGGCATTTTCCTTATTTTCCAGCAGAAACAAGATTGTCAATATCGTGCTCAATGACCATTCAATTCGTTTTGTGGAGCTAAAACAGAAGAACCCGGTCATAGTGAATCATTATGGACAGAGGTACTTACCGCCAGGAATTATTTCAGATGGGAAAATCCTTGATTTTGCCACCTTATCCAATATAGTGGATGAATGCATAGCTGAATGGAAAATAGCCAAAAGGGAGATTCGCTTCATCGTACCAGATTCCCTTGTCATTATCAGGAAGGTAAGTATTCCTGGGGATGTCAAAGATGATGAAATTGATGGCTACTTATATTTGGAACTCGGTTCAACCATCCATTTGCCTTTTGAAGATCCCGTATTTGATACAATTAAACTAGGTACAGATAATAATAAACAAGAGATTCTCTTATTCGCTGCCCCGGAAAAATACATACTTGAGTTTGAGGACTTATTTAAAAATGTCAAACTTAAGCCGGTGGCAGCTGATATTTCACCGCTGGCTATCTACCGACTCTATCATCAACAAGACATGGCGGTGAGAAATGAGGTATTGCTTACTGTTCAATTCGACCTAGACGTTGTCAGTTTGTGTATATTTGAAGAGCAAATCCCAGTTTTTATGCGTCATATCCCAGGTGATTTAAAGGATAGCTGGAAGCTATCACTTCGGAGAGAGGGTCATTCGAATCCAGAACTCGTTTATGATGGTGAAGTATCCGATATTATATTCCAGCTTGAGGAAATCTATCGGGATATTGCGAAACTAATGGATTTTTATCGGTTTTCCCTGACACAGGGAAAAAAAGAGGTAACAAAACTTTTAGTAAATGGTGACCATCCGATGCTGGACCGGGCTATTGCCGATATGACCGATCGGTTTGGAATGTCTGTATCAACAATCAATCTGAAAGCAACTGGCTCGAAATCAGAAGAATTGCCAGTTGCGTTTAATCTTGCTCTTGGGCTTGGCTTGAAAGAGGTGTAATAATGCTGGTTGAGATTAATCTTTTACCAAAAAAAGAGCATAGAAAGTCATCACAGCTTATTATTGCCGCGGTTCCCCTTTTGTTCATAGCGATAACTATTTCTATTATTTATCTTCAGGGAAGCAGCTATGAATATGAAATGAAACAAGTCGATCAGAAAATCTCTAGTCTGCAAAAATTGAATAATCTCCAGCAGGAAAAATTGGCTGAAGAAAATGCCGGAAATTCATTAGTCAAACTTCAGGAAGCGGTCCAATGGGCAGAGAAATACCCGGTGCAAACAGTACCTATTCTGCGGAACATCATTTCCTTGCTGCCTGAACGCGGATTTATCCAGAACTTTGAATATAGCAACATGGATTCTATTCTTGTCACGATTCAATATGATGCTTCAAGGGACGCTGCCTTTTACCTGAGCTCCTTGAAACAATCGGAATGGGTCAGACAAGCTGAATTGCTGAATGTGGTAGCACTTGAGCTTTCAGATGGTGCTGAAGAAAACAATTCTTCTGATGGTACAACACTTCCGCGCTATAGTGCGGATTATAAAATTGTATATCGGCCGGAATTTTTCAAACCGGAAGCGGGCGAAGGAGGAGATGGCTCATGAACCTTCGGCTGGAAAAAAAACATTATATGATCCTTTTTGCAGCAGCAGTCGTCTCTATTTTTGTTTATCTAATTGCTTTTTATTTATATTTGAATCCCTTGAATACTAGCTTGGCGTTAAAGGAAAGCCAGTTGAAAATGGAGCAAGAGCTGAATGCAACATTGGAAGCAAGACTTGCTACAGTAAATGAAACAGACTTTAGCAGTACAGCTGAGTTGCAAAAAAGGCTCCCGGTTGACCCAATGGTAGAGCAGTTAGTTCTTGACATAGAGAAAGCAGAAGTGATTTCCAACAGCTTTGTCTCTTCGATCGAATTCAATGCTGAGCAACAGGCGGGAGTTCCATTGGAGCAGGAAACAACATCTGAAGAACAGGTTGAGCAACTAAATAATGACTCTGAGGATCAGGTTGAAAGCACTATAGCAGAGGTGCCAGTATCGAATTCGCAAACAATGGTTCCCGATGGCCTGTTAAAAACATCTGTCGAAATCAATGTTAAAGCAGAGAATTACTTTAGCCTCGAGAAATTCATAGAAACGTTAGAATCCTTAATGCGCATTGTGGTCGTAGAATCTATTTCTTTTAGTGGGCCGCAAGAAAGTTTCGTAGTATCAGATGAAGAAGTGCCGATTGAAATGTCGTTATCGATCAACTCGTTTTATTTTCCGGAACTTGCAGACTTGATGGACTACAACCCAAAAATCCAGGCACCCGAACCTGCCAACAAACGCAACCCATTCCCGACTTTCGGCGATTATTCAGAGGATAATCTTATCGAACAAGAGCAGTCCGACGAGGATGAAACCGAGGAAACAGGCGAAAACTAATCTAGTAAAAAAATTGACGAAAGCATTCTATAACAAGACGACAAAAGTCTTGTTATTTTTTTTTGCCATTATGATAGGATGAAGCAAACACGAACGGGCAGGGGGAGGTACAAGCATTGGACAAGCAAGGAAAGACTATTACAATCAAGATTAATGGCAAGGACCGTCCGATTCAGGCAGACAAAAGGATGCAGGATAATGGAGTCAGAAGGAAACATAAACAAGAAGGACCCAATGAGAGTAATCCATATGATCAAAAAAAGAGCAGCAACTACCAAATCAATGACATTCGCGGAGACCGAAACAAGGTCTATCCGCTGGAAAAAGAAGCAGCGCTGAATGAAAGTGCAGCTGCCCAGGAACAAACTGAGGAAAGCTTTGATTGGATTTTGCCTGATCCCGTAGACGAGGAAATCATAAAGGAATACAAAATCGCGCCGAAACAGGAAAAAAAGCAAAAAAAGAAGGGCATCGGTATTTCGGTTTGGAATACTAAATCAAAACGCAGCAATCGCCTTTATACGACAATCATCATGAATGTCGTTTTTGCCGTGTTGCTTGGGACAGCGTTTGGAGTGACATTCCTTAAATTCCTCCCATCAGAACCAGATACGGCTGCACCAGCAGCGACGCAGCCAAAAGCAGGGCAAACAGCAGAGAAACCGGCAGGAGGGAAGGAGTCGATTGAGTTAGAATCGATCCAGACCTTTATCGTCCAGAATGGTATTTTCACAACAGAGACTGCTGCGAAGGAAAGGGTGGACCTCCTTGCCGGCCAGGGAGTAACAGCTGAGTTATTTCCAGTGAATGGCCAATTCGCCGTCTATTTATCAACAGCGGGAAGCATTGAGGCCGCCAAACAACAGGCGGAGTCACTCAAGGCTAAGGGGGTTGATGAGGTGTACGCTAAACCATTTGAAATTGCAGGGAGCACGGCAGCAGGATTAACAGCAGCTGAATCCGAATTACTCCAGCAGGCACCGAAAATCTATACGATCCTGATGAACGGATCGGCAGCTGCAGCGGAAGAAGTTCAGAAAGTGGAAAAATACCAGGCGATGCTAAGCAAAATTGAAGATAACAGTGTTAAAGATCAAACCGTCCTGAAGGCGAAGGTAAGCCTAGAGAGGGCGGGAGCTGCGTTTATAAGCTACCAGAAAACGAAGGATGCCAATCAGCTTGCGGAAATGGAAAAAAGCCTTCTCGCATTCCTTTCTGCATACCAGACTATAGGAAAGTAATATACCAGAATATTTTCCGGGAAATCGTACAAATTAACAGAGCCTTCGGCAAAATGCGCCAGGCTCTGATTTTTTTTGCCAAACCGACGACTAAAGATTGTTACGAAAGGTGAACTTTGATAGTATTAGTTTGTATCTCCCTTTGATGCAAAAAGAAAAGAAAGGTGATTTTATGCAACGCCTCATTTTAGCCTCTTCTTCTCCACGGCGAAAAGAACTTCTTGAAAACCTCCGCTTGAATTTTGAAATCTCGAGCAGTGATGCAGACGAAAGTTTCAGTGAGACACTCAGCCCTGCTGACGTAGTTATGGAGCTTGCTTCCAGAAAGTCGGGAACTGTGGCTAAGGATTATCCTGATTGCTTCGTGATTGGTTCGGATACTGTCGTAGTGCATGATGGAACGATCCTTGGGAAGCCAGAAAGCGGACAAGAAGCCTTGAAGATGCTCAAGAAGCTGTCTGGGGACACCCATTCAGTCTACACAGGAGTATCAATAATCTCCCCTGAGAAGGAAACGCGTTTCTATGAAAAAACAGATGTGACGTTCTGGGAATTGTCAGATGAAGAAATCGACACCTATATAAAGAGCGGTGAACCATTCGATAAGGCGGGCGGCTATGGAATCCAGGGATTCGGCAGTATGCTTGTCAAAGAAATCAGTGGGGATTATTACACAGTTGTTGGACTGCCTGTATCCAGGATGATCAGGGAGTTAAGAAAAATCGGATACAACCTTCCTTATTAAAAGAAAACCACAGAAACTTCTTCTACACTTCCCTCGTCATAATCAATGACTGGGAGGAAAATCTATTGTCTACACATTCATTAATGATCAGAGATTATCCGCAAAATGAGCGGCCGCGGGAGCGATTTGTCCAAAATGGCCCCCAGAGCCTTTCCAATCATGAATTGCTTGCCCTGCTGTTAGGCACGGGATCGCGGGAGGAATCAGTCCTTCAGCTTGCGAACAGAATGCTTTCCCAGTTTGAGGGCCTCCGGCTTCTTAAAGATGCAACACTGGAAGAGCTGACACAAATTAAAGGAATCGGGACAGCAAAAGCGATCCATGTCCTTGCGGCTGTGGAAATCGGCAGGCGCATCGCCAACCATACCCTTGATGAACGCTATGTGATCCGCTCACCGGAAGACGGTGCGAAATATTTAATGAACGATATGCGCTTCCTGACCCAGGAGCATTTTGTCTGCCTGTACTTGAATACGAAAAATCAGGTGATCCACAAGCAGACGATTTTCATCGGCAGCCTTAACGCTTCGATTGTCCATCCGCGAGAGGTCTTCAAAGAAGCGGTCCGCAGATCAGCAGCATCCGTCATTTGCGTCCACAATCATCCCTCGGGTGACCCGACTCCGAGCAGGGAGGATATCGAAGTCACCAAGCGGCTTGCCGAGTCCGGGAAAATTGTCGGAATTGAATTGTTAGATCATTTGATCATTGGGGAAAATAAATATGTTAGTTTGAAGGAAAAAGGGTATGTATGATACTAGGATTTTGATTGACGTTGCGATATAATATAATTTATGATTTTTGCGGACAAGTTAAAAATTTGTCAGGAAATCTGCCTATGAACATTCAACTAATTTTGTTATAGATTGCCTGTTCTTTTATTGCATTTTTTGTTAAGAAAGGGAGATACAAATATGTTTGGGATTGGTACAAGAGACCTCGGAATCGACCTTGGTACTGCTAATACACTTGTTTATGTTAAAGGAAAAGGAATCGTTTTAAGAGAGCCGTCCGTAGTGGCACTTCAGACGGATACAAAAAATATCGTCGCTGTAGGAAATGATGCAAAGAACATGATCGGACGTACACCAGGAAATGTCGTCGCGTTAAGGCCGATGAAGGATGGTGTCATTGCTGATTATGAGACAACAGCGACAATGATGAAGTACTACATCAAACAGGCAACGAAGAATAAGGGCTGGTTTGCCGGCAAGCCGTATGTCATGATATGCGTTCCATCTGGCATTACAGCGGTTGAAGAACGAGCGGTTATTGATGCGACTCGCCAGGCTGGCGCCAGGGATGCTTTTACGATTGAGGAACCGTTTGCAGCCGCGATTGGAGCCAATCTTCCTGTATGGGAACCAACTGGAAGTATGGTTGTCGACATCGGCGGCGGTACGACAGAAGTCGCGATTATCTCTCTGGGAGGAATCGTTACATCTCAATCTGTCCGCATTGCGGGTGATGAGATGGATGACGCTATCATCAATTATATCCGTAAAACTTACAACCTGATGATTGGTGAGAGAACAGCGGAAGCAATTAAAATGGAAATCGGTTCAGCAGGAGACTCGGATGGCATTGAAAATATGGAAATCCGCGGTCGTGACTTGCTGACAGGCCTGCCGAAAACAATTGAAATCACGGCAGAAGAAATTGCCAAAGCATTGCGTGACACAGTATACGCCATTGTTGATGCTGTGAAGCTTACCCTGGAAAAAACACCGCCAGAACTTGCTTCTGACATCATGGACCGAGGAATTGTCCTTACAGGCGGAGGTGCTTTGCTCCGTAATTTGGACAAGGTCATCAGTGAAGAAACAAAGATGCCGGTCTTGATTGCCGAAGATCCGCTGGACTGTGTGGCAATCGGTACCGGAAAGGCACTGGACCATATCGATTTATTCAAGACTAAAGCAAAAGAATCAAGGTAATAGGGAAGGGAAGCGGGGATTATCCACTTCCCTCCCTTTCTGTCATCCATTTTTATAGATTAGAGGTGTAAATCATGCCACAGTTCTTTTTTAATAAACGCCTGATAATGCTGCTTGTGAGCATTATTGTCCTCGTGGCATTGATTGGATTTTCTTTAAGGGAAAGAGAAGAATTGACATGGCCCGAGCAGTTTATCAAAGACTCGACCAGCTGGGTGCAATCCGTTGTTTCCAGGCCGGCCAATTATATCGCTGGTTTAATTGAGAACCTTCAAGACTTGCAAAATACATATCAGGAAAACAAAGAGTTGAAGAAACGCGTAGATGATATGGCCCGCCTTGAAGCGAAAGTATACTCCCTTGAAAAAGAAAACGAGGAGCTTCAGGAAATTTTAGATAAGAAAGAATCACTAGCAGACTATGAGCCAATCCAGGCTATCAGGATTGCCAGAAGTCCTGAACGATGGAATGAACTGATCATCATCAATAAAGGCGCTTCCAACGGAATTGAAAAAAATATGGCCGTTATCACATCAAAAGGCTTAATTGGCAAAGTCAAAAGCACAACACCATTTTCGGCAACCGTGCAGCTAATCAGCTCAATTGACCCGACTAACAGGATTTCTGCAATCCTGCAGGCTGACAAGCCGCTTTATGGCACGATCGAAGGATATGACAAGAAAAATGAGCTTCTTTTATTAAAAGGACTGCCATATAATGCGGAAATTGAAAAAGGACAAAATGTCGTCACCACTGGTATGGGCGGCATCTTTCCGAAAGATCTTCCAATTGGCAAGGTTGTCAAAGTTGTCCCTGATCAATTTGGCTTAAATCAAACAGCATATATTAAGCCCGAAGCAAATCTCTATGACCTGGAACATGTCATGGTTGTTAAAAAATCAATGATATCAGTAGACATAGAAGAAAGCTTGGAAGATAGTGAAGGCGAGGAGGAAGGCAATTGATCCGTTTCTTGCTCCCTGCTCTTTTCGCTTTTTTATTCATTCTGGAAAGTTTGTTTGTTGAATTGCTGCCTGCCGAGTTATTCAACAGTGACCGGATTCTTGTACCGCATTTCCTCATGGCAGGGATTTTATTTTTGACGGCGTACCTGAGCCCAAAACATGGAATCCTTTATGGGCTAATTTTTGGACTCCTTTTTGATATCGTCTACACGGAAATCATCGGGATCTATCTATTCATGTTCCCGTTCATTGCTTATTTGGCCGCAAACATGATGAGGATCCTGCAGACCAATATTTTAATTGTATCCATACTATCCCTGCTTGGCATTGTGCTTCTGGAGGTAGGAGTCTACGAGTTGATGCTGCTGATAAAAATTACTGACCTGGACTTTTCGACCTATGTTAAAATAAGACTAGTCCCAACATTGATTCTAAACCTTGCCTTTATCATATTGGCTGCCTATCCATTTAAAAAACAGTTCGAGAATGCTGCAGACTGGCTTAGAAACGAATAATAGTGGTAGTCTGTACTTTTTTTAAGGAAAAGTATTTTTACTCATATAAGCAGGCTGGATTTTAGAAAGCAGTGAGCAAGGTTTTTCAAATAAAGGAGTTTGGCGGATACTTGTCGAATTTCTTTCAGTAATATTAGAAATTACTTTTTATAGCAGACAATTGTCTTGCGCTTTTTGTTCTGAGGTAGAAAGTTTAACTTTTACACTTAGATTAGTGTCTAGCTCCAGCGCCTAGCCCCTCGAGACGTTTCGGTCCGGCCAATGAAGTCAAAGAACGACTTCACTGGTTGGCCCTCCAATGCTGATCGGGGCTGACCAAGGCGCTTGCGCTTTTCGTATGAGGTGAACATCCAGTATGAAGAAAACACAAAATGTGACAATAAAAGGAACAAAAGATGGACTTACGCTCCATTTGGATGATACTTGCTCCTACGATGAACTGAAGAAGGAGCTCGACAGGAAGCTTTCCAATTCTTCACGTGTCCAGGAAGAGCAGCAGCTGCTTTCAGTTAAGGTGAAAGTAGGAAATAGATATCTTTCAAAAGCTCAGGAAGAAGAGCTGAAAGACCTGATCCGGCAGAAGAGGAACTTAATCGTCGAGGATCTGGAGACGAATGTGATCACAAGGGAGGAGGCCGACAAGCTTCGTCAGGAAACAGAAATCGTGTCTGTTGCCAAAGTGATCCGTTCAGGACAGGTTCTTGAGATAACTGGTGACTTGCTGCTCATTGGAGATGTCAATCCCGGAGGAACAGTGAAAGCGACAGGAAATATATTTATCATGGGTGCTTTAAGAGGGGTTGCACATGCAGGTTCGGAAGGCAATAACGAAGCAGTCATTGCTGCTTCTGTCATGAAGCCATCACAACTTAGGATCAGTGATTGTATCAATCGGGCTCCGGACCATGTTCCCGATGAAGAAAACCGTGTGATGGAATGTGCTTACATATCGGACAGTCAACAGATTGTAGTTGATAGATTGCAAGTTTTAATGAAAAAAAGACCTAATTTAACTAGATTTGAAGGAGGCCTTTAAATTGGGAGAAGCGATAGTAGTTACATCCGGAAAAGGCGGAGTTGGCAAAACAACAACTTCTGCTAATATAGGTACAGCTTTGGCCCTTCAAGGCAAAAGAGTCTGCCTTGTCGATACAGATATCGGCTTGCGCAACCTGGACGTTGTCATGGGGCTTGAAAACCGCATCATATATGATCTCGTCGATGTAATAGAAGGAAGATGCAAGATCCATCAGGCCCTTGTAAAAGATAAGCGCTTCGATGACCACCTATATTTGCTTCCAGCGGCACAGACAAGCGATAAAACGGCGGTCCAGCCGGAACAAATGAGAAAATTAGTGAATGAACTAAAGCAGGATTATGATTATATCATCATAGATTGCCCGGCAGGAATCGAGCAGGGCTATAAAAACGCTGTTGCTGGTGCTGACAAGGCTATTGTTGTTACTACCCCTGAGGTTTCAGCGGTCAGGGATGCAGACAGGATTATCGGCCTGCTTGAAAAAGAGGAAAATGTTGAATCACCAAAGCTTGTCATCAACCGGATCCGCACCCATATGATGAAAAATGGCGACATGCTGGATGTGGATGAAATCACGACGCATCTCTCTATCGATTTAATCGGGATTGTGGCCGATGATGATGAGGTCATCAAAGCATCAAACCACGGAGAGCCAATCGCTTTGAATCCAAATAGCAAAGCATCCATTGCGTACAGGAACATTGCCAGGAGGATTCTTGGTGAGTCTGTTCCATTGCAGCAGTTGGATAATGATAATAAAGGCGTATTTTCGAAGATTAAAAAGTTCTTCGGTGTCCGCTGATCAAAAAGCATCTGAACTCGCTTGACCGAGGGCAGATGCTTTTTTTTATGTATGTATCATCTTAAGGTCAGTATGATTAAGCCATTTGGCTGCCCGCTTAGAAAGAATTCTGGGTACGAAAAAACGGTAAAGACCATGAAGAGCGGAAAAAGGGCTTGTCATGGTCATAAGAAGAGTTCTAAAGACCATCCAGAGCGGAAAAAGGGCTTGTCATGGTCATAAGAAGAGTTCTAAAGACCATCCAGAGCTGAAAAAGAGAGTGTCATGGTCGTAAGAAGGTTTCTAAAGACCATCCAGAGGCGGAAAAAGAGAGTGTCATGGTCGTAAGAAGTTTCTAAAGACCATCCTGAGCAGAAAAAAGGGGTGTCATGGTCGTAAGAAGGTTTCTAAAGACCATGGAGAGCGGAAAAAGGGCTTGTCTTGGTCATAAGAAGGTTTCTAAAGACCATCCAGAGCGTAAAAAGAGAGTGTCATGGTCGTAAGAAGAGTTCTAAAGACCATCCAGAGCGGAAAAAGGGCTTGGCATGGTCATAAGAAGAGTTCTAAAGACCATCCAGAGCGGAAAAAGAGAGTGTCATGGTCGTAAGAAGGTTTCTAAAGACCATGGAGAGCGGAAAAAGAGATTGTGATGGTCGTAAGAAGAGCTATAAAGACCATCCAGAGCGGAAAAAGGGCTTGTCATGGTCATAAGAAGGTTTCTAAAGACCATCCAGAGCGGAAAAAGAGAGTGTCATTGTCGTAAGAAGAGTTCTAAAGACCATCCTGAGCAGAAAAAAGGGCTTGTCATGGTCATAAGAAGGTTTCTAAAGACCATCCTGAGCAAAAAAGGGATTGTGCTGGTCGTAAGAAGGTTTCTAAAGACCATCCAGAGCAGAAAAAGAGAGTGTCATGGTCGTAAGAAGTTCTAAAGACCATCCAGAGCTGAAAAATTGAGGACACAAGATAATCCTGCCCCAAAAACTGGAGATTACAACAAAAAACTCACCTGGGTCAGTCCCATTATACGAATTTGTCATACTCTTGTTGGACAGGTCATAGACTTGTACTAACTTAGAGTACAAGGGGAATGGTGGGGATTGGATGAACTCGAGAGCTGATGATATACGCAGAAGGATGATGAAGAGGAAAAGAGAGCGGGAAAGAATGGAGAAAATGAGCCATAACCGCTTATTTTCAACCGAGGAAGAACGGCATGGTTTTGACAGGATTCCATCTTATGACATAGGGCCGGGGGAAGGGGGGCATCCTCTATTCAAGAAGGAAGTTTTTTTATTCAAAGTGCTCGCTTCAGCATGCCTCGTTTTGATCATTGCGATTATTTTCCGGAGTCCATCAGAAAAAGCAGAAACCATCCAGCAATATGTAAAGCATACGATGGACCAGGAATTTCAGTTTGCTGCCGTTTCAAACTGGTATGAAGACCAATTTGGCAAGCCTCTGGCTTTGCTTCCGGCACAAAAAAGGGAAGATGAAGAAACCAATCAGGAACTGAACCCAGGCGCTCAATATGCACTCCCTGCTTCCGGGAAAATCCTTGAGGATTTTGGGGACAATGGCCAGAGAATTCAGATTGAGACCGGCAAGGGTGCCGGCGTGGAAGCGATGGATGAAGGGCTTGTCCACTTTGTCGGCATCAAGGAAGGTTTCGGTAAAACGGTCATTGTGCAGCATGCAGACAAGAGTGAAACATGGTACGGAAACCTCGATAAAATCGATGTCAGCCTCTACGAGTATATCTCTAAAGGAGCGAAGGTAGGTACGGCAATGGACAGTACGGATGGAATAAAGGGTTCATTTTATTTCGCCATTAAAAAAGGGGATGACTTCGTAGATCCCGTCCAGGTGATCAAGTTTGAATAAAGCCATTGCGTTATTGCGAAAAATACACATCCATCCTTTGTTGTGGGTGATCATCGCCCTTGCGGTTGTGACCGCGCATTTTATAGAGTTGATGATGGTGCTGCTGATTATTTTTGTTCATGAAATGGGACATGGTGCTGCAGCTTCTTTTTTTTCGTGGAGAATCAAGAAGATCGCCCTGCTTCCATTTGGCGGGGTAGCTGAAATGGATGAGCACGGGAACAGGCCGTTAAAAGAGGAATTGATTGTTGTTCTGGCAGGACCCATGCAGCATGTTTGGATGATGGCACTCTCCTATTTGCTGTTAATTGCAGGGATTCTTCCGGAAAAATGGCATCTGCTGTTCATCGAATATAATATGATGATCCTGCTGTTCAACCTTATCCCAATCTGGCCATTGGATGGCGGCAAGCTGGTGTTCATTTTATTATCAATGAACAAATCCTTTCAGGAAGCCCATTTGCGTACATTGTTTGTTTCAGCAGGATCACTCGTTATTTTTTCGGTGATTCTAAGCGTTATAGCAACTTTGACATTGAATGTCTGGGTCATCATCGGTTTCCTGGCCTTTTCTATTTATTATGAATGGAAGCAGCGGCGTTTTATCTTCATGCGTTTTTTGATGGAGCGGCATTATGGAAAGCAGCTGGACTTGAGAGAGCTAAAGCCGATCAACGCAACAGAGAATGAAATGGTCGGCCATGTATTGGAAAAGTTCCAGCGCGGCTGCAAGCATCCTATTATCATCAAGCAGCAGGACGGCAAGGAAATGGTCATGGACGAGAATGAATTGCTTCATGCTTTTTTCAGTGAGAAGTTATTATCAGCGAAAATAGGAGATTTGCTTTACACCTTCTAAAATAGGATAATGAATGCAGCGCAGACACCTTTTGCGCTGCATTTTTTTGCGAGTAGGGAGAATCAATGAACCAATTAATTATCAATGCAAATTCGAGAGAAAAGCGCTTCGCTATGGTCAAGAATGGCGAAGTCGAAAAAATATATATTGAACAGCCGGGCCAGGAATCGCTGGTCGGGAATGTCTACCTTGGCATTGTCGAAAAAGTTATTCCAGGGATGAATGCGGCATTCGTCAATTTTGGCGAAGAAATAAGCGGCTTCCTGCAGAAAGATAAGCTCCCATCCTATGTACTTTCAGATGACGAAAATAAAGCGAATCGTTCAATCTCTTCCTATGTCCACCAAGGAGAAAAGCTGCTGGTCCAGGTTGAAAAAGATGCGGCCGGGACAAAAGGGGCAAGGCTGACAGGAATCATCGAATTACAGGGTGAGAACCTTGTTTATATGCCTCACGGAAAATACATAGCTGTATCTAAAAAGGCAGAATCACCAGAAACAAGGGATAAATGGAGAGAATTCTCCAGCCAGGTTAAAACGCCTGAAGAAGGCCTCATTTTCAGGACTGAAAGCCTGAGTCAGACAGAGCAAGTCATCTTGCGTGAGCTGGAACAGCAGCGGGATCAATACGCTCAAATGGTAAAGTCCATTTCAGCCATGAAGAAGCCGGGGATCGTTCACAGCCGTGACTACTTTTTTGAGCAGGCGATGGCGGCACTTCTATCTGTTGAAAATGTGGAAGTGATCACAGATTGTCTCGATATGAAAAAAAGAATTCAGCAGAATCATCCAGAAGGTATAGAGTCAGAGTTTTATAATGGCAAAGAAAATATTTTCTCCTTTTATAAAATCGAGCAAGAAATCGAGCGGCTGCTAAAAAAGATGGTCTGGCTGGATAAAGGAGCCTACATGGTCATTGACCAGGGTGAGGCACTTACAATGATCGATGTGAACACAGGAAAGTTTTCCGGCAAAACGGATCTTCGTGACACTGTCACGAAAACGAATCTGAATGCTGCAGTCGAAGCGGCAAGGCAAATCAGGCTCAGAGATCTTGCAGGCATCATTCTGATTGATTTTATTGATATGAAGAATGATAGTGAACGGAACAAGGTGCAGAAACTCATTCAAAAAGAGCTGCTCCAGGATGAGCGGCGGACAAGGATCATCGGCTTTACCGAGCTGGGAATCCTTCAGCTGACAAGAAAGAAAACGAAGCAGTCGCTGGCCGAGACGGTGACTGAAAAATGCTGGACATGCGGAGGTACGGGGCAGGTGCTGAGCTCGGAAACCGTTGCATACAGACTTGAGCGCTCGTTGTGGGAATACAAAAATTCTGATTATGAAGTAGTTCTCATAGCAGCGACGAATGAGGTCATCAAGCATTTTTCCGGTGAGTCCGATATCCATAAACTGAGGCTTGAAAAAGCACTGGGCCTTAAGATAAAATTCTCGTTGTCAGATGCGGCGAAACCTTTTTATGAAATCCTTAAGGTTGGTGCTTCGACAGAATCAGGTTGAGCCAAAGAACATGTATTATTATGTTGACACTTTCGCTAAACATATGATAATATTTTAATGTTATTGTTTGTAGCACCCGTGCTACAACCGCACACTTCAGGTATCTAAGCTTTGCAAATTCGCAAACGCCTGCGGTTGGCGAGTCTGAGTCTAATGAGGAGGTGCAATGGAATGTACGCAATTATCGAAACTGGCGGCAAGCAAGTAAAGGTAGAAGAAGGACAAGCAATCTACATTGAAAAGCTGAACGCTACTGAAGGCGAAACTGTAACTTTTGACAAGGTTCTTTTTGTAGGTGGCGATAACGTTAAAGTTGGTAGCCCAGTAGTTGAAGGCGCAACTGTAACTGCTAAAGTTGAAAAGAACGGCCGTCAAAAGAAAATTATCGTTTTCAAGTACAAAGCGAAAAAGAACAATCGTAAGAAGCAAGGTCATCGTCAGCCTTACACTAAAGTTGTTATCGAAAAGATCAACGCTTAATTAAGGCGGATTACCATGATTCGTGCAACGATTAATCGTACAAAATCCGGAAGCATCCAATCGTTTACGATTAGCGGCCACGCTGGATTCGCTGCCCATGGCAGTGACATTGTCTGTGCAGGTGTTTCGACCATCTCGATCGGGACTGTCAATTCCATCATTGGTTTGACAGGTATCACCCCTGACATTGAACAAGGCGCCGACGGTTTTCTCCGCTGTGAAATCCCCGACAATTTGCCGGCGGATACACAGGAGAAAATCCAACTGCTCCTCGAAAGCATGGTCATTACATTGCAATCGATGGAAAAAGAGTACGGAAAGCATATAAAATTAACCTTCAAACAGTAGGAGGTGGAACAAATGTTAAGATTAGATCTTCAATTCTTCGCTTCTAAGAAGGGTGTAGGTTCAACTAAGAACGGACGTGACTCAATCTCTAAGCGCCTTGGCGCTAAGCGTGCAGACGGTCAATTCGTATCTGGTGGTTCTATCCTTTATCGTCAGCGCGGAACTAAAATCTACCCAGGTGTAAACGTGGGTAAAGGTGGAGATGACACTCTATTCGCTAAGGTTGACGGCGTCGTTAAATTCGAACGTCTTGGCCGTGACCGCAAGCAAGTAAGTGTTTATCCAGCAGCTCAAGAAGCGTAAGCTAAAGAGAAGCCCTAACCACTGCGGTTAGGGTTTTCTTGTATTTTGAAAGCTTATTGATGGCATTATGGAGTTCTTATGTATTGAATGCTCCATAATTGTGATCTGCTGAATGGAGCAAAAAATTCATTAATGCCCGAATAGGGTGTTATGACAGTAATTCAGGTTAATATAAATCACGATTTTATAGGTCCAACCAACATATAAATACATAATTAGCTTACGCAGAATGGCTTTTTTGTTATACTTACACCAAGCAGTCTTATGAGTAGGAGTATGTGTATGAAGAAAGAGTGGGATACAATCGAGGTTTTGCGCCATGCACGCCATGATTGGATGAATAAGCTTCAATTAATTAAAGGGAATTTATCGCTGAATAAAGTGGACCGGGCTAAAGAGATTATTGAAGAAATTATCATGGAAGCCAGGCAGGATGCAAAGCTATCTAATTTACATCTTCCTCAGTTTGCCTCTAAATTGTTAACCTGCAATTGGGAGAATCATCATTTCCAATTGGAATATGAAGTAATGGACTCCCAGAACTTCCACAGATTAGATGACCAGCTGTTGACTGGCTGGACAGAGCAGCTTTTTGATACATTGAATTCTTCGATTGAACAATATCAGGAAAATCATCTCTCCGTCACAATTGAGCCGCAGGAGAAAGGAATCGGGTTCTTTTTTTGATTTTAGCGGAATAATAAATGATAAAAATCGCTTGAAAAGTTTCCTCGACCAGCAGCCTGGTGATAACATGAAAGTTATCTCGGATGGCGTGGTCGATGGGGAATTGACGATAGAAGTTTTTATGGAATCACTCTAGGGAAACATAAAAGCGATAACAAATTTCAGACAGGTGGTAATGACATAATGTTTGTCGATCAGGTTAAGATTTATGTAAAAGGCGGGGACGGCGGCGATGGAATGGTCGCGTTCCGACGTGAAAAGTATGTACCGAAGGGCGGCCCGGCTGGCGGCGACGGCGGTAATGGTGCGAATGTGGTCTTCCAGGTTGAGGAAGGACTGCGCACGCTGATGGATTTCAGGTACCAGCGCCATTTCAAGGCACCGCGCGGCGAGCACGGAATGTCTAAAAACCAGCATGGTAAAAATTCGAAGGATATGATCGTAAAGGTTCCACCAGGGACAATCGTGTCCGATGCCGAGACCGGCGCAATCATTGCTGACCTTGTAGAGCATGGGCAAAAGGCTGTCATCGCAAAGGGCGGACGGGGCGGACGCGGTAACTCGCGTTTCGCAACACCAGCCAACCCGGCACCAGAGCTTTCCGAAAAAGGTGAACCAGGACAAGAAAGAGAAATCATCATGGAGTTGAAACTCCTTGCGGATGTGGGGCTCGTAGGCTTCCCAAGCGTCGGGAAATCGACGTTATTGTCTGTTGTTTCAGCAGCTAGGCCAAAGATTGCAGAATACCACTTCACGACCATTGCACCGAACCTGGGTATGGTCGAAACAGAAGACGGCAGAAGCTTCGTGCTTGCAGACTTGCCTGGACTTATTGAAGGAGCACATTCAGGAGTGGGCCTTGGGCATCAGTTCCTGCGCCATATCGAACGTACACGGGTCATCATCCACGTTATTGACATGGCTGCAACGGAAGGCCGCGATCCTTATGAGGATTATTTGACAATCAATAATGAGTTGAAGGAATATAACTTGAGGCTGACTGAAAGACCGCAGGTAATCGTGGCCAATAAAATGGACATGCCAGACGCGGAAGAAAACCTGAAGGTGTTCAAGGAAAAACTGGGAGATGAGCACCCTGTTTTCCCAATTTCGGCTGTAACAAGAGAAGGTCTGCGTGAATTATTGTTCGCGGTAGCTGACCTGATTGAAAAGACTCCTGAGTTCCCTCTCATTGATGAAGAGGAATTAGAAAAAGATGAAACTCGAGTTATGTACAAGCACGAAAAAGCGGAGCAGGAATTCCAGATTACTCGTGAACCGGATGGAGCATTTGTCATTTCGGGTGACAGTATTGAAAGGCTGTTCAAGATGACCGATTTTTCTAGAGATGAATCTGTCCAAAGGTTCGCCCGCCAGATGCGCGGTATGGGCATTGATGATGCTCTTCGTGAAAGAGGCGCGAAAGACGGAGATACAGTGAAGCTGCTTGAATATGAATTTGAATTCGTGGAATAGGCTTAAATGATTTTAGAAGGTCGATTAGCCAGAAACAGGCTAATCGGCTTTCCTCTTTAAAAAACAGAATCGTGGCAGCAAGAAGAATAAAAAAAGCCAGCAAACGGATGGGGTGGTGGAGATGAAGCAAAATCAAGATAGGAAGTTTTACCTTGTTCGTGAAGATGTTCTGCCTGAGGCAATGAAGAAAACGCTCGAGGCAAAGGAAATGATCGAGCGCGGTAAAGCAGAGTCAGTCTGGGATGCAGTTCAACGTGTCGATTTGAGCCGAAGTGCATTTTATAAATACCGTGATACCGTTTTTCCTTTCCATACAATTGTGAAGGAACGGATCATTACGCTGTTTTTTCAGCTTGAAGATCGGTCTGGGACGCTTTCTGAACTGCTGAGCACGGTTGCTGCAACTGGCTGCAATGTTTTGACCATCCATCAGACCATTCCTCTGCAAAGCAGGGCAAATGTAACGCTGAGCTTGAATGTCACCGAAATGAGAGTCGAAATGGATGAATTGCTCGCGAGACTGAAAAGACTGGAATTTGTAGAAAAAGTTGAAGTTCTGGGGTCAGGAGCTTAAAAAGAAAGGGTACTGTAGCAGGGGGGATAGGTTTGATTATTGGATATCTTGGACCGGAAGCAACATTTACGGATTATGCTGCCCGGCAATTGTTTAAAGAGGCTAAGAGGATACCATTTGTGAGTATACCAGAATGCATGGATGCCGTTTCTGCAGGAGAAATTGACGCAGCAATCGTTCCGCTGGAAAATTCAATCGAGGGTTCCGTTAATCTTACCATCGATTATTTGGTCCATGAAACAGACCTTCAGATTGTTGGTGAAGCGGTGGTGCCAATCAGGCAGCATTTGCTGGTTCATCGAGACAATATCGAAAAGTGGAGGGAAGCAGAACAAATTTGCAGCCATCCACACGCACTTGCACAGTGCCATAAATTTTTACATAAAGAATTCAAAGGAATTCCACTTGAAGATATGTCTTCTACAGCCGCAGCGGCCAAATATGTAAAAAACCATCCAGAGCAAAATATTGCTGCCATCGCGAATAGCCTTGCTGCAGAGGAATACGAATTAGTGACGGCTAAGGAAAATATCCATGATTACAGCTATAATCATACCGTCTTCGCTGTGCTTGCAAAGGAAGATCATGATATTCACATGGCTTCAACCGAAGAGTCCAAGACAAGCCTGATGATTACACTGCCTTCAGATCGCGCAGGAGCGCTGCATCAAGTTTTATCTGCTTTCTCCTGGCGGAAACTCAATCTATCCAAGATAGAATCACGTCCGATGAAAACGGGCTTAGGGAGATACTTTTTCATTATCGATATCAATTTGAAAATGGATGATGTATTGGTTCCGGGTGCGATTGCGGAACTAGAGGCACTGGGTTGCACTGTTAAGGTGCTTGGGAGCTATTCAAGCCATAAGATATAAAAAATCCATCAATTTGATGGATTTTTTTATATTTCTATTCGAAATTAATAAGTAAATTTTCTTTTCTTAGCGTTTCTTCTGCTTCATCCAGGACTTTTTCCGTTGGAGCGGAGATTGTGTGCAAGTGGATTCCGTCTGTTAACTCCGATAGGTAGGAAGCGTTAGTAGCCTTGATTTTTTCCATGAACTGTTTTACTTCGTTTCGGTTTGAAACCATGATGGAAGCAGTTAAATCCCCATACACGGGATGTTCAATTTTCACGTCCTTAACAGTTACTCCCTGATCGACAAGAAGCAGGAGTTCTTCTTCTGTCCTTTCAGGGCCGTGGGAGACAGCAATGGTCCTTTCCGCTGCTGAAGGACGAGAGGCATGCATATATAGGTATCCCTGGCTGGTAGCTATGATTGGTTCATTTTTGGCTTTAAGCAAGGTAATATCGCCAACAATGACCTGCCTGCTTACATTCGTTATCGCCGAAAGTTCGCCTCCGGTGATGGGTTCACTGCTTTCCTGCAGACGTTTCAGGATGTATGCCCGGCGTTCATCTCCGAGGATTTTCGTAGGTTCCTTCATAATCCGATCTCTCCTTCAACTTCTTCATTCGAGAATTTTACCATAAAATCAGCTTGAAGTTAAACGGCCGACATCTGGGCGGTGATTGCTGCAAGCATTTTCCCAAGATCGACTGCATCTTCCTGATTAGTCTCCCGGCCGAATGAAATTCTGAAAAATTCCTTTGCCTGTTTCCTGTTGATTCCCATTGCAGACATCGTCTTCGCTGGTGACAGCATGCCTGTATGACAAGCGGTTCCGGTGGAAATCGCAAACCCACTGCGGTCGCATTCAAGCAGGACATATTGTCCCTCCAATCCCTTTATCGCCATTCCCACGATCCCCGGAAGCTGTTCATCGCGATCTGCACCAAAAATCTCAATTGATTCCCTGACATCTGAAAGGGATTCAATAAGAGCCTCTCTCAATTTAGTAACTCTTTTCGTTTCTGTATCTATGAGTGAATGTGCTTTTTGCGCTGCTGCAGTCATTGCTGCGATTCCCGGGACATTTACCGTGCCAGGTCTGAAGCCTTTTTCATGTACTGTTCCATCAATGTAAGGCTTCCATGCAAGTTTCGGATTGACATAGGCAGCACCGGTTCCTTTTGGCCCGTAAAACTTATGGCCTGAAATCGAAAGGGCATCTACGCAGCCGGCCAGGGTGTTAAGTGGGATTTTTCCAAATGTTTGCACGCAGTCAGTGTGAATCAGTATGTCTTTTGAATGGCAATAATCAGCAATCTTGATGACTGGCTGAATTGTGCCGATCTCAGGGTTTCCATGCTGAATCGAAACGAGCACAGTATCCGGCCGGACAGCTTTTGTAAAACTTGCATACTCTATTTTTCCGGTTACGTCCAATGGGAGGTATGTGATTTCCCATCCCTCTCCTTCAAGCTTTTTCATCAGATTGTAGACAGAAGAATGCTCGGCTGCTCCGGTAACAATGTGATTGCCGTGTTTTCTTTTGGCAGAGAGGAGCGCCATAATGCCAAGGTAATTCGATTCAGAACCTCCGCTCGTAAAATAAATCCCTGCTTCATCGACATCAAGCAGGTGCGAAAACTCCTTTCTGCAGCTTTCGAGGAGGTTGGCAGATGCACTCCCGGCTTCATGCAGGCTCTGGCTATTTCCATAGTACTTTGTCGACGCTTCAATGAAAATATTAGCTGCGTCCCGGTCGAGCGGGCATGTTGCCGCGTAATCAAAATATTTCATAGGTTTTCGCTCCTGTCCATTCTTACTGGTTGCTTATGCCTGTAAAGCTGACTCTTCTTGAATCTCGGTCACAAGAAGAGTCAACATGTGCCCGAAGTCAGGCTTTCAAACGAATCTCGGTCACAAGAAGAGCCAACATGTGCCCGAAGTCAGGCTTTCAAACGAATCTCGGTCACAAGAAGAGCCAACATGTGCCCGAAGTCAGGCTTTTAAACGAATCTCGGTCACAAGAAGAGCTAACATGTGCCCGAAGACGACTTTTAAACGAATTTCGGTCACATATCGTATCTTGCTTTCTCCAGTGTAAAAATAAAAGCTCTTGTCAACAGTGTAAAACTGTGTAAATATAGATGTCAAGACACCTGTTAATCCAGGAGGCTATCAATATATGAAACAATCAGATGTAATCATTGTAGGCAGTGGGATTGCCGCATTGCAATTGGCCAATAAATTATCAAAGGATTTAAATGTGATTATTCTCACAAAACGGGAATTGACAGCGGGCAATTCATATCTTGCCCAGGGTGGAGTCGCGGCAGCGGTTTCTGCGAGTGATGATCCTTATTTCCATTATCTCGACACAATGGAGGCGGGAGCTCATCATAGTAACCCTGAAGCTGTACTTAAAATGACCAAGAAAGCGCCGCAGCTGATCAAAGGCTTATGGCAATCAGGCTGTCGTTTTGATGAGGATGGAAATGGAAAATTGCTTCTCGGGATGGAAGGCGCTCATAGTGAAAAGAGGATTGTCCATAGCGGAGGCGATGCGACCGGTAAGCATATGGTCGACTTTTTGCTGTCAGGTTTGAATGATAATGTTTCAGTTGAACAATCCACATTTGTTTATGAACTTATTTTAAACAGTGATGAAACTCGCTGTACCGGAGTGAAAGCGAAGCTGCCGGATGGAACGATTGAAGTATATTCGGCTCCCCATATTGTCCTTGCTACGGGCGGCTGCGGGCAGGTCTTCGCTCTCACCTCGAATGCTGAAACTGCAACCGGGGATGGAATGGCGCTTGCCTATAGAGCAGGTGCGGAGCTGGCCGATATGGAATTTATCCAGTTTCACCCTACACTTCTTTACGTAGATGGAAAGACGAAGGGTCTCATTTCAGAAGCAGTAAGGGGTGAAGGGGCCCTGCTTGTCACTGCAGAGGGAAAGCGGATCATGGAAGAAATTCATCCGTTGAAGGACCTGGCACCACGGCACATTGTTTCCCAGACTATTTATGATTACTCGCGGAGAGGGATTCAAATCTATTTAGACATTGCCAATATCCAGGATTTCAACAGCAGGTTCCCGACGATCAGCATGCTATGTGCACAGCATGGAATAGATATTGAAAAAGGCTTGATCCCTGTTGTTCCCGGGAGCCATTTTATCATGGGCGGGGTAAAGACAGACTTGCATGGCAGAACCAGTATCCCCGGATTGCATGCAATCGGAGAAACTGCATGCACTGGAATCCACGGAGCAAACAGGCTGGCGAGCAATTCCTTATTAGAAGGCATGTTTGTTGGCGAAAACCTCGCTGGATGGATCAACAGCCATCAAGCAGACAAAAAAGAAGCAGTAAGTATCATGGGAATTCATCATCAAACTGCCAAAAGAGAAGCCAACGTGAATCAATTTGTCTTCGAAGGTGAGCTTCCTGACATGGACTCACTAAAACAAACCATGATGGACCGAACAGGGATTGTCAGGACAAAAGAATTGCTGATTTTACAGAATGAGTGGCTTGCTCAGTTCAATATGGGTCAATGGCTTGAGGCACGTCTGGACCACTTGGAGCCATCTGAATTAAACAGACTGTTCATGTACATCACCGCAACATTAATCACACAGTCGGCTTTGGAAAGGACAGAAAGCAGGGGCGGGCACTACCGAAAAGATTTTCCGCATGAAGATAACGCCAATTGGATGAAAAAACAAATCATCCATCAACGAAAAAACGTAAAGGATGGTAAGCATGAATTCAATCAAACTGCGCTTGCTACTTGAACAATTTTTTATTGAAGATATAGGTGAACGTGATGTCACCAGTGAACTGATTTTCGGAAAAGAAAACAAAGGAAGCCTTGTTTTAATCTCGAAGGATGACGGAAACTTCTGTGGGGAGCAAATTATCCAAACAGGCTTCAGGCTGCTTGATGAGGGCAGTCAGATTATCCTGCATGTTCAAGATGGGGATAAAGTAGTCAAGGGTCAAGAATTAGCCTTGATCACTGGCAGAGTTTCCGCTTTGCTTAAAGCAGAAAGGGTCGTCCTTAATCTTGTACAGCGGATGAGCGGGATTGCGACGAAAACGAATGAGGCTGTCAGAGTTTTAGACAGCGCAAAAACGAGAATCTGTGATACGCGTAAAACCACCCCGGGTCTCAGAATGCTTGAGAAGTATGCGGTTCGCTGCGGCGGCGGATTCAACCATCGTTATGGGTTGTATGACGCCGTGATGATTAAGGATAATCACATCTCCTTCGCAGGATCAATCAGCAATGCAGTTGAAGCAGTGAGACTAAATCTTGGGCATATGGTGAAGGTTGAAGTCGAGATTGAAACAATGGAACAGCTCCGGGAAGCGATTGAAGCAAAGGTTGACGTCATCATGTTCGATAACAGGCCGCCGGAACAAATCAAGGAATGGATCGGCAATGTCCCAGCAGGAATTTTAACAGAGGCATCCGGAGGGATTACGCTCGATAACCTCCATAGCTATAGAGATTGCGGTGTAGATTATATTTCTCTTGGATTCCTTACACATTCTGTAAAATCATTGGATATTAGCGCAAAAGTGATGGCTGAAACGAAAGGGGCTGCAGAATATGAATATTTTGGAGGCGCTCGAAGCGAAATCTAGGATGCTTCCTGATAAGTACAAAAATATGTCTGTGCAGGAACTTGAGGGTATGATCAAGGGAATTAAAGAGAAAATGGGAAAGAAACTTTTTATTCCTGGTCATCATTATCAAAAAGACGAAGTGATTCAATTTGCTGATGCGACTGGGGATTCATTGAAATTAGCCCAGCTTTCGGCAGAGAACAGGGAAGCAGAACATATTGTGTTTTGCGGAGTTCATTTCATGGCCGAAACTGCAGACATTTTAACGACCGAAAGCCAGAAGGTCTACCTGCCAGATATGAGGGCAGGCTGCTCGATGGCAGATATGGCGGATATTTACCAGACGGAAAGAGCCTGGGATTTTCTTCAGGTCTTGTTTGGGGACACTATTCTGCCGTTGACGTATGTGAATTCAACAGCAGCGATTAAATCCTTTGTCGGAGCGAATGGCGGTGCGACTGTGACATCCTCCAACGCCGAGAAGATGGTCCGCTGGGCTTTTTCAAAAAAAGAACGCCTGCTATTCCTTCCGGATCAGCATTTAGGCAGGAATACGGCTTTTAACATTGGAATCGGCCTCGACGAAATGGCCGTATACAACCCGATTGAGAATATCCTTGAATTTGATGGCCCGCTTGAAAAAGTTAAGGTCATCCTTTGGAAGGGACATTGCTCTGTCCATGAGAATTTTAAAGTGGAAAATATCGCCCATGTCCGCGAAGTACACCCTGACATGAAAATCATTGTCCACCCTGAATGTACACGTGAAGTTGTTGCGTTGTCAGATATGGCAGGCTCCACAAATTATATTATTGAAGCGATTGAAGCATCTCCTGCCGGCTCATCCTGGGCAATCGGGACAGAAATGAACCTGGTCAAACGCCTGATTTCACAACACACAGATAAGCATATTATTTCCTTGAATCCTCATATGTGTCCATGCCTGACAATGAACAGGATTGACCTTCAGCATCTTGCCTGGAGTCTCGATTGTGTTTTTCAGGGACAGGAAATTAATCTTATAAAAGTAGATGAAGAAACCGCATTAAACGCGAAGCTTGCCCTGAAACGCATGCTTGAGCAGTCATAATTTGAATCCTTCCCTGGCCGGGGAGGATTTTTTTTATGGGAAAAGCTTAATCTCCTGTGGAAAAACATATTTATTTAGATAGAAGCATAAGTTTTTTTGAAGATTGTTAGCAATTTGCCCACACCAACATAGAATATATGGACTTATGCCATAGGAGGGAATCAGAGTGAAAATCCATATCGTACAGAAAGGGGATACTCTTTGGAAGATCGCCAAGAAGTACGGCGTGAACTTTGAAGAGCTGAAAAAGATGAACGCCCAGCTCAGCAACCCTGATATGATTATGCCCGGTATGAAAATAAAAGTTCCAACTGCTGGAGGAACAATAAAGAAAGAAGCTCCGATCGCAGGTGGAACGCCTCAAGCAAAAATCAATATGGGTGGCAAAAAGGAAATGCCGATTGCCAAAGAGAAACCGATGCCAATGCCAGAAGTGAAGAAAGAAGTGCCAAAAGAGGCTCCCGTAAAGGAACAGCCGAAGAAGGAAATGCCTAAACCGGTTAAGAAGGAAGAGCCTGTTAAACCATATAAACCGAAGATGCCAGTGCAAATTAAGCCTGAAATCGATATTAACAATTACTATATGATGAATATGGCCAATATGCAGCTCCCGCCACAGCCAAAACCACAGCCAAAACCACAGCCAAAACCGCAGCCGAAGCCGAAGCCGCAGCTCCCGCCCAAGCCGGACAATATCTTCCCGGAAGTCAAACCAGAGGTCAAGCCAGAAATCAAGCCTGAGGTCAAGGCTCCAGTCAAGCAGCAGACCAAACCACAGGTTAAACCAGAGGTAAAACCTCAGTTGCCAAAAGCTGAGATGAAACCAAATGTGAAGTCAGAAATAAAGCCCGATATAAAAATTGAAAAGAATGATTTCATGGATGAATCACCATCAATGATGCCATTCGTTCAAGGAGGTTACCAGCAGCCGATGATCCCTTATCCTTATAACTGTTACCCAGGAGCACCTTCCATCACAGGTCCCGCCTATGGCCATCAAGGACAGCAAATGCCATACCCACAGGTACAGGGGATGTCCCAATACCCAGGAATGATGCCAAACATGGCATTGCCAGCGGAGGATATGGAATCATCATCTTTTGCCCAGATGCAGATGCCATTAAGCCCGACTATGGGGGGGAATATGCCTCATCATACAGCACCGCAAATGACAGGTCCTGTTTTCCATGGTGTTCCTATTTCACCTGTAATGCCTGGACCGGGCTGTATACCGGAACAAGGGTATCCTCACCAGATGCCATATATGCCGCAAGTAGCCGGTGCGATGGATAATCAAATGCATCTACAGCCACAAGTAGGCGGAATGATGGATAACCAAATGCCGCAGGTGGGCGGAATGATGGATAACCAAATGCCGCAGGTAGGCGGAATGATGGATGATGAATCTTCGGATATGCCAATGCCTCAGATGCCGCAAGTAGGCGGAATGATGGAAAATCAAATGCCGCAAGTCGGAGGGATGATGGAAAATCAAATGCCACAGGTCGGAGGGATGATGCAGGGGCAGATGCCGATGATGCCGCAAGTAGGCGGAATGATGGAAAATAATCAAATGCCACAGGTAGGCGGAATGACGGATCATCAGATGCCGTATCAAATGCCACAGGTAGGCGGAATGACGGATCATCAAATGCCGCATCAAATGCCGCATCAAATGCCGCATCAAATGCCACAGGTCGGAGGAATGATGGATCATCAGATGCCGCATCAAATGCCACAGGTCGGAGGAATGATGGATCATCAGATGCCGCATCAAATGCCACAGGTAGGCGGTATGATGCAGGGCCAGATGCCGCATCAAATGCCGCAGGTCGGAGGAATGATGCAGGGGCAGATGCCGCATCAAATGCCGCAGGTCGGAGGAATGATGCAAGGCCAGATGCCGATGATGCCGCAAGTCGGAGGAATGATGCAAGGCCAGATGCCGATGATGCCTCAAGTCGGAGGAATGATGGATAACCAATTTCCACAGGTAGGCGGAATGATGGATAACCAAATGCCGCAAGTAGGCGGGATGATGCAGCCTCCAATGATGCCAAAGCAGGCAGTCCAGGGTGCCGGCAATGATTGTGGCTGCGGAGGTCAAATGGGTAATCCTTACGGTATGATGGGAGCAGGAATGCACCATCCTCAGCATATGATGCACCACGGATTTGCCGGTGCTCCGGGTATGCAGCCTCACCCGCACCATGGATATCAAATGGGCATGGGTCCGCAGGGGTTCATGAATCTTTACGGAGCAGGTCCAATGGGTGGAGGCTACGGAATGCCGATGCCGCGCTTCGATGATGAAGAGAGCAATGAATATTAACATCAAGAGGGGTGGAGACGATTTCTTTTTCAATCGTCTCTTCTCTTATTTATCCAGAGAACTCGATGTGGAAATCAAAGGTATGACCCATCTGAGAGGGAATGTCTATCTGGTTGAAACAGTCAGCAAAAAAATTATTATAAAAGGATATAAGGATCTGCGAAAATTAAAAATTCAAGAAACATTTGCTTCATCGTTGCGGAAATCGGGTTTTAACCAATCCTACCGGTTTTATAATCAAAATAAAGATCCGCTTCATTTCCATGGGTCATACTATGGTTGTATTGAATTTATTGACCATCATGAGCAGCGTTTTGATTATGGAGTCCAAAAGGACAGAGAGGATGGCGTTGAACTGCTGAATAGGTTCCATGATCATACTTCAGTTCTTGTTCCTTCGTATGCTGCTATGCTGCCGAAAACGGATATAGCGGGAAAGTGGCAGCATCGAAAACATGAATTCACGAAGAACCTCCCTGCAGTTAATCGCTATGTTAATAAAAGCATGACCGATGAGCTCCTGGAATGGGCGGATTTTTCGCTGATGAATTTTACGAAGTTGAAAAATGATCTCGAAACAGAGCCGCCAGCCATCCTCCACGGAGATGTAGCCCACCACAATTTTCTGCGCTCGAAGGCCGGGAAGCTGTTCATAATTGATTTCGATTTAATCAGCACTGGATCGAGAGCCTATGATATGCTGCAGTACGCAAATCGGATTCTGCCATTCCTGGATTGGCGGTTTGAGTCACTGGCAAAAATAAAGCATTTAAATAAATGGTTGCGCTCTGATGCTTTCTTATATGGGCTATTATATCCTGCTGATATCCTAAGGGAGTGGAACCGCTTGTTGAGGGAAAGAAATCAATCCAATCCATCTAGTCTGGGACCAATCGTTGGAATGACTGCCGGCCAGTTTCAGCAAAGGAAACGTTTTCAGGAAGAGGTTAAATCCAGACTGGATGTTTAGGTTTTTGGACGTATCTGTCAGAATGAAAATCCAGCCCCATCCGCACTCTAATAATGAGCATATAACATGCTCATTTTAGCTAGGATGGGGGTTTTTCGATTGAACAAAAGAATGTTGTTCTTACCTATAGCTTCCTTGCTCACAATAGGGCTGACGGCTTGTAATGGAAATGAGGAAGCCGCTGTACAGGGCAGGAATGCCAGCGGTGGGCAGCCACTTGGCTATTACTCGAACGAAAAAGGGAATGAAATTGACGTGATGGATGACAGAGAGGGTGCTGTCACGGAGCTTTTTGACCATAATTTCGGAAAAGAGGGAATAGCCGCAGAAAACCGGAAACGGAGGATGCTTCAGTCCAGAGATGAAAATGGCAATCCTCCGAATCCAACCGTCCCTCGTTCTGACCATGACCATAACTTTTTCCAAAGAGATAATAAATACAGCCGCGGTGATTTAAATTACCATGGACACCTGAGTGAACAGAGGGGAAGCGGCCAGGCAAGAATCTACACGAATTCTGAACAAGATAACAGATTGGCCCGCAAAGTAGGAATTGCTGCTGAGTCTGTCGATAATGTCGATAAGGTAAGGTCGGTTTTATTTGGCAGGAAAGTAGAAATTGCCGTGACCTATAAGGACAAGTCACTAAAAAAACAGACAGACAAGAAAATCAAACAGGCTGTCCTTCCATATACTGAAGACAGAGAACTTCGCATCATCGAGGATGAAGGAACCTTCAGCAGATCAAGGAATATTGATTATGACCGGAAGAATGGAAACCCGCGGGAAAGCATCAACTTCAATCCGTAAGCACGATAGAAGGCAGAGTAACCTCTAGCCTTCTATTTCATGTTTATTTATGGCTCTATTCGTAAACTTTGCTGCTTGCTCAACCAAAAGTAAAAATTGCTGCTGGATTTTTAGGAGTATCATGTAAGGAGCATTAAGAAAAGAGCTTCAAATCCTTACGGCATGCGGCTAAGGAGTTTTATGCGAAAAGCAACAATCAATGCGAAAACAGCCTTATTTTAAAAGGATAAATAAGAACATTTTGGCTACACTATTAGTGAAAAAGAAACATATTTTAGCAAATAAGAGAGGTGGACAGCAATGGCTTCAATCAAATTATTAAAAGTATTAAGCTCAGCTGTTATGCTCCTAATCGGTCTATCGGGATACAGTTTAGTACTTCAGACAGAGCCAGTTTTTGCTGAGAAGCCTGAAGAAGCAGTCGAGGAAATCAACGAACCTCTTAAGATCACCATCATTTTGCAAAGAGTCTACCTTGATGGTGAAATGAGTGAGGAACGGATTCAGGAAACAATTTGGTCTATGGAGGACTTTTGGGCAAAATATGACGAATGGCAGCTAGTAGATATAGAAGCGAACAAGGCGGTATTCAGGCAGGAATATGATGATATTTCGCCGCTTTTGAAGGCAAATGGATATTTTGGGCTCTCAGATGAAGGAGTCCTAACTATTTTTAATGGAAGGCCGGATGGTTCGAATATTATCCAATCCTTCTTTCAGATTGACCTCGGCAGACTTGAAAGTATTAAGCGTGATCAATTGAAAAAAGGCATACCAATCCGGAATAAACAATGTTATGAAGAGGTATTGGAGACTTTTAAACCATATACAGTGAGAGAAAACAGTGAAGAGCCGGGATGACTGGCTCTTATTTGTGTTTTCCAAGGTTTCGGAGAGATTTTATTACTGGGGAGGACGTGGCGTTATAGGCGGGCAGCGCTGGTCGGGGCTGACCAAGGCGCTTGCGCTTTTCTTATAAAAATGATCATACGTTCGCCTTTTTGCATATTTTTATTCATACCTTTAAAAGGAGTATGTTAAAATGAGTTACAGCAAAGCAGAGGGGCGAGAGTATTGTATGAATTCATAAAAGGTACCGTCGATTTCGTCGGTCCTGAATATATAGTGATTGAAAATAGCGGGATTGGGTATCAAATCATGACACCAAACCCATTTATATTCACAAAAGAAGCAGGTAAAGAGATTTGTATTTTTACATATCATTATGTCAGAGAAGACCTCATTGCTCTATACGGATTCAAGAATCGAGAAGAAAAGGCGCTTTTCACAAGGCTTTTGAATGTTTCGGGAATCGGACCGAAAGGGGCTCTGGCCATCCTGGCATCGGGTGAGCCTGGTCAGGTGGTGCAGGCAATTGAAAATGAAGATGAATCGTTCCTGGTCAAATTCCCTGGAGTAGGCAAGAAGACCGCCAGACAAATGATCCTCGATCTGAAGGGGAAGCTGCATGACCTTGTGCCAGATTACTTCCCTAATCTTTTCAATTCGGACGAGGTTGCTGCCACAATAAGCCAGTCGGTTGAATTTGATGAGGCGGTTTTGGCACTTAAGACGCTGGGTTATTCTGAAAAAGAAATCCGCAAAATAACTCCAGATTTGAAGAAGGAAACATTGACGACCGATCAATATATAAAGAAAGCCTTACAAAAGCTATTAAAGTAATGCTGAGTTAACATTGACCGATACGATTCAGGATCGGTCAACCAGCTTATAAGAAGGGTGAGAAACAGATGGAAGAACGAATCATCTCCAGTGAAGCGGGCGACCAGGATGTTTCATTTGAGCAGAGCCTGCGTCCGCAGACACTCAGGCAATATATCGGCCAGGATAAAGTGAAAGCAAATCTTGAGGTATTTATTGAAGCGGCCAAAATGAGGCGTGAAACGCTGGACCATGTGCTGCTCTACGGACCGCCTGGTTTGGGCAAGACGACGCTCGCAGCAATCATCGCCAACGAAATGGGAGTCAACCTCAGGACGACATCCGGACCGGCGATCGAAAGGCCTGGGGACCTGGCAGCCATCCTGACGGCATTGGAACCTGGCGATGTCCTGTTCATTGATGAAATTCACAGACTTCCAAGAACGATCGAGGAAGTACTCTATCCCGCTATGGAAGACTTTTGCCTTGATATCGTCATAGGGAAAGGGCCAAGTGCCCGATCTGTCAGGCTTGATCTCCCGCCGTTCACGCTTATTGGTGCGACAACCCGCGCTGGTTCGTTGTCAGCTCCATTAAGAGACAGGTTTGGAGTTTTGAGCCGTTTGGAATACTATAATGAGAAACAGCTAACTGATATTGTCGTCAGGACAGCCGAGCTTCTGGAAACTGCCATCGACTGGCCTGCCGCCCAGGAGCTTGCGAGGAGATCGCGAGGGACGCCGAGAATCGCCAACCGCCTATTGAAGCGGGTACGCGATTTTGCGCAGGTGCGAGGCAATGGCGCTGTTGAGGAAACTCTTGCCCAGGAGGCATTGGAACTGATGCAGGTAGACCGTTTGGGACTTGACCATATAGACCATAAATTGCTCAAAGGCATCATTGAAAAATACCGCGGCGGACCGGTCGGATTAGAGACGATTTCCGCAACCATCGGAGAGGAATCGCAGACAATTGAAGATGTGTATGAGCCATATTTATTGCAGATCGGGTTTTTACAGAGGACACCTAGGGGAAGAATTGTAACGGAGGCAGTATACCGGCATTTTGAAATGGAGGTGCCTGAGCGATGACAGGTGCAGCTAAGTTCGTGATGGTCGCCGGGGCCGTCATTTTCATCATTGGCTTCATCATGCAGTTTGTCAATTTGGGAAGGCTTCCAGGAGACATCGTCATAAAAAAAGGCAACACGACCTTTTACTTCCCAATTGTGACATCCATCCTGGCAAGCATTATCTTGTCTGCGATCTTTTACTTTATCGGCCGATTCAGATGATCGGCCCATGAACAAAATAAATAGAAACTTAGTAAGGGTGACAACATGAAAGTAGATTTGTTTGATTTCCATTTACCTGAGGAACTGATTGCCCAGACTCCGCTTGAACAAAGAGCGGAAAGCAGGCTGATGGTCCTGAATAAAGAATCTGGCAATATAGAACATGATGTTTTCAAGAACATCAAAAGTCATCTGAAACCGGGTGACTGCCTCGTCCTGAATGACACGAAAGTTCTTCCGGCAAGGCTTTTTGGCATGAAAGAGGACACGGGAGCTAAAATAGAAGTCCTTCTCTTGAAGCAGCTTGAGGGAGATGAATGGGAAACGCTTGTGAAACCGGCAAAGAGAGTAAAGGAGGGCACAAAAATCATCTTTGGCGACGGCCTGTTGACAGCGGAATGCACCGGGGAAGCTGAACACGGCGGCAGGAATCTTAAGTTTTCTTATAACGGGATCTTTTATGAAGTGCTGGAACAGCTGGGAGAAATGCCTCTTCCTCCTTATATTAAGGAGCAGCTGGAGGATAAGGACAGATACCAGACTGTGTTCGCAAGGGAAAGAGGATCGGCGGCAGCTCCGACCGCAGGCTTGCATTTTACAGAGCAGCTGCTGGAAGAAATCAAGGACATGGGCGTCCATATCGCCTTCATTACCCTTCATGTCGGACTGGGAACGTTCAGGCCTGTCAGCGTGGATTCCATCGAAGAACACGATATGCACTCTGAATTTTACCAGGTGACTGAAGGAACGGCCTTGCTGCTGAACACCGTCCGTGAGCAGGGCGGCCGAATCATCACCGTTGGAACGACTTCAACAAGGACCCTGGAGACGATTGCGACAGCCAATGATGGTAAGTTTGTCGCTGAAAATGGCTGGACAAACATCTTCATTTATCCCGGATATGAATTTAAGGCAATCGATGGGATGATTACGAATTTCCACTTGCCAAAGTCGACATTGATCATGCTTGTAAGTGCTCTGGCTGGACGGGAAAATGTCCTTAATGCCTATAATAAAGCTGTAGAGGAAAAGTATCGCTTTTTTAGTTTCGGGGATGCGATGTTGATCTTATAGTTCTATCACTAAAAAATATACACTTAATTGAAATTGGACTTCTGGAAGGAGCTTATACATTGTCAGCAATCCGTTATGAATTAATTAAAACCTGTAAGCAGACAGGAGCAAGGCTTGGGCGTGTGCATACACCGCACGGCTCTTTTGAAACTCCGGTCTTCATGCCTGTTGGTACACTGGCAACAGTCAAAACTATGTCACCCGAGGAATTGGTCCAGATGGGTGCGGGGATTATCCTGAGCAACACCTATCATCTTTGGCTGAGGCCAGGCCATGAGATCGTCAAGGAGGCAGGCGGCCTGCATAAATTCATGAACTGGGACCGCGCCATCCTCACTGATTCAGGGGGATTCCAGGTGTTCTCTTTGAGTGAGTTTAGGAAAATTGAAGAGGAAGGCGTTCACTTCCGCAATCATATGAATGGGGACAAGCTTTTCCTTTCCCCAGAGAAAGCGATGGAAATCCAGAACGCGCTTGGTTCTGATATCATGATGGCATTCGATGAATGTCCGCCATACCCTGCTGAATATGACTATATGAAAAAATCAGTCGAGCGGACCTCCCGCTGGGCAGAGCGCTGCCTCACAGCCCATCAGCGTCCACAGGATCAGGGATTATTCGGGATCGTCCAGGGCGGAGAATATGAGGAATTAAGAAAGCAAAGCGCAAAAGACCTGGTTTCTATGGACTTCCCAGGTTACGCAGTTGGCGGCCTTTCAGTCGGCGAACCAAAGGATGTGATGAACAGAGTGCTGGAATTCACTACTCCATGGCTGCCGTCCGATAAGCCTCGTTACTTGATGGGAGTTGGTTCTCCGGATTCCTTGATCGATGGTGCCATGCGCGGTATTGATATGTTCGACTGTGTCTTGCCTACCCGTATCGCCCGAAATGGCACATTGATGACAAGTGAGGGAAGACTGGTTGTCAAGAACGCGAAATTCGCCCGTGACTTTGGACCATTGGATCCTAACTGTGATTGCTATACATGTAAAAATTACAGCAGGGCCTACATCCGCCACCTGATTAAAACAGATGAAACGTTCGGAATTAGACTTACTTCTTATCATAATCTACATTTTCTGATAAACTTAATGGAGCAGGTCAGACAGGCGATCCGAGAAGACCGTCTGGGGGACTTTAGAGATGAGTTTTTTGAGCAATATGGTTTCAATAAACCGAATGCCAAAAACTTCTAAATAAACTGCTTTTTAATAAGGCTGCTCTCGCATGGCGTCATCAGCCTTGAACATGAAAGGAGGGGAAATGAATGGAAGGATTAGTAGGTACAGTATTCCCGCTATTGTTGATGTTTGTACTATTCTATTTCTTGTTGATCCGCCCTCAGCAAAAGAGGCAGAAAGCGGTTCAGCAAATGCAGAGCGACCTGCAAAAAGGTGATAAAGTAGTAACAATCGGCGGTTTGCATGGAATTGTCGATGCACTTGATGAAGGTACTGTTGTCATCAAATGTGGAGACGGAAGCCGTCTTACATATGACCGCGCGGCAATCCGCGACGTCAAGGAATCAGCAGCAGGAGTATAACGAAAAGCGGAAGCGTCTCAAGGCTGCAACCAGACAACCGACTCGAGCTGCTCAAAGCTAACGCTTCTGCAAGATACTCGAGGAAGCTATTTCTAGGATGAAAACTGGCTGGGCGCTGGAGCTGGACAATAATCGAAGTGTAAAATGTAATAGCTATTTTTCAAACGAAAAAGAAGCGAACTCTCGGTTCGCTTCTTTTTTATGCCTTTGAAGGACCGCCAACGATGTTTACACCGAGAATGCCACCCATCATAGCTGTGAGAATATAGCAAATATGGTAGATGATTTGTTCAATTGAAAATAGGCTGTCATAACCCAGGTATTGAAACAGGAAAATAACTAAAGAATAAACCAGGCCCGTTGCTCCTCCAATCATCCACCCTTTTTCTTTTCCATTTCCGCCAGTAATAAAGCCGCCGATGAAAATGGATAAAAAAGAAATGGATGTCATGACGTACTGAAGTGAAGCTTCTTGGACAGAAGTGAACTTTAAAAGAAGAGAAAATATCAAACTGCTCACGATTGCCAGTAGAAATATTGCAATTACCCCGTACAGGACGGCCCTTCCTAAACTTTTGGATTCCATTAACCCCTCTCCTCTCTGATCTGATCCCTTTAAACGGGAAATGCCTAGTACAAGCATATTCACGAAAAAGGACAAATAGAATCAGTTTTATACAGGAGATATTATAAAAAATACTTAAACAATAAGTATTTTTTCAGTTCGGAGTTAAAGACTAAAGAGGAATGCTGTGTGAAGGGCGGGGAATACCGTGGAACAATATTTGATTATCCTTTTTAGGACAGTTCTCCTTTATTTATTGATCCTGTTGATTTTTCGTTTAATGGGAAAAAGGGAAATCGGTGAATTAAGCGTTCTTGATTTGGTTGTCTATATTATGATCGCTGAGATGGCATCCGTGGCCATAGAAAATACGAAGGATCCCTTGATCAACACTCTTCTCCCAATCGGCATATTTGTAATCATACAAATTGCACTGGCAGTGCTTTCGCTTAAAAGCAAAAGATTCAGGGATATCGTGGATGGAAAGCCGACAATCATTATTAATGATGGGAAAATCGATGAAAAAGCCATGCGGTCGCAAAGATATAATTTTGATGATCTGCTGCTTCAATTAAGAGAAAAGGATGTAGGGGATATTGCCGATGTGGAGTATGCCATTTTGGAGCCGTCCGGTACCCTGTCCATTTTCCAAAAGAAACAGGGTGAACAGGATGGGGAGCAGGATAGCAGCAGTCTTGCACTTCCACTGATCATCGATGGCGAGGTCCAGAAGGATAACCTTGGGATGGTTGACAAATCAAGTTCCTGGCTGCTGGAGCAGTTAAAAAAACGGGGATACGAAGATCCGGGAGAGATTTCCTTTTGCAGCTACCAAAATGGGGAATTTTATATTGATCTTAAGGATAAATAAAAACGTGGACAACGCCCACGTTTTTTTTCTTACCTTTTTATAAATGATGTAAGTACGGATTGTAATTTCGAAAGCTCATTTTTTCTGATCAACCCAAGCACGACAGAGAGAGACAAGTACAGAATGCTTACAGTCCCTGCATTTATAAGAATCCTTGCTGCCAATGAAAGATTCCCACCAAGCCAGTCCCAGAGCATGAAGCCCATTGACCCCGATAGAATGATAATAACTAATACCTTTACATAATCTTTTACATAAAAAGTAAATGAAACAGCCTTCAGCATGGTCGCGAAATGGAGGAGGGTGATCAGGACAATTCCCATGACCATACCGAGGGCTACGCCGTTTATGCCAAAAGCAGGCTGGCTTGCCAACAGGAAGATGACAGCGGTCTTCGCAAGATTTCCAATCAGGCTGTTGATCATCGCTGCCCTGGCCAAATCAAGAGCCTGCAGTGCTGCCTGCAGCGGTCCCTGGAAATAGTAGAACAGGAAAAATGGTGCCATGAGCTTGATGAATTGTGCTCCATTGGAAGTCCCGTACATCAACGTCATTAAGGGTTCGGCCAGAACATATAAAACGACGATTGCCAGGCCCCCTGTCAATAGGGAAAATCGCAAAGATTGCTGCAGAAGATGTTCAATCACCTTCATGTTCTTTCTGGAGTTCGCTTCACTGATAGCAGGTACAAGTGAGGTGGATAAAGAATAGGTGATGAACGATGGCAATAACAGCAAGGGCATGGCAAAGCCAGTCAATGCCCCATATTGTTTCGTGGCGGCTACGGCGGCGACTCCGGCAATCGCCAGACTGTGCGCAACGACAATCGGTTCAAAAAACCAGGAAACAGATCCGATCAATCTTGAACCTGTTGTTGGCAATGCAATCCCCATTAAATCATTGAAAGTCGACTTTCCGGAATGGACGAATTGAAAGAAGTTCTTTCGCAGCCTAAATTTTTTTCGCAGCTTAAAGGTCGTCATCAAATAAATCAATGAAATAAGCTCTCCAATCACTGACGCAATCATGGCACCCGCTGCGGCATATTCAATTCCATACGGCATGAAGGCTTTTGTCAAAACAGCAATCAAGGTGATCCTGACAAGCTGTTCGATCACTTGTGATTTCGCGGATGGCCGCATATTCTGCCTTCCTTGGAAGTAGCCGCGGAGAACCGATGATACTGCAACGATCGGAACAATTGGTGCAATGGCAAGCAGCGGCCATTGTGTTCTTGGATCCGTGAACAATGTCTCGGACAGGTATGGAGCAAGCAGAATGAGCGCTGGTGTAAAGATAATCGATAGGGATATGGTGGTGGCAAGGGAAACGACAAGGATTTTCTTGATTTTTTGGAAGTCGCCTCTTGCCTCAGCTTCAGCCACATTTTTTGAAATCGCAACTGGGAGCCCTAGCTGGGTAATTGTCACGACAAGCACCATGGTCGGGAAGGCCATCATATAAAGGCCAACACCTTCCTCGCCGATGAAACGGGCGATGACAATCCGATTTATGAATCCAAGCACCCTCGTGACGAGGCCGGCCATTAACAAAATAAATGTTCCTTTTAAAAACTTCGACATTCCGCTCCCTGCCTTCTCAAAAATGCATATTTCATATACAATTAACTATATGCAAGAAAGTGGACAAAGCATGACAAGGTTAAGACATTTAAAGACTGGAAAATTGGACGGGGAGGCCAGGTAATGAATCCAAGCCATCAATACGGACGGTTTTACAAGCAAGTGAAACCCGCTCTGGAAAGCAAAGTTGAAGAATTCAAAATATTCGGTTATGAACAAGTTGGAGAAAAAGAATTATGGGATTATCTCACGAAGAAAAAGTGGAAGAAACCGAAAGAAGAAATTCAAATGTATGAAATTGTCGCTGATATTTTATCCGCAAAAATCGGCGACGTAATGAATTTCACCACCGTTGAAGCCTTCAAACTGGGAGACTTTGCGCTTGATAATGAAGAAGAACGGAAAGAGCTGCTGAAATGATGAAGCTCTATACTTAAAAGGTTCATAGGTATAGCTGATATCTCCTTTATATGGTTCATTGGACATTTTGAGCGAGGTACCCCTAAAGAAATGTCTAAAAAGAGGTCTTTAATAGACATTTTGAACAGGGGACCCCAGTGAAATGTTTAAAAAAAGGACTTTAATAGACATTTCGAACAGGGAACACCCGTGAAATGTCTAAAAAAAGGACTTTAATAGACATTTCGAACAGGGAACACCCGTGAAATGTCTAAGAAGGACTTTAATAGACATTTTGAGCAAGGAACACCCGTGAAATGTCTAAAAAGGGTTTTAATAGATATTTGAACAGGAAATGCCGGTGAAATGTCTTTTTGTCAAGTGTTAGACTAAATATCGAATTATGATACCAAACATTCATAACCCGATTTTTCTGTTTCCAAAATCTAGAGGGGCTTGATACATAGGGGCTTTTTTCGCCTATTATAAAGCTATATTTCCGATATATCGCATTCATTGATACTCGAAAAAATCCAGGTGCCGATTTTTTCTTAGACAAGCATTCCCGGTGTAGAAATGGAAAAAGCTTAATTGACAGTTTTTTTAAACTGTTACATAATTAGAATGCTATAAATTGGCTACTGTTTATTTTCTTGGTCTTATGTTTTATTTGTCTGGCAGCATGTTTGTGCGAAGAATAAGGAGGATTTATACATAATGGTAAAACGCAGCCGCATCGTGGCCTTCTTTTTGCTGGTTATTTTAATCGGAAGTGCCATGGGTGCAACAACCCAGAATATATTGAAAGATATCAAGCTCGGCCTTGACCTGCAGGGTGGTTTTGAGGTTCTTTATGAAGTCACGCCTCTAAATGGAAAAAAGGGAGAGAAAGTTGACCGTGAAACCCTGAAGAGTACTGCTGAGGCTCTTGAACGAAGAGTCAACGTTCTCGGTGTCAGTGAACCGAACATTCAGATTGAAGGAGATGACCGGATTCGCGTACAGCTGGCTGGTGTAAAAGACCAGAACAAAGCGCGTGAAATTCTTTCTACAGAAGCGAATCTTACCTTCCGTGACGTCAACGACCGCGTCATGATGGATGGCAGTGACCTGGAAGAAAATGGTGCAAAGCAAAGCTTCGACCAGCAAAACAAGCCGAGCATTTCAATCACACTTAAAGATGGGGATCAATTCGGCGAGATCACAAAGGAAATCCGTGATATGTACCCTGAAAATCAGCTGATCATCTGGCTGGATTTCGAAGAAGGGGTTGATTCCTATAAGGAAGAAAGGATGAAGCCTGAACCTAAATTCCTTTCCAATCCTAATGTAGATAAGATCCTGAACCAAAAGAATGTTGAGATTACTGGTAATTTTACAATTGAAGAAGCCCAGCAGCTCGCTTCTCTGCTTAATGCGGGATCATTGCCGGTTAATTTGGAAGAAACTTACTCTACTTCTGTTGGAGCGAAGTTCGGGGAACAGGCTCTAAATGAGACAGTTTTCGCTGGAATCATCGGTATTCTTGCTGTTTTCGTATTCATGCTCGCTTTATACCGTATCCCTGGAATTGTCGCAGTTATTACGTTATCTATTTACGTTTACCTCATCCTGCTTGTATTTGATTGGATGAACGGTGTACTCACACTGCCTGGAATCGCGGCCTTGATCCTCGGTGTCGGTATGGCGGTGGACGCAAACATCATAACCTATGAACGTATCAAAGAAGAATTGAAGGTTGGCCGCAATATCAAAGCAGCGTTTGATGCGGGCAGCAAAGGCTCTCTGTCTACGATCTTTGATGCCAACATCACGACTTTGCTGGCCGCAATCGTTTTATTCGCGTACGGGACAAGCTCTGTAAAAGGCTTTGCGACCATGCTGATCATCAGTATCCTGGCAAGCTTTATCACAGCAGTCTTCGGTGCACGCTTGTTCCTTGGATTGCTCGTGAACAGTGGCTTGTTCAAAAACAAACCAGGCTTATTCGGTGTGAAGCCAAGTGAGGTTCATGATATTTCGGAAGGTTTGGATAGTCTGGATTTGAAAACCAAGTTCGATAGATTTGATTTCATCAAGAGCCGAAAAAAGTTCTTTACTGCATCTGCTATACTTATCGGTATTGGACTGATTGCACTCCTCGTGTTCCGCCTGAATCTTGGAATCGATTTTGCAGCTGGGACAAGGGTAGAGGTCATGTCTGACAGCAAACTTACAGCGGAACAATTAAAAGCTGAGCTTAAGCAAGTTGATTTGGAAACAAACGATATTGTCATCTCCGGTGATAATGGCGAAATTGGCGTTGCAAGATTTAAAACAGTTCTAAGCAAAGATGAGATCTCTGAGCTTAAATCTCACTTCAAGGAAGAATTCGGTGCCGAACCGAATGTTGGAACAGTTTCACCGACAATCGGTAAAGAACTGGCTAAGAATGCCATGATTGCAGTTGCCATTGCTTCCGTGGGGATCATTATCTATGTAACGATCCGCTTTGAGATTTACATGGCGCTGGCTGCAATAGTCGCATTGCTTCATGACGCGTTCTTTATCATTGTTCTATTCAGTCTCACAAGGCTTGAAGTTGATATTACCTTCATAGCGGCTGTCCTGACAATTGTTGGTTATTCAATCAATGATACAATTGTTACTTTTGACAGGATGCGTGAGAATATGGTGAAGAAGAAACGCCTAAAGACACCGGAAGATATTGCGGATGTAGTAAATGCTTCTCTTCGTCAGACACTTGGCCGTTCGGTTAACACCATCCTGACTGTTGTCATAACAGTTGTGGCTCTGTTGCTATTCGGCAGCCAATCAATCTGGAATTTCTCTTTCGCCCTTCTTATTGGTCTAATTGCCGGTACTTATTCTTCCATTTTCATCGCAGCACAGCTGTGGTATGTATGGAAGAAGAAAGAGCTTAAGAAGAAAGGCACAATCAAGACTTTTAAGGAAAAGAAAGTCTACACAGATGAGCCTCAAGTTTAATAAAAAGCAAACTAAAATACCACGGACTTTCCGTGGTATTTTTTTCACTTTTGGTTAGAACAACCATATTTCAGGATAAAATAACAGGAATGCCGACAGACTAAATATGGTGGAATAAGTAAAGGACGCGGAATAAAAGCTCTTTACAGAGAGGAGTTTTGCTGTTGGAAAAAGACGTTCGTTTTAAGAAGGCTGAATTTGCCGCAATGGTTGGCGTTGTCGGTAATATTATACTGGCAGGATTGAAGTGGGGGGTCGGCATCTATGCTAACAGTAAAGCGCTTGTAGCGGATGCAGTCCATTCTGCATCTGATGTAGTGGGTTCATTAGCTGTATACATAGGTCTTAAGGCGGCGAAAGCTCCGCCGGATGAAGATCATCCTTACGGTCATGGCAAGGCCGAATCAATTGCTGCCATCATTGTGGCAGTATTATTAATGCTTGTGGGAGTCGAAATCGGCAGATCATCGTTCGAAGCATTTTTTCATCCTATCGAACCTCCAAAATCTGTGGCGATTGTGGCTGTAGTCGTTTCAATTATAGTAAAAGAGGGAATGTTCAGGTACAAATACAGATTGGGGAAGCAATTAAAGAGTGACGCGCTGATCGTCAATGCGTATGAGCATAGATCGGATGTCTATTCCTCCATCGCTGCACTAATAGGGATCAGCGCGGCTGTGTTGGGCGGGATGTTTGGAATTGGGTGGCTGGAATACGCCGACCCGGTGACAGGACTGCTAGTAGCCTTGCTGGTCATCAGGATGGCATGGAAGCTTGGCAAGGAGTCGATCCATAATGCACTTGACCACGTCCTTCATGAAGAGGATACAGAAGAATTCAGGACTGTTGTCCAATCAATTCCTGAAGTAAAGAAATTGGATGAATTACATGCCAGAGAGCACGGTCACTATGTTATCATTGATTTAAAAATATCTGTCGATCCACATATTACCGTGGAACAGGGCCACCGGATTGGAAAAAGTGTGAAAAAGAAACTGATGGAAAATAAAAATGTCCAAAATGTTCTGGTCCATATAAATCCGTTCAGTGAGAGTGAAGATTCCGAGGATGGCGTAGATATTCAATAAGTCTCAGGGGAGGGGATAGAATGAAGTTTCAATGGACATTGCTGCTGGGACTTGCTTTTGCATTGATTGTGGCTGTTTTCGCCGTCATCAATGTCGATCCAGTAACAGTGAACTATTTATTCGGGGAATCAAAATGGCCGTTAATTTTGGTAATTCTGGGGTCTGTATTGATGGGCGGGATCATCGTTGGTTCTGTCGGTCTGTTCAGGATGTTTGTGCTTCAAAGGGAAGTAAAATCTTTGAGGAAGAAAAACAGCTCATTAGAAGAGCAGCTGGCCCAAAAAGAAACTCTGCCGGAGGAAACAGCACCCCAGCACGAAATAGAAGATATCCATTAATCCAGTACTTATGGCAGCATACAATTATGCTGCCATTTTAGTATAGTACTATACATTTCCTTATTGTAATGTCCCTTATTAGCATTCATTGTCATTGAAACACCCTCTCTGCTTTTGTATAATGAATAAGCTGAGAGGTGAACGTATGTTAAAGCCAAAATCAAGGTGGATTGTAAAAAAATCCGACCGGACAATAATAGATTCACTCGCCAAGGAATTGAACATAAATCATCTGACTGCTTCTCTGCTAGTCAATCGCGGACTGGATACCGTGGAAGATGCCCGGTATTTTTTGTTTGGGCAAAAAAGCGAATTTCACGACCCCTATTTGCTGAAGGACATGGATAAGACAGTTGAGCGGATCAAAAAAGCAGTAGAAACGCAGGAGCCCGTTTGGGTGTTTGGTGACTATGATGCAGACGGTGTGAGCAGTACGACGGTCATGATGAAAGCCCTGGCTGAACTCGGGGCGAACGCCGACTATTACATACCGAACCGTTTTACAGAAGGATATGGTCCTAATGAAAAAGCTTTCAGGAGTGCGGCAGACAGCGGAGTGGGCTTGATCATCACTGTCGATACGGGCATTTCTGCTCTCCATGAGGCAGCAGTTGCAAAAGAAATAGGTGTCGACCTGATCATTACAGACCACCATGAACCTGGACCGGTCCTGCCGGATGCATTTGCGATCATCCATCCAAAGCTGGACGGCAGTGTATACCCTTTTAAGGATTTAGCTGGTGTAGGTGTCGCTTTTAAGGTTGCCCATGCCCTGCTGGGGAGAGTCCCAGAGCATTTGCTGGAGTTTGCGGCTATCGGGACCATTGCCGACCTTGTTCCACTTATGGGAGAGAACAGGCTGATTGCCCTGAGGGGAATCGAGAAGTTGAAGTCGAGCCAGACACCTGGCTTGAATGCGCTGCTTAAACTCGCGAAAACGGATAGATCTTCTATTGATGAAGAAACAATAGGTTTTATGATTGGACCGAGGGTCAATGCAGCAGGGAGGCTTGGCAGTGCTGACCCAGCTGTGCAATTAATGATGACAGCTGATTCGGAAGAAGCGAAAATGCTTGCGGAAGAAATAGATTCAATCAATAAAGAGCGGCAAAACATCGTTTCACAAATTGCCGAAGAAGCAGTTTCTGAAGTGGAAATGAATTACCCAATCCATGATAACTCAGTCCTTGTCGTCGGTAAGGAAGGCTGGAACGCAGGGGTCATCGGCATCGTAGCTTCCAAGCTTGTCGAAAAATATTACCGGCCAACGATCGTCCTTAGTTTTGACAAAGAGAAGGGACTTGCGAAGGGGTCAGCACGAAGTATCGCTGGTTTCGATCTTTTCAAAAACCTTTCAACCTGCAGAGAAATCCTTCCGCATTTTGGCGGTCATCCCATGGCTGCGGGAATGACGTTGAATCTTAATGATGTTGATGAATTAAGGTCAAGATTGAATGCACTCGCAAAAGAGCAACTGAAAGAAGAAGATTTAACTCCTGTCTCCCATATCGATGCGAGAATAGATGTTAAAGAGATTACGATTGAGACCATAAACGAACTTGGGCTGCTATCTCCATATGGCGTCAGCAACCCAAAACCCAAGGTCCTGATTGATGGAGCAAATATATCAACCCTTAGAAAGATAGGGGCAGATCAGTCGCATCTTAAGCTGGCACTGGAAGAGGAAGGTACTGTTATTGATGGAATTGGATTCGGCTTAGGCCATCTCCATGATCATATCTCGCCGAGCTCGAAGCTGTCAGTCATTGGCGAACTGTCCATCAACGAATGGAACAATATCAGGAAGCCGCAAATTTTTCTCAGGGATGTGGCGGTCAAGTCCTGGCAGCTATTCGATTTCCGCGGTCTCAAAAGACTGGAAAAGCTTCCCGAAATGATTCCGGGGGATCATATTAAGTGGGTTCTCTTTAACGCTGATTTGAAAAATAAGTTTTCTCCTATTATCGGAGACTCATTGGAACTGGTAAACACCGATGAACAAGCTGAACAGCTGAATCTTGATCATTCGTATGTTGTTCTATTGGACCTGCCGCCATCCAAAGAGATTCTGGAGAAGTTATTTTCCGGGAAAAATCCGGGAAGGGTCTATGTCCATTTTTATAAAGAAAGCAGCGATTTCTTCACGACGATGCCAACGAGGGAGCACTTCAAATGGTTTTACGCTTTCCTCGCCAAGAAAGGGCCATTCGATCTTAAACGGTATGGCGACGATTTGGCCAAGCATCGAGGGTGGACAAAAGAAACAATAGATTTCATGTCGAAGGTGTTTTTTGAACTAGATTTTGTTAAAATAAACAATGGGTTTATTTCACTAGAAGAAAATGTCCCCAAAAGGGATCTGACTGAATCCAAAACATATCAGCACAAGGTGCAAGCATTCACTCTTGAAAATGAATTGCTCTACTCATCGTATGAGCAATTGAAGAACTGGTTTGACCAATTCATTCAAGAGTCGGTGAAAAATGAGGAGGCAATTATTCAATGGATTTGAAACAATTTGTAACAATCGTTCCCGATTGGCCAAAGCCCGGCATTAAATTTAAGGACATCACAACCTTAATGGACAATGGCGATGCTTATAGATATGCAACAGACCAAATCGTGGCCTATGCCCGTGAAAAGCAAATTGATCTTGTAGTCGGACCAGAAGCACGCGGCTTTATTATCGGTTGCCCGGTTGCCTATGCGCATGGAGTAGGTTTTGCTCCTGTCAGAAAAGAAGGAAAGCTTCCGCGCGAGACAATCAAGGTCAACTACGGACTTGAATATGGCAGTGACGTCTTGACGATCCATAAAGACGCGATCAAGCCCGGACAAAGAGTCCTGATCACCGACGACCTGCTTGCAACTGGCGGAACGATTGAAGCAACGATCAAGCTAGTTGAAGAACTAGGGGGAATCGTGGCAGGAATCGCCTTCCTGATTGAACTTACTTATCTCGATGGCCGTAACAAGTTGGATGGCTACGATATTTTAACCTTGATGCAATATTAAATCGACCGGGCGCTTCATTGCGAAGTGCCCTTTTTTTATAAGGCTCTTTTCTCAAACTTTGTTGCTATTGACGACAAAATAGGATTGGATGATCTACTTTCTTTCGAAAGGTTAACTCTTTTGTGAGAAAAGACCATGCAAGCTTTATACCGACCTGCAAAATGATCATCTATTACGTTAAAATCGGCTTTAGGATTTTAACAACAATCTTTACGAAAACAGTTTTTTATAAAAAGAAATTCATCCAATGGCAGGCAGGTTTGCTAAAATTAACCTATAATAAAATATCTTTCGACAATTTTTTTAATTTCTGCTGTAAAATCTCTTCCTTTCTCTTTACATCTTCAATTTTTTCTTTGATAATAGTAACAATCCTTTATAAGAATAATTATTGTATATAGAGGATGTTTAATATTTTTGTCGACTTTTCCCTTGGTTCCCGCTGGAGAGAAAATGCGGGTTAATATAAAGAAATTTAAATTAGGTGATCCTATGGCGAATGACCAGGTAATGACCGCAGAACAAGTCATTGACTGTACAAAATCATATTTGAATGATGAACATGTTGAAATGGTAAGAGAGGCATATGAGTTCGCCAGACAGGCTCATCATGATCAATTCAGGAAATCCGGGGAACCGTACATCATCCACCCTATCCAGGTAGCAGGGATTCTCGCTGACCTGGAGATGGATCCGGCGACGGTCGCAGCTGGTTTTCTTCATGATGTCGTCGAGGATACGGATGTGACTCTTGGTGATATAAGAGAGGCGTTCAATGACGAAGTGGCCATGCTTGTTGATGGAGTCACGAAGCTTGGTAAAATCAAGTATAAGTCGCATGAAGAGCAACAGGCGGAGAACCACCGGAAGATGTTTGTTGCAATGGCACAGGATATCCGTGTCATCTTGATCAAGCTTGCTGACCGCCTTCATAACATGAGGACTTTGAAGCATTTGCCGAGTGAAAAACAGCGGAGGATTTCGAATGAAACGCTGGAGATTTTTGCACCTCTGGCTCACAGGCTCGGTATCTCAAAAATCAAATGGGAGCTTGAAGATACTGCTTTACGCTATCTTAATCCCCAGCAATATTACCGTATCGTCAACCTGATGAAAAAGAAACGGGCAGAACGCGAGCAATATCTTGATGAAGTCATCGATGAAGTGAAGGAAAGGCTGAATGAGGTTTCAATCAAGGCTGAAATTTCAGGAAGGCCTAAGCATATATACAGCATCTATCGGAAAATGGTCCTGCAAAACAAGCAGTTCAATGAAATCTACGATTTGCTGGCTGTCCGTATTGTCGTCAACAGCATCAAGGACTGCTATGCAATCCTGGGAATCATCCATACATGCTGGAAACCGATGCCAGGCAGATTCAAAGACTACATCGCGATGCCAAAGCCTAATATGTATCAGTCCCTGCACACGACAGTGATCGGCCCTAAAGGTGATCCGCTGGAAGTCCAGATCAGGACTGATGAAATGCACAGGATCGCGGAATTTGGGGTTGCGGCCCACTGGGCATATAAAGAGGGCAAACCAACTGATGCTTCCAATTTTGAAACAAAGCTATCATGGTTCCGTGAAATTCTTGAATTCCAGAATGATACTGCAAATGCAGAAGAGTTCATGGAGTCTCTAAAAATTGACCTTTTCTCGGATATGGTATTTATTTTCACACCGAAAGGCGATGTTATCGAGTTGCCAGCTGGTTCAGTGCCAATCGATTTCGCCTATCGAATCCACTCTGAAATCGGCAATAAGACGATCGGTGCCAAGGTCAATGGCAAGATGGTGACTTTGGATTACCAATTGAAAACTGGGGATATCATTGAAATCCTTACTTCAAAACATTCTTATGGACCGAGCAAAGATTGGCTAAAGCTTGCACAGACCTCCCAGGCAAAAAACAAGATTCGCCAATTCTTCAAGAAGCAGCAGAAGGATGAAAATGTTGAAAAGGGCCGTGAGCTCCTGGAAAAAGAAGTCCGCAATATGGATTTCGATGTTAAAGAGATTTTGACAACTGAAAACCTGAAAAAGGTTTCCGAGAAATATAATTTTACCAATGAAGACGATTTGTTTGCTTCAATCGGTTACAACGGAATAACAGCTCTCCAGGTAGCCAACAGGCTGACAGAAAAGCTCCGCAAGCAGCGTGACCTGGAACAGGAAAAGGATATTTCGAATGCTGTTTCCGAGCTTAAATCATTTTCACCTGCTAAGAAGCGAGAGTCTGGAGTCCGAGTGTCGGGTATCGATAATTTGCTGATCAGGCTATCCCGCTGCTGTAACCCTGTACCTGGGGATGATATTGTAGGTTTCATCACAAAAGGCAGGGGAGTATCTGTTCACCGTTCTGACTGCACGAACATCCACACTGAGGATGCGCAGGCCAGATTGATTCCGGTAGAATGGGAGACCGGCTTGAATGACCGCAAGGAATATAATGTGGATATCGAGATCAGCGGCTATGACCGCAGGGGCTTGCTGAATGAAGTCCTGCAGGCGGTAAATGAAACAAAGACGAACATTACCGCGGTTTCGGGGAAATCTGACAAAAATAAAATGGCAACCATCAATATGTCCATCGCCATCCATAATGTCAGCCATCTGCAAAGAGTCGTCGACCGGATTAAGCAAATTCCCGATATCTATGCGGTCAGAAGGGTAATGAGTTAAGCAGACTTAGTAGTCATGAAGCAAAAACTGTGACACCGATGTGTAAGGAGATTACCGATGCGTTTAGTGATACAGAGAAGCAAAGAAGCAAAAGTGACAGTTGATGGGGAAGTAACAGGCTCCATCAATAAAGGATTTGTCATCCTTGTGGGTGTTACACATGAGGATACGGAAAAAGATGCAGCTTTTCTTGCCGAGAAGGCTGCGAATCTCAGGGTATTTGAAGATGAAGCAGGAAAGATGAACTTGTCCCTCCTCGATGTAGGGGGAGAGATTCTTTCCGTTTCACAGTTTACCCTGTATGGTGATTGCCGCAAGGGACGCCGTCCAAACTTCATGGACGCAGCCAAGCCAGATCACGCAGAAGTTGTCTATGAAGCATTCAACCGTTTCCTTTCCGAAAAGGGAATCAAGGTCGAAACAGGTGTATTCGGCGCAATGATGGACGTTCAATTGACAAATGACGGTCCGGTAACATTAATCATTGACAGTAAATAATTCAAAGAAGGAATCCCGATAGCGGGATTCTTTTTTTAGTATATAGCGGACTTGTCGTTCCTATAGATACCCTTATGGAGGAGGATTCGAAGAGATAAGGGCACCTCTCACGGTGAAAGATACCCTTATGGAGGAGGATTCGAAGAGATAAGGGCACCTCTCGCGCCGAAAGATAGCCTTATGATTTATCGGGCATTCCCTTCTTCTCACAAAAAAAGACTGAAGACAGTTGGGATGTCTTCAGTCGTTCTGCTTAATTATTCTTAAAATAGCGGGCAAGTCCTTCAAATATCCCGTTTGCTACTGCTTCCTGATATTGAGGTGTATTGACAAGCATCTCTTCCGCAGGGTTGCTTAAATAGCCTAATTCCAGGAGGACGGCTGTTTGCTTGTTTTCCCTGATGACGTGATAGTCTCCAAAACGAGTGCCTCGATCCTTTAACATCGTTTTGCTTATTACAGAAGAGTGGATTTGTTCACCCAAAGGTTTTTGTTTTGAATTGTAATAGTAAGTCGTCATGCCCCTGACGGTCCGATCGTTAATGCTGTCGTAATGGATGCTAATAAACGCATCGGCATTATGGTAATGAGAGCTGCTTACTCTTGAACCAAGTGAAATATATTGGTCATTGTTCCTGGTCAGGATGACGTTTGTGCCGGCAGCTCTTAGTTTGTCATATAAAAGCTGAGCTGTTTTCAGTGTAAGAGCCTTCTCCAGGGTACCTCTTACACCCGTTGTCCCGTTATCCCTGCCGCCGTGGCCAGGGTCAAGGACGACAGTTTTATTTTTAGTGTGTTTCTCTGCTCCCGGTCTTTCTATTTGCGGTGCAGTTCCTTTTACAGAAACAATCCAGCCGGCTACAAACCCGCTCGCCCCATTCGGAAGCGCGATTTTATACCAATCTTTTTCAACGCTTAAGATTTCAAAGCTGTCACCCTGATTGGCTCGGAAAATGACTGCTGTGCCTGTGTCTGGGCCTTTGCGAATGTTTGTCCCGTTGTGGAGCATGGAAACGCTGCTGTTTTTAACAGGCTGGCTAGGTGCAGCTGCTGGCCCGTTTTTCTTTTTTTCGAAAAACCAGCCTGCTGCCCAGCCTGTTTTGCCCGGCTGGTATTCAATTTGGACCCAATTGTTTTGTTCATCGAGAATCTTAAAGCTTTGTCCCTTTGATACAGAACCTATAACGCTGCCATCCAGTGAGTTCTTATCCCGGATATTGAGCTGTGAGGCAGTTACAGTGCCTGTGAACTGATCAGCAGGGGGTGAGGGCTTGCTGCTGTCATCCGTTGGTTTTCCTCCGATTTTCACATACTCAGCGCTTACCCAGGCATTTTTTCCTTCGTATGTAATCTCGGCCCAGCCATTGGACTGTGAATGGACAGTCACTGCAGCTCCATAACCTAATTGACCCACTTTGCTAGAGTTCAATGAAGGCTTTTCTCTTACATTCAAGGAAGTAGCGGTGACCGTCCCGCTTGTTTTAGTGCTAGGTGTCGGTGCTTCTTCAGCCTTGTTTTCTTTTACAGATATGTATTCCTTTGAGACCCAGCCGCTTATGTTACTATTGCGCACTTCGGCCCAATTTCCATTGAAGCCAAGAATTTCGACAGCTTGTCCACTGTTAAAAGACCCTATGACCTGGTGGTTGGTGCCCGGCCCTTTTCTTACTCTCAACCCATTGACGTTAACGCTGCCTGAGCCTTTGGAATTTGCCGAAACAGCTGGTGAAACTGCTGTCTTGGGAGACTCCTTAGCGGTAAACCATTCAGCGACCCATCCGTTTTTACTGCCGCCAAGGCTGATTTGTATCCAATCGCCTTCTTCCTTTACGATTGAAAACTTCTCTCCTACTTTGACTGATCCTGTTACCGGGTAACTTAGTCCCGGTCCCGACCTTACATTCAAGCTTGTGGCAGTAATCGAGACACTTCCATTATCCGCCCGAGCCGATTCTAAAGCTGGAAGGCTCCCGAAAATAAGCATCAAGCACAGGATGATCGGAACCATTTTATTTCTGGGCAATACTCTCCCTCCCTCTCTTACTCTCTATAAAAATATATTACCGGATTTTTCCGGTAAAATCACGAGGACTTTTCTCTTATATCGGTAAAGAACGAAAAAAATTCAAGTGTTGAAGAATATCTTAAAATCATGAAAAGTTTTCACACAGGCTGGGCAGAATAGTTAGCAATAAACATTGGAAGGTGATACCATGCGGTTCAGTGACAAAGGAAATTCTGCATCATTCGGGGAGAATCAATTATTCGGAGTGGATTTTCACGATTTTATCCAAAAGGAACAAAGCTCCAACACTGTAGAATTAGCTTCGGAATTTGGGCTTTCACTCCGTGATGTCCGAAAACTGAAAAAACAGATTGAACGATCTTGAATTGTGCTTGACAAGGCCATTTGGACTCCGTATTATAATATAAATAAAATGTTATATAGAAAACATACCGTTGATGGAGCACAGTAGCCATGAAACAAGTGAAAAGAGAGGAAATGCCTTGGCTGAAAGCATTTCTGCACGATGACTTGGCGAATGAACACTCCGTAGGATTTTCTCTGAACATGGGCTGTCCCATCATTAGGAGGAGACGTAATCAGGCGTTAACTGTTAAAGAGGAAGTGCATTCAAGCGCTTCAATTAGGGTGGCACCACGGGAATTCAAAGCTCTCGTCCCTTGTTATTATAGCAAGGGATTGGGGGCTTTTTTGTATTCTTTTTTTTACATAAGGCTGGGTTTTGCATTGGAATGTTGCTTTAAGAAGGGGTTCTTTATCTGTGAAGTTCCCAACAAGTTAAAAGCAAAGAAAAAAGTAAAGGTGCCTATAAAGTAATGATTTGAAATGAATGGAGGAGGATGCACTGTGGCTAATCAAATCAATATCCCACGCGGTACACAGGACATTTTGCCAGGCCAGACAGAGAAATGGCAGCTTATAGAAGCGAAGGCAAGAGAACTTTGTGAAAGATATCAATATCGGGAATTAAGGACTCCGATTTTTGAGCATACAGACCTTTTCAAGCGAAGCGTTGGTGATACAACAGATATCGTCCAAAAAGAAATGTACACGTTCACTGACAGGGGTGACCGCAGCCTGACGCTCCGTCCTGAAGGCACGGCAGCGGCTGTTCGCTCTTTTGTCGAGAATAAAATGTTCGGAAGTCCTAATCAGCCAGTGAAGCTTTACTACATGGGACCGATGTTCCGCTACGAACGCCCGCAGGCTGGACGTTTCCGCCAGTTTGTCCAGTTTGGTGTTGAGGCAATGGGCAGTGCAGACCCGGCGATTGACGCTGAGGTGATTTCCCTTGCCATGTCCCTTTATAAGGAACTTGGATTGAAAAAGCTCAAGCTTGTCGTGAACAGTCTCGGTGATAAGGAAAGCAGGAAAGCTCACAGGGATGCTTTAGTGAGCCATTTCCAGCCTAGAATCGGGGAATTCTGCAGCGATTGTCAGAACCGACTTGAAAAGAATCCAATGCGAATCCTGGATTGCAAAGCTGACCGTGACCATGAACTGATGAAGTCGGCACCATCGATCATTGATTACCTGACTGATGAGTCTGCTCAATATTTTAGTAAAGTGACGAAGTATTTGACTGATCTTGGGATTAAATTCGAGGTTGACGCCAATCTAGTACGCGGACTGGACTACTATAACCACACAGCATTTGAAATCATGAGTGATGCAGAAGGCTTCGGTGCAATCACAACTCTTTGCGGCGGCGGCAGATACAATGGCCTTGTCGAAGAAATCGGCGGACCGGAAACACCGGGTATCGGTTTTGCGCTAAGCGTTGAAAGATTGCTTGCAGCACTGGAGGCGGAAGGGATTGAACTTCCTGTAAAAGAAGAAATCGACTGCTACCTCGTTTCATTGGGGGATGAAGCAAAGGATTATACTGTAGGCTTGCTCCACAATTTGAGAATGGCAGGTTTCTCTGCGGAAAGAGATTATCAAGACCGCAAAATCAAGGCCCAGTTCAAGGCTGCTGACAGGATGAATGCTAGATATGTAGCAGTGCTGGGAGAAGACGAATTAAAAGAGAAGAAGATTAACCTGAAATCAATGGCGGATGGAGAGCAAATTCAACTGCCGCTTGAAAGTTTTGTTGAAAAATTCAAGGATATTTGCAAGTAGAGGGGGAGTTTCGATGTTTGGGAGATCATATTTTTGCGGTGAAGTAACAGAAGAAGCAATCGGTGAAAAGGTAACGCTGAAAGGCTGGGTGCAGAAGCGCCGGGATCTTGGCGGGCTGATTTTCATCGACTTGCGTGACAGGACAGGACTTGTTCAGATTGTTTTCAATCCTGATGTGTCACAAGAGGCGCTGTCGCTTGCAGAAAAAGTTCGTACAGAATACGTTCTTGATGTCAAAGGGACGGTTATCGCCCGCAGTGAAGGAAGCATCAATGAAAATCTAAAGACTGGCAGAATTGAAGTCCAGGCTGAAGAACTTACAATCATCAATGAAGCAAAAACGACTCCTTTCGTGATTGCTGATAAAACAGATGTATCAGAAGATGTGCGCTTGAAATACCGCTATCTTGATCTCCGTCGTCCGGTCATGTTCGAAACATTCAAGATGAGGCACCAGGTAACAAAAGCGATTCGTGACTTCCTTGATGGAGAAGGCTTTCTTGATGTAGAAACGCCGATTTTAACGAAAAGCACGCCAGAGGGAGCGCGTGACTATCTGGTACCAAGCCGTGTCCATCCGGGTGAGTTCTACGCTCTTCCTCAATCACCGCAAATTTTTAAGCAGTTGATGATGGTTGGCGGCTTTGAGCGTTATTACCAGATTGCCCGCTGCTTCCGCGATGAGGACCTGCGAGCTGACCGCCAGCCGGAATTCACGCAAATCGATATTGAAACAAGCTTCATGAGCCAGGAAGAAATCATGGGTCTGACTGAACAAATGATGCAAAAGGTCATGAAGGATGTAAAAGGCCTGGATGTCCCTGCGACATTCCCGCGTATGAGCTATGAAGAAGCAATGAGCCGCTTTGGATCAGACAAGCCGGATACTCGGTTTGGGATGGAGCTTGTCGATCTGTCGGAAACGGTTAAAGACTCAGGCTTCAAGGTATTTGCATCAGCAGTCGCAAACGGCGGGCAGGTAAAGGCCATCAATGTAAAAGGTGCGGCAGCTAACTACTCCCGCAAAGATATTGATGCTTTGACAGAGTTTGTTTCTGTGTACGGTGCCAAAGGCCTTGCCTGGCTGAAAGCAGAAGAAGATGGACTTAAAGGCCCAATCTCCAAGTTCTTTGGGGAAGAAGAACAAGATTCACTTAAAGGCAAGCTGGGAGTTTCAGCTGGAGACCTTCTCTTATTCGTTGCCGATAAGAAGTCTGTTGTAGCAGATGGGCTTGGTGCTTTACGCTTAAAGCTTGGAAAAGAGCTTGGATTGATTGACCAGAGCAAATTCAATTTCCTTTGGATTACAGACTGGCCCCTATTGGAGTTCGACGAGGAAGCAGATCGCTATTTCGCCGCCCACCATCCATTCACGATGCCAGCTCGCGAAGACCTGGCTTTACTCGAGAGCGATCCGGCAAGTGTCAAGGCACAAGCGTATGACCTTGTCCTGAACGGCTATGAACTTGGCGGCGGATCACTAAGGATTTTTGAAAGAGATGTCCAGGAAAAAATGTTCTCCGTTCTGGGCTTCACGAAGGAGCAGGCAGTCGAGCAGTTTGGATTCCTTCTTGAGGCATTCGAATATGGAACGCCTCCTCATGGAGGAATAGCGCTTGGCCTGGACAGAATGGTCATGCTCCTTGCTGGCAGATCAAATCTGCGCGATACGATTGCTTTCCCGAAAACAGCAAGCGCAAGCGACCTGCTGACAGATGCTCCTGGAGAGGTAAGCGGAGCACAGCTGGACGAACTTCACTTGTCATTAAATGTTAAAAAAGACCAGTAATATCCATTAGCCATATCCTTGAAGTTCATTCAGGCGTGTGGTAATATAATAACAACAGATGAAGAGTCCTGATGTGTTCGTTGTTTAACCTGAAGTTTTGACCTAACATCTATCCTTCGGGAGTTCGCGTTTCCGGGCCGCGTAAATGCCTCTGGCTAGAGGACTTACAGAAATCCGGAACAGGGCACCCACCTGCTGAGAGCGGGTTCAAGACGAAGGCAACCAACACGACGGCACGATTGGGACTCTTCCTACATACGTAATCTAAAACCATGCAGAAATGCATGGTTTTTTTATGTCACGATCATCCATATAAATGGCCAAATGCGTATCGGCTGATATCGTTTTTCTCTAACGGACAAATTTCAGAGTTTTAGCCTTCTGTTTGTCCAATAGAGCCCTTCTAATGGACAAAAATCAGGAAATCAGGCTTCGATTTGTCCGATATAACTCCTCTAATGGACAAAAATCAGGAAATCAGGCTTTGATTTGTCCAATAGAGCCCCTCTAATGGACAAATATTAGGAAATCAAGTTTCGGTTTGTCCGATAGAGCCCTCCTAATGGACAAATTTAAAGAAATCAGCCTCCGATTTGTCCGATAGGGCCCTTCTAATGGACAAAAATTAGGAAATCCGGCTTCGATTTGTCCGATAGAAATCTTCTAATAGACACTTCTATGTAATACACCCTTCTTTCCTTCAGTGCTCTACCAATACTTACATACACTTCAATTCCTATAAAAATACTTTAAAATAATGAAGGGTATGTTATATTCAAAAGCGGGTATAGATAGTAACATTAATCTTAAATTTGGAGTGAGTATGGATGCTTCATCAATTTTCTCGTAATGAATTGGCCATTGGCAAGGAAGGCCTAGATATAATGAAGAACAGTACCGTCGCTGTTTTGGGAATAGGCGGAGTTGGTTCGTTTGCGGCAGAAGCCCTGGCAAGGTCGGGAGTTGGCAAACTAATCTTGATTGATAAGGATGATGTTGATATCACGAATGTCAACCGACAGCTTATTGCTCTTCTTTCCACTGTCGGAAAGCAGAAGGTAGAAGTGATGCGTGATAGAATCATGGATATAAATCCTGAATGCGAAGTCATTGCGTTGAAAATGTTCTATACAGAAGAAACATATGAAGAAATTTTTGGCTATGATCTGGATTTTATTGTTGATGCATCGGATACAATCTCTTACAAAATCCATTTGATCAAAGAAGCAATCAAGCGTGACATCCCGATGATTTCAAGTATGGGAGCCGCTAACAAAATGGATCCGACACGCTTCCAGATTGCTGATATTTTCAAGACGCACACTGACCCGCTTGCTAAAGTCATTCGTACTCGCTTGCGCAAAGAAGGGGTCAAAAAGGGGATTCCGGTTGTATTTTCAGATGAAAGCCCAATCGTAATCCGCGAAGATGTCCGAAAAGAGGTCGGCAATGATAATGCGGAAATCAGGAAAGCGAAGATGCCGCCATCTTCCAATGCTTTTGTTCCGTCAGTAGCAGGACTCATCATGGCAAGTCATGTTGTCAGAGAGCTGTTGAAAGATATTGAAATTGAACGCGTGAATAGCTAAAAATAAGCGGAAGAGCCGTAAGTCGGCCCTTCCGCTTATTTTTTTTGCCCTGTAATCTTTTCATAGATTGCAGCAATGGCCTGTTCGAATTTACCGGTTTTCTTGGGCTTGTAATATACCTTGTTCTTGATCCTGTCCGGGAGATACTGCTGTTTGACCCAACCGCCTTCATAATCATGCGGATAAAGATAATCAACGCCTCTTCCCAGGTCTTTCGCACCTTTATAATGGGCATCCTTGAGGTGGTCAGGAACCTCGCCGCTGATCCCGGAACGGATGTCAGCCAGTGCGGAGTCAAGAGCAACATACGCCGAATTGGACTTTGGAGACAGACATAGTTCTATAACCGCATTGGCCAGTGGGATCCTTGCTTCCGGAAAACCGACCCTTTCCGCTGCTTCGATGGCTGCCAGCGTCCTTTGTCCCGCCTGCGGGCTGGCCAGTCCAATATCTTCATAGGCAATGACAAGGAGCCTGCGGTTAATGCTGACGAGGTCGCCTGCTTCTATCAATCTGCCAAGATAGTGGAGGGCGGCATTCACGTCGCTGCCTCTGATCGATTTTTGGAAACCTGACAGTACATCGTAATGGGCATCACCATCTTTATCGTGAGAGAGACTTTTTTTCTGCATGCATTCTTCTGCATCAGCTTCATCTATATGGATGACCCCGTCTCCATCTGGTTCGGTGGAAAGCACAGCGAGTTCAAGAGCATTCAGTGAGCTTCTCACATCTCCGCCTGAAGCTGTGGCGAAATGGGTAAGAGCCGCATCGGTAATCTTAATTTTTAAGTCCCCAAGGCCTCTTTCTTCATCGGCAATAGCCCGGCGTAATGCAGTTTTAATATCATCTGGTTCAAGCGGCTTCAGTTCGAAAATCTGGCATCTTGACCGGATCGCGGGATTGATTGCGTGGTAAGGATTGCTCGTCGTCGCTCCAATCAAGACAATCATTCCATTTTCAAGGTAAGGAAGCAGGAAGTCCTGCTTTGCCTTGTCAAGGCGGTGGACCTCATCAAGAAGCAGGATCACCTTCCCTGACATTTTAGCCTCAGCGGCGACTACTTCCATATCTTTTTTATTATTGGTAACAGCATTCAGGGTCCTGAACGCGAAATTCGTGCTTCCCGCAATGGCACTGGCAATCGAAGTTTTTCCAATGCCAGGCGGACCGTAAAGGATCATGGAGGATAATTGCCGAGCCTTGACCATCCGGTTTATGATTTTTCCTTCAGCAACAAGATGTGACTGGCCGATCACTTCCTCTATCGTCCTCGGCCGCATCCTGAAAGCAAGAGGTTTAATATTCATGCTCATCGCTCCAATAACGCATATTTCGTATATATACAATAACACGAACGAGGGACTTGCGCATGGGGCACGCAATTTGTGCTATAATTGCAAAAGCCTACCTATTGACTGAGGATTTTGATACTATTTATAGTGAGAGAATGCCATATGGGGCATTATGAATATATCTGAAAAAATAGCTAACTTTTTAAGAAAAATTGGAATAGAGGTGCAATATGAAAATATCAACGAAAGGACGCTACGGATTGACGATCATGATCGAGCTGGCTAAGAAATATGGTGAAGGCCCGATATCACTAAAGTCCATTGCGCAAACGAATGATTTATCAGAGCATTACCTGGAGCAATTGGTTGCTCCGCTAAGGAATGCCGGCCTGGTGAAAAGCATCAGGGGAGCATATGGCGGGTATATTCTCAGTTCAGAACCATCAACCATCTCGGCTGGGGACATCATTCGTGTCCTCGAGGGGCCAATCAGCATCGTCGAGGGTATCGAGGATGAGGAACCTGCCAAGCGCGAACTCTGGACAAGAATCAGGGATGCTGTCAAGGACGTACTTGACAATACAACAATCGAGGACCTAGCCAATCATTCCGACAACTTTGGCGAGTCTGACGCTTATATGTTTTATATTTAGATTTTCTTCGTAAAAATTTGTTGCCTGCACAGTCCATTATTAAGGGAAATGCAACAACGTCAATTTTAAAAAATCTTCTGAAGAGAGGGTAAGACTTTGGAAAGAATCTATTTGGACCATGCAGCCACTACACCAATGCATCCGGACGTGCTGGCTGAAATGGTCAAGGTAATGGAAGCAGAATTCGGTAACCCTTCTAGCATCCATCATTTCGGTCGTGAGGCAAGGAAGATCCTTGACGATACCCGAGATGAACTGGCGAAAAGCATCGGGACGAGAGGAAACAATATCATTTTTACCAGCGGCGGTACCGAAGCAGATAACCTGGCCATAATCGGTTATGCGGAAAGCAATCGCTCTAAAGGAAAGCATATCATTACGACACAGATTGAACATCATGCTGTCCTGCACAGCTGTGAGGAATTGGAGAAGCGCGGATTTGAGGTCACTTATCTCCCAGTAGATGAAAATGGCCTGGTTTCTTTGGGGAAATTGGATGAGTCCTTACGTGATGACACAATCCTTGTGACAATAATGTACGGAAACAATGAGGTGGGCATAATACAGCCAATCAAAGAGATTGGTGAAATGTTAGCTGAGCATCAAGCTGTTTTTCATACGGATGCTGTCCAGGCTTATGGGATTGAAAATTTGGACGTCGAAGATCTGAAGGTTGATTTGCTTTCAGTTTCAGCCCATAAAATCAATGGACCCAAGGGGATTGGCTTTCTTTATATCCGGGAAGGAATCAAGCTGTCCAGGCAGCTATTCGGTGGTGAACAAGAACGTAAGCGCCGTGCCGGAACCGAGAATGTAGCGGCTATTGCCGGGTTCCGCAAAGCCGTTCAACTATCCCAGAAGGAGCTTGAAACAAAACGCAGCTTCTATAACGATTTAAGGAATTTGTTCATTGACCAACTCGAAATGAGCGGAATCTCTTTCCAGCTGAACGGATTGCTTGATAAATCACTTCCTCATATTTTAAACTTAAGCTTTCCGGGCACGAATGTCGAAGCGATGCTTGTCAATCTTGACCTATCTGGCATTGCTGCTTCAAGCGGTTCAGCATGCACTGCTGGATCAATCGATCCTTCCCATGTGCTGGTCGCGATGTTCGGAAAAGAAGATGATAAGCTGACCAATTCCATCCGCTTTAGCTTTGGGTTGCACAATACGAAGGAACAGATTGAAAAAGCAGCTGAGAATACGGCGAAAATTGTCAGCCGGCTTGCGAAAACTAGCTAGTTTTAGAAAAACAGCCAGGTTTAAGGGAAGAATAAGTTTTAAAGGAAGAGAAAAGAGGTGAAGCATAATGGAAAAATCACCAAAGGATACGAGAGTGGTGGTAGGGATGTCCGGCGGTGTTGATTCATCTGTTGCTGCGCTCATTTTAAAGGAGCAGGGCTATGATGTGATCGGCATCTTCATGAAGAACTGGGATGACACGGACGAGAACGGAGTCTGTACGGCGACCGAGGATTACGAGGATGTGATCCGCGTCTGCAACCAGATCGGCATTCCATATTATGCGGTCAATTTTGAAAAACAATATTGGGATAAAGTTTTCACTTATTTCCTAGATGAATATAAAGCAGGCAGGACGCCGAATCCAGATGTCATGTGCAACAAGGAAATCAAATTCAAAGCATTCCTTGAGCACGCGATGAACCTTGGAGCTGATTATTTGGCGACAGGACATTACGCTCGAGTCGAAGACCGGGACGGGGAACGCCAAATGCTCCGCGGCCTTGATGAAAATAAGGATCAGACCTATTTCTTGAACCAATTGAGTCAAAGCCAGATTGAAAAAGTATTGTTTCCGATCGGGAATCTGGAAAAATCCCGAGTCAGGGAGCTTGCCATGGAAGCAAACCTTGCCACGGCAACCAAAAAAGACAGTACAGGCATCTGCTTCATAGGTGAAAGGAATTTCAAGGAGTTCCTTGGGAATTACCTGCCGGCACAGCCAGGCAATATGGAGACAATGGACGGTGTTGTAAAAGGAAAACATGACGGTCTGATGTATTACACAATCGGCCAGCGCCAGGGCCTTGGCATTGGCGGTTCAGGTGAACCCTGGTTTGTTGTCGGCAAGGACCTTGAACGTAATGTCTTGCTGGTTGAACAAGGTTTCCACAACGAACTGCTGTATTCAGACAGCATCACGGCGGTTAATGTCGGCTTTGTATCTGATAGGGAAAAGCCTAAGACTTTCGAATGTACTGCAAAATTCCGCTACCGCCAGCCAGATAACGCTGTGACGGTCGAACTTCAGGATGATGGGACAGCAAAAGTCCTGTTCAAAGAACCAATTCGTGCTGTGACACCCGGACAAGCCGTCGTTTTCTATGATGGTGATGAATGTCTTGGCGGAGGAACGATTGACGAGATTTTCAAGGACGGAAGCAAACTGACATATGTCGGCTAATCCTGATCAAATCCCCGGCGGGCCAGCTTCGCCGGGGATTGTTTTTTGACTAGGCTTTTTTAGGAGTTTTTAACGCATTTACAGTTTGGGAAGTCACCCACTATAGAGTCTAAATTCCCTTTAGTATGGTATACTTTCATGGAGAATGGAGTGTTATATATGGATAAAAATCAGACAGGTATTCAGTTTATGAAAGAAGGCAAGTGGGAGGATGCAGCCAAGACATTCGCCGAAGCGATTGAAGACCATCCAGAGGATCCAGTTGCATACATAAATTTCGGGAACGTTCTTACCGCGGTAGGCGATACGGAAAGAGCGATGAATTTTTACGATAAAGCAATCAATCTTGATGAAAATGCTACCGCAGCATACTACAGCAAGGGCAGTGTTTATTACGATAACCAGGATTTCGATGAAGCCAGAAAGATGTTTGAGCTGGCCATGAAAAAAGGGCTGGACAATGGAGACAATTTTTTTATGCTGGGCATGAGTCTCGCACAGTTGGGCAGCAGCAAGCTGGCTCTGCCATATTTACAGCGCAGCACGGAGCTTCTCGAAAATGATGCTGAAGCCCATTTTCAATATGGCCTATGCCTGGCCAGGGAAGCTTTTATCGATGAAGCAATTATTGCGCTTGAACAGGCAATCCAACTGGACCCGGAGCATGCGGACGCACTTTATAATCTAGGGGTAGCTTATGGGTACAAAGAAGATGGCGACAAGGCACTCGATATGTTCAATCGTGCATTGGAAGTCCAGCCAGATCACTTGCTTGCAGGACACGGCAAGAAATTGATTGAGGGCCAGGATCTCAATTAATTAGCCTATTTTCGTAAACTTTGTTGCTTCAGTAATCATTGGCTGCTGAATTTTTACGGGTGTTGTGACTTCTTCAATGAGAGGCAGTAAGAAGAGAGCTTGATGCCTTACAACAACCGGCTAAGATATACAAAGCAAGAATTAATGCGAAATCAGTCATCAATCAAAAGTCAATGGAGGGAAGGGGGAAGTGCTTTGGACAAACAGGACTCGCTTGATTTGTTTTCAGAACAGGGTAAGTTCATGAAAGGAAAGCATCTTGTCACCATTTTTCATAATGAACAAAATCTTTACACAGTCCTGAGGATCAGGGTTGAGGAAACGAATGAGCAGTACGAGGATAAGGAAGCAGTCATAACAGGCTATTTCCCCCGGATTCATGAGCAGGAGACTTATATTTTCTTTGGTGAGGTAAAAGAGCACCCTAAGTTCGGCGCCCAATTCCATGCGACACATTTCCGCAAGGATCTGCCACAGTCAAAGCAGGGGATCATCAGTTACCTATCAAGTGATCTCTTCAAAGGAATCGGGATAAAAACGGCAGAGAAAATCGTCGATACACTTGGGGAAAAGGCGATAACGCGAATCATTGAGAACCCGTCAGTACTTGACCAGATTCCAAAGCTGGCTCCTGAAAAAGCGAAGGAACTATATGACACTTTGATGGAGCATCAGGGCCTTGAACAAGTAATGGTCGCATTGAACGAATATGGATTTGGCCCTCAGCTGTCGATGAAGATTTATCAGGTATACAAAGAACAGGCCATTGAGGTAATCCAAAATAACCCTTATAAGCTGGTGGAGGATATCCAAGGCATCGGGTTCGGCAGGGCGGATGAACTGGGGAGCCAGCTGGGTTTGACAGGCAGCCATCCGGATCGTATCAAAGCGGCCTGTCTTTATACTCTCGAGGCTTCAAGCATCCAGGGCGGGCATGTTTTCATGGATGCAGAGGAACTGCTCGTCGATGTGAAAAAACTGCTTGAGGACAATCAGAATATAGAGATACAATTCACTGATATCTCGAACGAAATCATCCAGCTTGGTGAAGAAGGTAAGCTGGTTGCTGAAGAGCACAGGATTTATCTGCCGTCCCTTTATTACTCGGAAAAAGGACTGGTTGTGAACATAAAAAGGATTCTTGACCAGACTGAATATGAAAATCAATTTCCTGAGTCAGAGTTTCTGCTAGCTCTCGGTAATCTAGAGGAGCGCCTGGGTGTCCAATACGGACCAAGTCAGAAGGAAGCAATCCAGACTGCGCTCATGTCACCAATGATGATCCTGACGGGCGGACCCGGCACAGGGAAAACAACGGTCATCAAGGGAATTGTTGAGCTATATGCAGAGCTGCATGGCTGTTCTTTGGATCCTAAAGATTATAAAAAAGAAGAACCTTATCCGTTCTTGCTTGCAGCTCCGACTGGTCGTGCAGCTAAGAGGATGACTGAGTCAACCGGCCTGCCTGCCGTGACCATCCACAGGCTGCTGCGCTGGAATGGCGCGGAAGGCTTTGACCATAACGAAGACCAGCCTCTTGAAGGGAAAATCTTGATCATCGATGAAACCTCGATGGTTGATATATGGCTGGCTCATCAATTGTTCAAGTCGCTCCCTGACAATATACAGGTCATCGTAGTGGGAGATGAAGACCAGCTTCCATCAGTAGGACCCGGCCAGGTACTGAAGGATCTGTTGGATTCTGGAAGGGTCCCGACCGTCAGGCTGACGGATATCTACAGGCAGGCTGAAGGTTCGTCGATTATTGAACTCGCTCACCAAATCAAAAATGGCTATCTGCCAGACGATATTTCCGCACAACAGCCGGACCGATCGTTTATAAAATGTACGACCAGCCAGATTCCACAGGTAGTCGAAAAGGTAGTCGCGAATGCCAAAAAGAAAGGGTATTCCCCTAGGAACATCCAGGTACTGGCACCGATGTACAGGGGTCCAGCCGGTATTGACCGTTTAAATGAGCTGCTGCAGGATTTATTCAATGCGAATGCTGATGGCACCAGGAAAGAGCTGGCGTTTGGCGATGTGAAATACCGGATCGGCGATAAGGTCCTCCAGCTAGTCAACCAGCCGGAAGCCAATGTATTCAATGGGGATATGGGTGAGGTAGTCGCGATCTTTTACGCAAAGGAAAACACAGAAAAACAAGATCAGCTGATTGTTTCCTTTGACGGCATTGAAGTCACTTATAACAGGCAGGACCTGTCGCAAATCACCCATGCTTATTGCTGTTCAGTACATAAATCCCAGGGCAGTGAATTTCCGATAGTTGTCCTTCCGGTGGTAAAAAGCTACTACAGGATGCTGCGCCGGAATCTGATTTATACAGCGATCACCAGAAGTAAGCAATTCCTCATTCTTGTTGGCGAAGAAGAAGCACTGAAAATGGGGATTGAACGCTCTGAGGATACAGCAAGGAATACCACACTGGTTGAGAAGCTTGTACAAATGCTGCCTGGATTGAATGGTGAAGCAGGCACAAAGGAACAAGGCAAGCCCCATCCGGAAAATCTAAGTGGACAAAATATCCCAATAGATGAGGAAACGGATTATATCGACATCATCAAAAAAGCTGATCCGCTGATAGGGATGGGCAATCTGACTCCTTATGATTTCATGGAGGAAAATGAGGCTTAAGAATCTGCGATTATTGCGGATTCTTTTATATTATCCATGGAAAACCTTACACCTCATGAATTGCCTGCAGTCAGTGGAAACTAAGAGTGTTCGGAAAGGCGGGACACACTTTTGCGGACATTTTCACTTTTAAAGGGACTGCCTGTATATGAATTGGCGAGTGGTCAGAAACTGGGCGAAGTTTGTGATGTGAGCATTTCTGGCAATGGAAGCGTAGTAGGCTTACTTGTAAAAAAGGGTGCGTTCATCAAGAAAACGTTTCAGGTCAAAGTGGACAAGGTTTCATCCTTTGGTGAAGATGGGGTCATGGTGAAAGACAAGTCAGCCTTGGAGCGATTGGAGACAGAGCCTGAATATACATTTGAACATAATGAGAGCCTCGCTGGGAAAAAGCTTCTTTCGAAGGAAGGGGAGCAGCTGGGCTTGCTGGAGGATGTATATTTCATGGAAGAAGTGGGCACGATTGTAGGGTACGAATTAACGGATGGCTTTTTTTCGGATATCGCGAATGGGAAGCGTGTCATTAAGACCACTGGTCCACCTGCAATCGGAAAGGATGCCATCGTCGTCACTGTTAAATCGAGATGAGGTGTCCTTATGTTAAGTTGTCCCAATTGCAGGAGCAAGGATATCGGTAAAATTGGCATCAACCAATATTACTGCTGGAATTGCTTCATCGAACTGTCTCTGAACAATGGCTTGATCCATACCCATCAAGTCGAAGAAGATGGAACATTGAGCTCACTTGATGATTTATTTGAAGAAGATCAACGTCAATACGGCATATAAAATAAATCGAAGAGGTGAAGCACATTGAATAGAATGTTAACCTCCGTAATCGCTTTTGGTGCTGGCATGGCAGCTTACAACTATACGTCCAACAATAATATGTTGTCTGGAAGAAAAATGAAGAGGCTTGGCAGGAAAATGAAGAAAGCTTTATTTTAATTTGCTTAATGATAAACCCCTGTAATTTTTGCAGGGGTTTTTTACTGTTTAACAGGAAAACAAGCTTTGTTTTTCCTAAATTTATGCAGACGGCATGATTATCAGATTTCATTGCTCAATTAAGCATCATATTTGGGAGATTATTTTGTTTTTTTGCTTAATTATAATCGATTATTAAGAGAATAATTTTTCCAATTGCACTGTTCTGGATTTGTTTTACAAATATTAACTGAAAAACACAATTTCTAGTCACGAAAAAGCATTAAGCAGGAAAAATTTCGCTAACTGATAACAAAAATAGCTACATAATCTCAAAAAAAGTCTCTATAAGCATCCTCGCGAGGCCAAAAATGCATAATCCGCCACCTTTTTTTCAAGAATAACAGGAAGGTAGGTGAAGATATTGAATATCCAGATGAAATGGTATTACCGGCTCGGATTTCTTCTCCTTTTATTCATTGTGCTATTTATTTTCATAAAATTACAGTCCATTTGGATTCCGTTTTTGGAAGTATTGATTTCACTGCTTGTTCCTTTTTCCGTGGCTGCGTTTATTACATATTTGCTCCATCCTATTGTTGAGGCCCTTCATCAAAAGGGCCTTCATCGCGGGGTTTCGATCCTGATCATCTATATTTTGTTCTTTGGCGGTGCTGGGTTTGCTTTTTACAAAGGGGTCCCCGCAGTGATTCGCCAGCTGGGTGACCTGGCGGAGAATGCTCCGTATTTTGCCGAGCAATATAGGCAAATGGTAAACAATATTGTCGACCAGACCTCGACTTGGCCGGCAGGGATCCACGAAAGAATCGAGGAGGGAATTACACGGATGGAGCTATGGCTTGATGGAGTGCTTGCAGGTACGATGGCTTTCCTGATGGATATCATAAATTCGATATTGACGATAGCGGTTATCCCGTTTATCGCTTTTTACATGCTGAAGGACTTCGATGTCATGAAGAAAGCGGCATGGTATCTGACACCGCGGCAATGGAGACAGCCAGGCACAAAGTTCCTGCACGAAGTCGACAAGTCGCTCGGGAGCTATATCCGGGGCCAGCTGCTCATCTGTCTGATCATTGGTGTTCTATCTTCGTTGTTTTTTTGGATGGCGGGCATCAAGTATTCGCTGCTGTTGGGAGCAATCGTTGGGATAACGAATGTAATCCCTTATTTCGGTCCGATTATCGGAGCTATTCCAGCTGTGATCATCGCAGCGACCATGTCGGTGAAGATGGTGCTTTTATCACTAGTGATTGTATTCTCGCTTCAGTTCCTCGAGGGTAATATCCTTTCCCCGCTTATTGTCGGGAAAAGCCTGCACATGCATCCGCTGATGATTATGTTTGCGCTGCTGGCAGGAGAAGAGGTTGGCGGCATTCTTGGATTGATTCTTGCTGTTCCTGTCCTGGTTGTATTGAGGGCGGCATTGATTCATGCAAAAGATCATATCATCCTTGAGAGAAAGAAAGAACGACCTTCATAATTTTTGCCAAGTCGTTTGACAAACCGCACCTGGCTATATATAATTCGGCTATAGATTAATAATTCGAAAAGTGTAGAAGGAACGAGTATGTTATAGACCATTGTCCAGAGAGGGATTCCCAGGCTGAAAGAATTCCCGGTGAAGGATAACAGAAGGCTATTCCGGAGTGCAGGCAAAACCTGCCGTAGCAGCTGCGTTAAAGCGTTTTTGAGAGATGGGCGCGTGTCTTTGTGTCCATAATCAGGGTGGTACCGCGAGCAAGCTCTCGTCCCTGTCCAGGGATGAGGGCTTTTTTTGTTGTCTAAAATCCCTGAAAGCTAAAATTTCACTTGGGTTTAGGAGGTTAGTTTTATGAAAAAACTGACAGGTGCTGAAATCAGAAAAATGTATCTTGATTTTTTTAAGGAAAAGGGCCACGCAATCGAGCCGAGCGCATCGCTCGTACCTCACGATGATCCTTCCCTTCTTTGGATCAACAGTGGTGTAGCTACATTGAAAAAGTATTTCGACGGCCGTGTGATCCCGGCAAATCCGCGTATCACAAATGCGCAGAAATCCATCCGTACGAACGATATCGAAAATGTCGGCAAAACAGCGCGCCACCACACTTTCTTTGAGATGCTTGGAAACTTCTCGATCGGTGATTATTTCAAGGTAGAAGCAATTGAATTCGCTTGGGAATTCCTTACGGATGAAAAGTGGATTGGCTTTGATCCTGAAAAACTTTCCGTAACCATCCATCCGGAAGACGACGAAGCTTTCAATATCTGGAGAGAGAAAATCGGTGTTCCTGAAGAGCGCATCATCCGCCTTGAAGGGAACTTCTGGGATATCGGTGAAGGTCCAAGTGGTCCGAACACAGAAATCTTCTATGACAGAGGACCAGAGTACGGCAATGATCCTGAAGATCCGGAATTATATCCTGGAGGAGAAAATGACCGTTATTTAGAAGTCTGGAACCTTGTGTTCTCTGAATTCAACCATAATCCTGACGGAACATACACACCGCTGCCAAAGAAAAATATTGATACAGGTATGGGGCTTGAGCGTATGGCTTCTGTCGTTCAGGACGTTCCGACAAACTTTGAAACAGATTTGTTCATGCCCATCATCAATGCGACTGAAGAAATCTCCGGTGAAAAATACGGTCAGTCCAAAGAGAAGGATGAGGCGTTTAAAGTTATTGCTGACCACATCCGTACGGTAGCATTTGCTGTCGGCGATGGTGCCCTTCCTTCAAACGAAGGCCGCGGGTATGTACTTCGAAGATTATTGCGCCGCGCTGTGCGTTATGCCAAGAAGCTGAACATCAACCGTCCATTCATGTACCAGCTTGTGCCTGTGGTTGGTGAAATCATGCATGACTTCTACCCGGAAGTAAAAGAAAAGACCGACTTTATCCAGAAGGTCATCAAGAATGAAGAAGACCGTTTCCATGAAACGCTTCATGAAGGACTTTCGATTCTTTCTGAGCTAATCAAGAAGGAGAAGGAAAAAGGCAGCGGCATGGTCCAGGGTGAAGATGTCTTCCGCCTATATGACACTTATGGTTTCCCTGTCGAGCTGACAGAAGAGTATGCTGAGGAAGAAGGCTTGAAGGTCGACCATGAAGGCTTTGAAAAAGAGATGGAGCTGCAGCGTGAAAGAGCACGTGCTGCACGTCAGGATGTAGGTTCCATGCAGGTTCAGGGCGGTATTCTTGGCGACATTAAAGAGAGCAGTGAATTCGTCGGCTATGATAATTTCGAAACAAACAGCAAGATTGTTGCATTGGTCAAAGAAGGCGAGCTTGTTGAAGAAGCGAATGCAGGCGATGAGATCCATTTCATCCTTGATGTTACACCTTTTTACGCAGAAAGCGGCGGCCAGATTGCCGATAAAGGAACCCTTGCAGCGAATGGTGTTAAGGTATCTGTCAAGGATGTAAAGAAAGCTCCTAACGGACAAAACCTTCACCATGCAGTTGTAGAAGAAGGCAAGGTAACCAAAGGCCTTGAAGTAACAGCTCAAGTGGACCAGGAAAACCGTGCAAGAATCATCAAGAACCATACAGCGACACACTTGCTTCACCAGGCATTGAAGGATGTGCTCGGAGGTCACGTAAACCAGGCAGGATCTCTTGTCGAGCCTGACAGACTGCGTTTCGACTTCTCTCATTTTGGTCAGGTGACTGCAGAAGAGCTTGAGCAAGTAGAATCAATCGTCAACGAAAAAATCTGGAGAAGCATTCAGGTTGAGACCAGCTTCAAGCCGATTGCTGAAGCCAAAGCCATGGGCGCGATGGCATTATTCGGCGAAAAGTATGGCGATATTGTCCGTGTCGTAAAAGTCGGCGACTATAGTCTTGAGCTTTGCGGCGGCTGCCATGTTCCAAACACATCCGTCATTGGACTGTTCAAGATTGTATCTGAAGGCGGCATCGGTGCAGGAACTAGAAGGATTGAAGCTGTAACAGGGGAAGCGGCTTACAAAGTGCTGAATGACCAAATCGGTATCCTGAAAGATGCTGCAGCCAAATTGAAGACATCTCCTAAAGATGTTGCAAACAGAATTGACTCAATGCTTGCTGAAATGAAGCAGCTTCAGCGCGAAAATGAATCCCTTTCGGCAAAATTGGGTAATATTGAAGCAGGAAGCCTTACTTCTAAGGTCAAAGAAGTGAATGGTGTCCAACTGCTGGCAGCCCGTGTCGATGCAGCTGATATGAACAGCCTGCGAAATATGGCTGATGATTTAAAGCAGAAGCTTGGCTCAGCAGTCATCCTCCTTGGCATGACCGACGGCAGTAAAGTGAATCTGATTGCAGCAGTGACAGATGACCTGATCAAGAAAGGCTATCAGGCTGGGAAACTGATCAAGGAAGCAGCGGCAATTTGCGGCGGAGGCGGCGGAGGCCGTCCGGATATGGCCCAGGCTGGCGGAAAAGACCCTTCAAAACTCGACAATGCGCTTCAATTTGCCGAAGAATGGGTGAAATCAATTTGATATAAAAGTAAAGTAGTGTAGAATGAAGGTATCTTGAAGAAAATTTTACCGGCCATTTTTTAAAAGTGAGGTGCATTCGATGAGCTCGTTTGACAAGACGATGAGATTTAATTTTCCCGAAGAGCCTTTTGAGCATGATGCCAATGAAGTCCTGCTGCAGGTGTATGAAGCCTTGCAGGAAAAGGGATATAACCCGATCAATCAGATTGTCGGTTATTTGCTCTCCGGCGACCCGGCCTATATTCCCCGCCATCGGGATGCCCGCAACATCATCCGCAAGCTGGAGCGGGATGAAATTATCGAGGAACTGGTTAAATCCTATTTAAGGAACCATCGAGAGGGGAAATAAATTGCGGATCATGGGACTAGATGTCGGCTCGAAAACAGTCGGCATTGCACTGAGCGATGAACTGGGATGGACAGCTCAGGGGCTTGAAACATTGAAAATCAACGAAGAAGAAAATGTGTTTGGTTTTGATGAAATTGGTAAAATAATAAAAGAGTATGAAGTCGACAAGGTTGTCGTCGGGCTGCCAAAAAACATGAACGGCACAATCGGCCCTCGCGGAGAGGCGAGCCAATTCTATGCCCGTGAATTGGAAGAAAGGTTCGGTGTGCCTGCCATCCTTTGGGACGAGCGTCTGACGACAGTGGCTGCCGAGCGGGTTTTGCTCGAAGCAGACATGAGCCGAAAAAAAAGGAAAAAGGTCATTGATAAGATGGCTGCAGTAATGATTTTACAAGGCTATTTAAACAGCCAAAATTAAATTGAGGTGACTATAATGGACCACGGCGAAAACAACATCACAGTAGTAGACGAAAACGGCAATGAACAATTATGCGAAGTACTTTTCACATTTGACTCAGAAGAATTCGGCAAGTCATATGTGCTTTATTATCCAGTAGGTGCAGAGGACAACGATGACGAAGAAATCGAAATCCACGCTTCCGCATTCAACCCTTCAGAAGACAATGAAGATGGCGAACTAATGCCAATCGAAACTGACGCAGAATGGGACATGATCGAAGAAATGCTGGAAACATTCCTTGCTGAGCAAGACGAAGAATAAAATATTCAAACTGGGACCAGGCGAATAATGCCTGGTCTTTTTATTTTTCCTCGGATACTCCTATCGGCGAAACGGAAGGGAGAGTCTGCGGAAAGTGTCCGATAGAAGGGATCTATCGGCCAAACAGAAGAGAGAAATCGTGAAAAGTGTCCGATAAAAACGAGGTTTCGTATCGAGTTATTGAAGCCCAGCACTACTAATTAATGAGTCGGTTATATTCATATAAAAACAAGCGTGAATTCGCTGGCGAAATTTAGGTTAATTTGTCGTCTGCAGTATTTTTTCGTAATTATTTGCAAATAAAAATAGAAATTATAGTATAATGGTTCGAGATGTGATATTAGAGAGTATCCAGGAAGTAAGTTTTTGTTAACTGGAGGGGGAACTATGTCAGACGAGAAAAATATAAAAGATTCGAAAACAGATAAAAAGCAATTGATTGCTGAAAAGCTGGTTGAACAGCAGAAGGAAGCGAGAATCGTTAGGAAGATTGTCTTCATCACCTCGATCGTGGGGATTCTGCTCATTGGGGCAATTGGCGGTGGCGGCTATTATTATATCAAGGAAGCCCTGAAACCAGTGGATGAGAGCAGCAAGAAAACAGTGGACGTCAATATACCGATAGGCTCCTCAACAACCGGAATCGGACAAATTCTCGAGGATGAAGGGATCATCAGGGATGCCAGAGTCTTTAAATATTATGTGAAGTTTAAAAACGAAGCCGGCTTTATGGCGGGCGATTATAAAATGAAGCCTTCCATGACGCTTCCTGAAATCATCACAAGCTTGAAAACCGGGAAGGTCATGCAAGAAGTTGTCATGAAAATAACGATTCCCGAGGGTAAGCAATTAAAGCAGATTGCTGGGATTATTGCCGAAAAGACACAGCAGGACGAGGAAGAGATTTTCAAACAGCTGAACGATAAAGAATTCATCAATAAGATGATGGGCAAATACCCTGATGTTCTCACAGAGGAAATCCTGAAAGATAATGTCAAGTATCCGCTTGAAGGCTATCTTTTCCCGGCAACTTATCCTTTTTACTCAGAAAAGCCGACAGTCGAGGAAATAGTAACTGTCATGCTTACAAAGACGAAGGAAGTGCTCGGTGAATTCAAGGGGCATATGGAAGAAAAAGAACTGACTACACATGAATTGATGACGATGGCATCGCTCATCGAAGAGGAAGCTACTGAGAAAGTAGACCGCGATAAAATCGCCAGCGTGTTCTACAACCGCCTTGAAGATGGAATGATGCTGCAGACAGACCCAACTGTTCTCTATGCGCATGGAGAACATAAAGACAGGGTGTTTTACAAGGATCTTGAAATCGATGATCCATATAATACCTATAAAATTCAGGGTCTGCCACCGGGTCCAATCGCCAATCCGGGGCTAATGTCAATCGAAGCTGCGCTTGCACCTGCTGACACAGATGATATGTATTTCCTTGCCACCTCTACAGGGGAAGTGCTCTTCTCTAAAACGCTCGCAGAGCATAACCGCAAAGTGAATGAACATATCACAAACAAGAAATAACTGTAAATTTAAGGGAAATGCAGAAAGGTTAGCATTTCCCTTCTTATTGTGATAAAATAATACAAGTGTTTTTTTGTAGTAATATTACTGTCCAGTGTGGGCTCTCGATGGGAGCTCAGATTCATTTGATAGCGTGTATTGCAGAAGTAGGAGTTGTGGCTTTTAGCTTATGAACCTGTAGGCAGCATTGCCTGAAGGTGTTCCTCTTAACCTGTGAACGCTATTTTTTTCATGTTCGGATAGTCATTTAAAAATATCTACTCTTGCTGAGATTCAGCTTTTGAATAGAGGTGAAGCAGCTTGCTTAGTCAAGAGCTGCAAAGTTATATAGATACTTTAATACAGCCCAGGAATGGCCTCCTGTTAGAGATGGAGGAATATGCAGATCAAAATGGTGTCCCGATTATGGAGCCGGCAGGTATTGAAACCATGCTGCAGCTCTTAAGAATACAGCAGCCGAAAGCGATTCTGGAGGTAGGAACGGCAATTGGCTATTCCGCACTAAGGATGTCGTTCGCCCTGCCGCAAACAAAGATCGTTACTTTGGAACGTGATGAGGAACGGTTTAAGCTTGCTGTTGATTATATTAAGAGGGCAGACAGGCAGCAGCAGATCATCCAAATCAGTGGAGATGCGCTTGAGCTGGTTGAGGAAGTTGCCGGCTATGCTCCGTTTGATGCCATTTTTATTGATGCGGCCAAAGGGCAGTATAAGCGCTTTTTCGAAATGTACTCCGGGTATTTGAAACCAGGAGGAATGATCATTACGGATAACGTCCTTTTTAAAGGGCTTGTATATAATCAGGAAGCCGATAGCAGAAGACTTCGCAGCCTGGTAAAAAAAATAGATGAATTCAATCGCTGGCTTGCTGCCAATCAGGAGTATGATACTGTCATCCTTCCGATTGGCGATGGTATAGCGATTAGTAAGAAGAGGTGAACGGAATGAATAAACCTGAATTATTGGTAACTCCAAAGAGCGTTGAGGATATTATTCCACTCGCAGAGGCAGGAGCAGATGCTTTCTTGATTGGTGAACAGAAATTCGGCCTGCGCTTAGCTGGCGAGTTTAACCGTGAAGATGTAAAGCAGGCGATCGAACAGGCTCATTCAAAAGGCAAGAAAGTGTATGTCGCTATGAATGCGTTATTTCATAATGAAAAAGTGGACTTGCTTGGTGATTACCTGACTTTCCTTAAGGATGTCAATGCGGACGGAGTCACATTCGGCGACCCTGCTGTTTTGATGGCCGCAAAGGAATATGCTCCGGAAATGAAGCTTCATTGGAGCACGGAAATAACAGGCACGAACTGGTATACTTGCAACTATTGGGGCAGAAAGGGTGCTAAACGCGCCGTTCTTGCAAGGGAAATCAATATGGACGCGATTGTTGAAATCAAGGAAAATGCCGAGGTTGAAATTGAGGTACAGGTTCACGGAATGATGAATATGTTCCAGTCAAAACGCTCGTTGCTCGGACATTACTTTGAATATCAAGGCAAAGCGCTGGAAGTTGAAAACCGAAAACAGGAACGCAATATGTTTCTTCACGATAAAGAGCGCGAGAATAAGTACCCTATTTTCGAAGATGAAAATGGCACACATATTATGAGTCCTAATGATATTTGCATTATTGATGAACTGACGGAGCTTGTGGAAGCCGGGATCGATTCTTTTAAAATTGACGGCATCCTGAAGAGCCCTGAATATATTCTTGAAGTAACGAAGCTTTACCGTAAAGCCATTGATTTGGCTGTTGAGGATCAAGATCAATATGATGAAGAAAAAGACGGGTTGCTTGATGAGGCGGAAGCACTGCAGCCGCCAAACCGGCCGCTGGATACAGGATTCTTTTTCAAAGAGACGGTTTATTAACAGAGAGAACAATAAGGAGGTTGCATGATGACAGCAGTAGCAGATAAAATCTCACAGATTGTTGACGGAAAACGCGTGATTGTCAAAAAACCAGAACTGCTTGCGCCAGCCGGAAATCTTGAGAAACTTAAGATTGCCGTCCAATATGGTGCAGATGCCGTCTTTATTGGCGGACAGGAATATGGCTTGCGCTCGAACGCAGACAATTTTACTTTTGAGGAAATGAAGGAAGGCGTGGAGTTCGCCAAGAAATACGGAGCAAAAATCTATGTTACAACAAACATCTTTGCACATAACGAAAACATCGATGGGCTTGAGGACTACCTTTTAGGCTTAAAGGGAGCCGGCGTGCACGGCATCATCGTTGCTGATCCATTAATCATCGAAACTTGCCGCAGGGTTGCACCTGAAATCGAGGTCCACCTGAGCACACAGCAATCCCTTTCAAACTGGAAGGCTGTCCAGTTCTGGAAGGAAGAAGGTCTGGAGCGAGTTGTTCTTGCGCGTGAAACAAGTGCTGATGAAATCAAGGAAATGAAGGAAAAGGTAGATATCGAAATCGAAACCTTCATCCACGGTGCAATGTGTATTGCTTACTCAGGCCGTTGTACATTGAGCAACCACATGACGGCACGCGATTCGAATCGCGGAGGCTGCTGCCAGTCCTGCCGCTGGGATTATGATTTGTATACACTTGAAGGAAATGAAGAGAACGCTTTGTTTGCAGAAGGCGACTCACCTTTCGCGATGAGCCCTAAGGACCTTAAGTTGATTGAATCAATTCCGCGCATGATCGAGCTTGGCATCGACAGCCTTAAAATCGAAGGCCGCATGAAGTCGATCCACTACATTGCAACGGTAGTCAGTGTATACCGCAAAGTGATTGATGCATATTGCGCGGATCCTGAGAACTTCGTTATCAAGCAGGAATGGCTTGAGGAATTGGATAAATGTGCAAACCGTGAGACAGCAACTGCCTTCTTTGAAGGAGTTCCAGGGTATAAAGAGCAAATGTTTGGAAACCATAGCAAAAAGACAACTTTTGATTTTGCCGGCCTAGTGCTTGATTACGATGCTGAGACACAAATGGTGACACTTCAGCAAAGGAACTACTTCAAGCCTGGCGACGAGGTTGAATTCTTTGGGCCTGAAATCGAGAACTTCACTCATGTTGTCGAGAAGATTTGGGATGAAGATGGCAATGAACTGGATGTTGCCCGCCATCCGCTGCAAATCGTCAAGTTCAAGATGGACAAGCCTGTCTACCCAAATAACATGATGCGGAAGGAGAAGTAAATCAATGGACCGCAAACCTGTTGTAATTGGTGTAGCCGGCGGCTCCGGCTCAGGAAAGACTAGTGTAACAAAAGCAATATATGATAGCTTTAAGAGTCAATCAATCCTGATGATTGAACAAGACTACTATTACAAGGACCAAAGCCATCTGCCAATGGAAGAGCGTTTAAAAACAAATTATGACCATCCGCTGGCATTTGACAATGATCTGTTGATCGAGCATATCCAAAAGCTGCTCCGCCACGAGGCGATTGAGAAGCCGGTTTATGATTATGCCGTCCATACTCGATCAAGCGAAGTTGTCCATGTTGAACCGAAGGATGTTATCATCCTTGAAGGAATCCTGATCCTTGAGGACGAAAGATTGCGCGATCTGATGGATATCAAGCTTTATGTCGATACAGATGCCGATCTGCGGATCATCCGCAGGCTGCTTCGAGACATCAAGGAGCGCGGCCGTTCAATGGACTCGGTCATCGAACAGTATGTGACTGTGGTTAGGCCGATGCACAACCAGTTCATCGAACCGACGAAGCGTTACGCAGATGTGATCATTCCGGAAGGCGGCCACAACCATGTTGCGATCGACCTGATGGTAACAAAAATTCAAACAATTCTTGAACAAAAATCATTTTTGTGACACAATAGCATAGATAATGTGGACATGGAAGTACTTGAATAAAGTGCTTCCTTTTGTCCAATGAGAAATAAATGGCCTGAAGTGGCTCTATTTAAATCGCGCGCCCTGCCCAAGGACGCGCTCCTGTATATTTTTCAGGATACATAATATAATATTACACAATCTATTTTATTGGGGATTTGTGAAGACTAGAAGGAGTGAAGTATTTTGGCTACAGAAAAAGTGTTTCCTATGACACAGGCAGGAAAAGAAAAGCTGGAACAAGAATTGGAACAATTAAAGACTGTTAAACGAAAAGAAGTTGTTGAGAGAATCAAGATCGCTCGCAGCTTTGGCGATCTTTCAGAGAACTCTGAGTACGATTCCGCAAAAGAGGAACAAGCCTTTGTAGAAGGACGTATCACGACTCTTGAAAATATGATCCGCAATGCAAAAATCATCCAGGAAAATGAAGTGAGCACAGATGCAGTCAGCCTTGGCCGTACAGTGACTTTCGTCGAGCTTCCTGATGGCGATGAAGAATCTTATACAATAGTAGGAAGCGCTGAAGCTGACCCGTTTGAGGGCAAAATCTCGAACGACTCTCCGATTGCGAAAAGCCTGATGGGCAAAAAAGTAGGGGACGAAGTGACTGTCCAGACTCCTGGCGGTGAAATGAACGTTCGCATCACGACAATAAAGTAAATACCATATGTTTGAAACCTCGGCACCTCGTCAACACTTTTGACGAGGTGTTTTTTATGCGAAAAAAAAGAATGGTGGCATGGATTTCCATTTGTATAGCTGCCTTTTGTCTGCTGGTTTTAAGGCTGGCCCAGCTGCAGTTATTTGAAACGGAATCCTTTTCCAGGCATGAAATTAATCTTATAGAAGCAAGCGTCAAGCAAAGGTCGCAGGAAATGGTCGTAGATAATGGGAGAGGAAACTTCCTCGACCGCTCAGGGGCCCCTTTATCCTATGAAACTTCGTCCGTTCTCGTCCTGTTCCCCTTTTTAAAGAAGATGGACTGGGAAGCTGACAAGGTTGCGCGTACTCTAGGCATATCTGTATACTCATTGAAAAAAGCAGTGGAAAAGTCCAAGGAACCATTTGCTTTTGGCGATCCGGACCCGGTGATTTTGACAAAGAGTCAGATGGAAATTATTAATGAGCTGGAAATCCCGGGAGTTTTTGCCGTTGAGCGGAAGTATCCAATGGAGAAAGTGCCGGCTGCCCAGCTTCTGGGTATCATAGGCGAGAATGAAGCACTTCTAAAATCAAGGTATGGCGAGAAAGATTTCCTGCCAAGAACCTTGATTGGTCTCTCCGGATTGGAAAAGAGCTTTGACGAGTTCCTTGTTGCTGAAGGGAAATCAAAGCTGGTTTATCATGTCGACGGAGAAGGAGCACCACTATTCGGGATTAATGTAAAATACATTGACCCAGCAAATCCTTTTTATCCAATTAACCTCCAGACTTCAATAGACAAAGACCTGCAATTGCTTTTAGAGGACAAAGTTGATTTGCACAACATCAACAGAGGCGGTGTGGTGCTTCTCGATATTGAAACAAACAGTATACTGGCAATGGTGTCAAGGCCTGTCATTAATCAGGGAAAACCCTTCGATGATGAAGGAATAGAAAATATGATGGTCAAGCAGCATATACCCGGTTCCATCTTTAAAACGGTTGTTGCGGCGGCAGCGATCGATCAGGGACTTGATGATCCAGCCAGGAAATTTGATTGCAGCAAAACAATCAGCGGTGCACCAGATTTGAAATATGACTATGGAATGCTCAATTTCACTGATAGCTTTGCAGTAAGCTGCAACAGGGCTTTTGGAGAAGTGGCCAGGGAGCTTCAGGAGCAGGACCCCAATATGCTCGAAAAATACGCAGAGAAGCTGTCAATCACTGGCGGTACAGGATGGAAGGGTGATATTTTCCATCTTGAAGATTTCAGCCAGCTTCAGGACGAGGAAAAGGGAAGGGTCTTTTTATCTGATGAAGCACGGAAAGATAAAAATTTTGCAGCTTTATCGGGAATTGGCCAGCATGAAGTAAGGGTGTCTCCCCTCGCCGTTGCGAACATGATGGCTACAATCGCCAGGGGCGGGGAAAAAGACATGATCAGGGCTGTTCTGTCCATCCAGTATCAAAATGGTGCTGAAATGACTGAATTTCCTAAACAGAAGCTTGAAGGAGACAAAATATCTCCATTCACCGCGATGAAACTACAAAAGCTTTTACGAGAGGTTGTTGTGAATGAGCAGGGAACGGGTAGGTGGTTCAGGGACTTGCCGTATGCCGTGGCGGGAAAGTCTGGAACAGCGGAAACCGGGATTTACAATAATAGCGACAAGCAGCTGCATAATAAGTGGTTCGCCGGATATTTTCCCTATGAAAAACCTAAGTATGCTCTTGTAACTGTCAACTTAGGGGTTTTAGAAGATGAAGGCGGTGTGAATCCCCTTTTTGCAGATATAGTAAAAGAGGTGTATGCATTTAACCATGCTGAAGGTCCTGAAAACAATTGAGCCATCATTAGATGAATATAAAATCCTTCAAGTTTGCCCCCAGTCATGGTAGAATGTTGACAACCTTATAAGGGAGGGAAAGATCTTGAAGCACGATGATTATGATAACCTAAATGAGGGGACACGTTCACGATTAAGGGCTAAGCGCAGAAAAACGAACCTTATTTTAAATAGCTTGATTGTTGTCGTCATTTTGTTAATTGGAATTGTCTCATTTAACATTTTCTTCAGCAATGATGAAGGGGCAGCCGATCAAAACGGTGTTGCGGCCGAGAAGGATAAGGACGCAGCCTCTCCAGATAAAAAAGAGGACACCAAGGATACGGCCAAAAAAGACGATAGCCAGGATTCAGATAAAGAAGCGGCTGATGAAACAGAGTCAGAAGAGGCTGTTGATGAGTCTGAAAATGATGAAGAATTGGCTGATCCAATTGTGACTGAGGGCGGCAGTGATGCCAATGTGAAACAAACAATTGAAAACCCTGAATGGAAACCCGTCGGTACTACCCAATCCGGCGAACATAATACCGTATTCGACCAAAATGCAGTAGATTGGCAGGAAATGATTCTGGCCTATTCCTACGCTACCGGAATCAATAAAGACAACATGACAGTATGGTGGAATGAAAATGGCGGTGCGCCTAATACAGCGGTTGGAACGATTTCTGAGAAGGGCAGTGACCAGACATTCAGAGTTTGGATTCAGTGGGTGGACGGCGAAGGCTGGAAGCCAGTAAAGGTAGAAGAATTGATTCAAAACGATAAGCGATAAAGATGTAAAGGGAAAGGGGCGAAAGAATGGCAGCCCCTTTATTTTTTTGCCTTGAAGTGGACAACAGCGGAATAGAACAGCCTTCCTTTATCATCTAGATGCATCTGGTGGGACACAAGATGGACAGACAGCATGATCGCTTTATTGATTTCGATTTGCTTATTGATTTTTTTTTCAAGAGTTTTTAAATCGACCGCTTCAAAAAATTCAACCTTGTCTTCTATCAGTTCAAATTGGAAATCCATATATTCCTTCTCCTTTTGATTCAACAGTATCTACACAAAATAAAATAGCAAATTCTCTATAAAAATGAAACTTATTTTGATAAATTAAAACGGCAGGCATATTTTAATGACTAGCACCAGATTCTAGTAAGTAAGTGTTCTTACATAGGAGAGATTAATATGACGAGGAAGATATTTTATAATGGGACGATTGTTACGAGTAACACAGATCATGCAGTGATCGAGAATGGGGCTATTGCCGTTGAAGGGGAGAAAATCATCTATGTGGGCATCACGCCTGATGATTTTAACTCTTATGAGGAAAAAGTAGATTTAAAAGGGAATACCCTGCTCCCTGGCCTGGTCAATACCCATGGACACACGCCGATGTCACTGCTGCGAGGCTATGCGGATGATTTGCATTTGCAGACATGGCTGGAGGACAAAATTTGGCCGCTTGAAGCTAAATATACACCTGAACATGCAAGATGGGGTGCGAAGCTATCTATCCTTGAAATGATCCGCACTGGTACAACGACATTTGTTGACATGTATGACAATATGGATGAGGTCGCAATGGCAGTTGAGGAAGCAGGCATCCGTGGAGTGCTGTGCCGGGGTGTGATAGGCTTTGGTTCGGAGGAACTTCGACAGAGCAAGCTTAAGGAAGCGGCAGATTTTGCAAAAAGCTGGAATAACGGCGCCAATGGAAGGATTGCGACGATGCTGTCACCTCACTCCCCGTATACCTGCTCACCAGAGTATATCTCCCAGATCATTGATAAATCGGCCGAGCTGAATGTTCCGCTGCATACTCATATGTCCGAAACGAAATTTGAAGTAGATAAGAATATCGAAGAATACGGCGCTACACCGGTACGCCACCTGGAAAAGTTAGGATTCTTTGAACGGCCTTCGCTTGTCGCCCATGCGGTGCATGTGAATGACGAAGATATTCAAATCCTCGCGGAAAAAGATGTGAAGGTATCACATAATGTCATCAGTAACCTCAAATTGGGCAGCGGCATTGCCCCGATTGGCAAAATGCTGGAAAAGGGAGTGACCGTCAGCCTTGGGACAGACAGTGCAGCTTCCAACAATAATCTCGACTTATTTGAAGAGCTGAAAGCTGTCGCGACGATCCATAAAGGATTTGCCCAGGATGCGACGGTAATCACCGCTCAGGAAGCTTTGAGGATGGCTACGATCCATGGAGCAGAATCCCTCTGGCTGAATGATCGGATTGGATCTCTTGAAGCAGGAAAAGACGCAGATTTTATCGTCGTAAATTCCAATCAGTCTTTCTTTTATCCTAAGCATAATCCAGTTTCCCACCTTGTTTATTCCGGGTCTGGACGGGATGTAAAGGATGTCTATGTACAGGGAAAACAAATTCTTGCCAACGGACATTTTACAACGATAGATGAAGAAAAAGTACTCTATGAAGCAAATCGAATGTCGAAACTCCTGTCATGAAATTTTACATAGTTAGTAAATGGACATAGGGGATAGGACGAAAAACAGTCGCAGAAGCCAGGAGAGACCGGAAGTTAGATAAAGAACTTATTATAAATTGGAGGACAAAAAGATGAGCAGAATTGGTATTATTGGTGCAATGGATGAAGAAATACAGCATATCCTCGACGCCATGAAGGATTATGATGAGAAAAAGAAAGCAGGCATCACTTTCTATGTCGGCACCTTCAATGGGTATGACATTGTACTATGTAAATCTGGTGTAGGGAAAGTGAACGCGAGTGTATGTACTCAAATCCTGATTGATGAATTCTCTGCATCCGAGATTGTTTTCACCGGCGTAGCGGGTGCTGTAAATCCTGACCTGAGAATTGGGGACATTGTCATCTCCACTGATTGTGTGCAGCATGATATGGATGTTCGTGCACTGGGCTTCAAACTAGGGGAAATCCCATATACGGAAGTATCTGTATTTAAAGCCGACGGGCGTTTGGTGGATTTGGCAATTTCAGCAACCGAAGAAATTGTTGCGGATAAGAAAATTATCAGTGGGAGAATACTGTCAGGCGATCAGTTCATCGCCGACCGTGATAAGGTAAAGTTTCTTTATGAGGAGCTTAATGGATATTGTACAGAAATGGAAGGCGCAGCCGTGGGACAAGTATGCAGCATGAACAGCATCCCATTCGTGATCATTCGTTCAATGTCTGACCAGGCAGACGGCTCAGCAGACGTTAACTTCCTTGAATTTACGAAACTCGCATCCAAGAATTCTTTCGAGATTGTCAATGAGATGGTGAAGAACTGGAAGAATTAATGAATGTGAATCTTTTTTTAGCGTGGAATTTATTCCACGCTATTTTTTCTGGAGGAAAATTGGAGAGGGGGCGCAGGTTCGGACAAAATCAAAGGGAAGTCCGCTAGTTTTGTCCAAAGTAGCCTTAGGTTCGGACAAAAACAAAGGGATGTCAGGTAGTTTTGTCCGAAGTAGTCCCAGGTTCGGACAAAATCAAAGGGATGTCCGCTAGTTTTGTCCGAAGTAGCCCCGGGTTCGGACAAAATCACAGCTGAAGCCGCTAGTTTTGTCTGAAGCAGCCTCAGGTTCGGACAAAATCAAAGGGATGTCAGGTAGTTTTGTCCGAAGTAGTCCCGGGTTCGGACAAAATCACAGCTGGAGCAGCTAGTTTTGTCTGAAGTAGCC